>CACDUI010000001.1 GCA_902555985.1 uncultured Candidatus Actinomarina sp.
CTCTATTAAATCTTCATAACTTTTAATTTCATCTTTTCTAGTTTGTTCAGATTTCGCAATAGTCCTTGGGTTTGTTAAGTCTTTAAGAAGCGAAATTTGTTGATTGTAATCTTCTATTAAATTTGTTGCTGTCTGCCAAGCTGTGTTTTCTTTAGTAGAGTTTTCAATTGCATCATCTAAAGTTTTCTTTTTGCTGTTTACTTCGGCAAGTGTTGTCACTGAGTCTTTTTGTAAATCTTCCAAAGTTTTCTTTTTACTGTTTACTTCGGCAAGTGTTGTGCCTCCATTAGAAATGGTTTCTTCAATGCTTTCAACTTCAGTTTGTTTTAGATTAATAGCTACTTGTTCAACAGCTGTAACTTCAGATTTTGTTTCAATCTTGTAATCAATATAAAGTTGATTAAGCATACTTGAGGTAACTTCATCAAAAGTTTCATCTGGTAAAAAATCTTCTGAAGAATAACCTAAGAAAACAAGGGCATTTTCAACCTGTAAGACATCTGGCCCTGGATCAGAGTTTAAATCAAGCGTTCTATAAAAAGGAACTGATCCCTCCACTAAAATCACAGGCTTGTTATCAATAGCAAAAAGAACTTCTCCAAAGTTAATAATTGTTCCTTCTTTTGGAATATATGTTGCAACTCCTGACATGGGCGAGTTAAGAACTTTGCTATTAGTTTGCCTCAGAGTTCCGTTATATTCTTCTTTTTTTTCTAAGTCTCCTTTATTTATTGCAACGGTTGTAAGTTCTAAAGTTTTATTATTGGAAGAAGTTTCAGTACTTTGAGTGCCAAAATAGTAGCCTCCGTAAGCAAGTCCAGCCACTGCTATTAGTACGTATAAGTTTTTTAATTTAAGTAAGTTTTTCATCATTATTCCAATCAGATTAGTTTATTAAACCTGTAGGTTTTCTGAGAAATTATTTTATTAAATTTCTTAATCATCCCACTCTTCATCTTTCAATTCCTCTGGCAATGTTTCCTCACAGGCTTGCCATGTCTGAACGATTGGGTCATCTTCTCTGAGTTCCCAATCTTCGTCAATATAAACATCTAACCTGACTTCTCTATTGAAATAATCTGGATCAGGAACTTTTGGATACCCATTTTCTCTAAAACACTTGGCCATAAATAATGATCTATCAATTTCTTTTGATACTCGAGCAGGGTCTTCAAATTGATTTTCATCAGCTACACCCCATAAATTATATTTCAATGCACACTCCTCGATTATATCCCAGAGTTCCGCAGCCTCCTGTTCGGTTATTGTTTCAAAATAAGATGCAATAGTAGTGTATAAATCTAAAAAGTTTTTTGGTTCTTTAAATTTATATCCAGCTTCATTAACACATTGAACAAGTACTAAAGGTGCATCTTCATCTGAAATCTCTTCGCGATCATCTACTAGTTCAACTCCTAAAGCAATAGCTTCTTTCCCTTTGTCCGTATCTGCAACAGATACAACAGACTGTTCTTCTTGTTGGAAAAAAGAGCATGCTGTTAAAAAGACAAGCACTAATGAAGCTTTTTTATACATAGAAAAATTATAAAGAAAACTAGTTTTATCCTCCATCTTGTTGTGGTGGTTCAAGTCCAAGGTCGTCAAAACATTCACCAGCAGCTTCTCTGACTTGGTCTTCTAAATATTGTCCAGATTGTACAAGGCCAACAAGAATAGGTCTAAGGGGTTTCTCTGCGCTAGGGTCTTCAACCTCTATTCCTTTTCCTCTTAAGCATTGTGCAAACTCAAGTTCTGTGTCTAGCCTGTCTGCCACATCTTCTGGATTCTCAAAGTCTGAGTTATCACCGAGTGGAATATTGTTTTCTTCTGCACATATTTGTATAGTTTCAAAAAGCTCTGTTCTTCCTCTCTCATCAGCTGCAATAAAGATTGGAGTTAAAACACTTCTTAAACCTTCATCATTCTTAGGATCTTGAACATCGTATCCTCTATCCCTTAAGCATCTAGCTAACAAAAGCTCAGCATCTTCAGGTGATAAAGTTTCTTCAACAACATCTTCTGCGATAGTTGTTACTGTTGTGACGGTCGATAAGTCTTGTGTAGAAACTACGCCTTGTGAGTCATCTGACGAGGAGCACGCAGAGATAAAAACAAATAAAAGCAATAAAAAAATAGTTAAATATTTTTTCATAATTTTAATTGTTTTCTCTTATCGAAATAAAAAAGAATATTAAAGTCACTAAACCTATAAGGGGAGAAAGTGCTCCTGGAGGATCTGCGCTTATGATTAAAGACTTATAGAAACCAATTCCTGCTCTGAATATGTTTTCTAAAGCAATAATTAGTAACATAAGCGGAACAAGTTCTCTAATTTTTAAAACAACAAGAAGCAAAATGCAAGCTAAAACTAGCTGCGAAAAACCCCACTGAGCAAATATTGAAACAATGTTGTTTGCAGCTTCAGGTGAATAACTGCTTAGTGGAATACCTGCAATAGACTCTGCTCCACCATCTTCAGCAAATATGTGTTCAAGGCTTCTAAATAAGTTGAACCCAACTAGTAACCAGCAAAAGTAGTAGATAAATTTGTTACTTGGAATTTTATTTTCGATTGTTTCGGGTATTAATTTTTTCATAAAGTGTTTCTATGTTTTTAATTTCTTTATTTTTTTATTATACAAATCTAATACTTATTTTTGCCAACCACATTCTTGTAACAGTGGTGTTATATCATCTTCTGATTTTTTTAATCCACTTAAGTCAAGTTTAGGCTCTTGTTGGCTAGGGTCTTCAACCTCTATGCCTTTTCCTCTTAGACATTTGGCTAACTCAAGATTTTCGTCGTATAATTTAGCAAGCTCCTCTGGATTTGAAGCAGATGAATCTGTCCAAAGATTGTATTTATTAATACAATAATTAATATCGTCCCCCAACTGTAGCTCTTCCTCCTTGCTGTTGCTTAGTTGACTAATTGTTGTTTTTAAATCTTGTATGTCAAATGGTGTTGCTATGTTGTATCCCTTTTCTTCATTCAAACACTGAGATAAAACAATTGGATAATCCTCTTCTTCTATTATTGAGGTTGTTGTGGTGTCTCCCGAAAGAGAAGCTACTCCTTCATTGCTAGGGGCTGAACATAAACTTAAAAAAAGAATAAAAATTAATAAATTTGTTTTTTTCAATTTTACTTATTCCTTAGACCAAACAATGGCCTTAGTGGTTTGATATTTTTTATAGTGTGATAAATAGTTAAAGAGAGAAAGCAAATCAAGAACAGCGCAATTGGAAATTTAATTATTGGATGAATATTTATACCTGCAAAAAAATACATTACTGCCATTTGTACAGGTAAGTGAACAATGTAAACAGGATAAACAGCTGTTTTATAATAGGTAAGTTGTGGTGAGTCTTTGTTTAAATAAACTGCAGCAAGGCCAAGTAATAAAAATATAAAATTAAAAGACTCAAAAGCTATAAGCCTATTATCCAGTGCATAACCGTCTTGAAAATTATTCTCCCATCTATATAAATAAGAGACAGTTCCAAAAACTAGGTGAATACGCCAATTTCTCTTATTAGATTCCCAAAAAGCTTCACCTTGCGAAGTTAAAATTATTCCAATTAAGAACCATAAAAAACCGAGTAAAAGCCCATGCTCTGTATTTGCATATTCATTATAAAAATTTCCATAGTACGACTCTGGATTAAATCTGAGAAAGTTTAGAAAATAACCTTCGGCAATAATGGGTAATGAAAATAAAAATATACCACCAGGTTTTTGAAGTAAAAATGAAACGATACCTTCTTTTTGCTTTTTATTAGAAATAAAATTTAAAACAGGAACTAACAGAATGCAGTAAATCAAGATGTTTAAAAGAAACCATAAATGAACACCATTAAATTCAAAAGCAGAAAATATTAACCATAGTGAGTCAGGTGACCATCCTTCGTAATATGTAACAGCAATTACGAGAGAAGCTGTAGCAAATGTAATGGTTCCAAACAGCCAAGGGACTACAAGAATCTTGACTCTTTCTTTAAGTATTTCTGGACGTGATCTTTTTTGAAACGATAACCTTAGAGCAATTCCAGCAATCAAAAAAACTAACGGTATTCTCCATGTGTTTAGTAAGTTCAGTAGTGGCCAAATTCCATCAGCAACTCTTTTATTTTGAACAAAGAGAATATACGGAGAGAGTGAGGTAAATGAAATTCCAAGGTGATAAAAAATAAGTAAGAACATTGCAATAGACCTCAAGGCGTCAATATCGTATCTTCTCTCGTTCATATGAACAATATTAATGCCAGAGTTTCAATTAATTAAACTGTAGTTTTTCTTTAAGCTCTTCAGTTATAGGTGTGGGTTTCATAGTTGTTTGATCTGTATAAACATGAACAGCCTCACAAGAACTTACTAGTTCTCCTGTTTCTTTTAAAAACATTCCCATAATCCAAGTCATACTTGAGTTTCCTATTTCTTTAACCTTGACGCCAATTTCTATATCTTGATCAAAATAGAGGGGCTTGTTGTACTGAACTAATACCTGTACTGTATGAAAATCTTTTTTAGTTTCTTCGATATCTTTTAAGTAGTCAAAATTTATATCCTTAAAATAGGCAGTAATTGCCTGATCAAAAAACGCTACATGGTTAGCGTTGTGCATCACCCCTTGGGGATCAAGTTCATAATATCGAATAGTTGCTTCCCAAAAAGAATCAAATTCATCTCTGGATAAAGTTATTTTTGACATCTAAACAAAAATTTGTGTTTTTGGTTCTATACCGCCAGTTAATGGCATGGCGTATTCAAAAAAATTATTTGTGACATATGGTTTAGTTTCGTCCAAAAAATCTTGTGGCATATCTTTTGTATGTTTTGCAACTTTACTCAGCTCTACAACATCAACATCACAGAAGTATGTTTCTGACAATTGTCTTTTAAGGACTACAGATCCACTTTGTAAGTCTTGCGATGCAGCAACAGCGTGTTGTCCAACTCTCTCTGCCTCTTCAGCATCTACATCAGAAATGTCGGCCAAAAATGATCTCTGTAAATATCCAAAGGTATCCGCCCTGACCCTTGCACTATCAATATGTTCTGAAACTATATTTGTCAATGTATCTCCTAAAGCACCTGAGCCTGAGAGTTGAATATTTCCGTGACTATCTGTTTTTCCTGCTAAGCCAGAACCTGTTTCACTCGCATATGTCTGTAGAAAATACTCACCCTCTTCGTTGTGTATACCTTCAGATACTGCAACCACGCATCTTCCAAGTGAATCATATACTTCTTTAACTTCTTTTAAAAAGTTTTCAATTTTAAATACTTTTTCTGGAACATAAACTAAGTGGGGACCATCTTCTTCTGTAGATTTACCTAGAGTGCTTGCAGCAGTAAGCCAGCCTGCATGTCTACCCATCAAAACATTAATTTTGATTCCTTTGAGACTTCTATTATCTGCATCATCCCCTTGAAAAGCATGTGCGACAAATCGGGCCGCTGAGCCATAGCCTGGACAGTGATCTGTTTCAAGTAAATCATTATCAATAGTTTTTGGAATATGAAATGCTTTCATTTCGTACCCAATAGAACTTGCTCCCTCTGCGACAAGATTCGCAGTTTCTGCAGAATCATTCCCGCCTATATAGTAAAAGTTTCTAATGTTTTGTTTTTCAAAAATTGAAACAAGTTTTTCTATATCAGATTCTGTAGGCTTTTTTCTGACCGAACCTAAGGCTGCAGCTGGTGTTTTACCAATTCCGTAAAGTTGCGCTTCTGATAGGCTGGCAAGATCAACAAAATCTTCATTGAGCATTCCTTCTAATCCATGTTTTGCGCCAAGGATTTCTTCAAAATCAGATTTAGTTGCTTCTTTAATAAAACCAACTAGTGACCTATTTATAACAGCTGTTGGACCTCCAGATTGTCCAATAACTGCTTTGCCTTGTGGCATTTTTTAGCTCCCGTTTTGATATACAGAAATAAAACTTAAATAAGAATCTGCAATCTCTGTAACCGCTTCTTCTCGTGACTTTTCTTCTTCATGCCACCCTTTAAGAGAATTCCAGAAAATTGATCTTCCAATTGCGAAACCTTTATAACCGTCAACGGAAGAACCCGCTCTAAGCCATTCGTTGACTTTTTCATCATTTGCTCCTCTACCAAGAACAACTGCTATAACGTCTTCCCTTCCACCGTCTTTAATAACTTGTGAAACGTTTTCGTTATCTTCAACTGTGTCTAAACCTTCAATTTTCCAAATATCAGGATCTGCTCCTCTTTCTCTCATTTCCTCAACAACTTGTACAGCTAACTTTGGTCTAATTTCAGAGTCGTATCTTGATTGATCTCCATCAACACTTGCCAACTGTTCCTCTGATGCAGGAACTAGAAACTCTAAAAGAAACTTTCTCTCATTTTCATCAAGCCAGTCTGAAAGTGTTTTTATTCTTTCCCCTTGTATCTGTCTTGTTTCAGAGTCGTCATCTGGATTCCATCGAACGAGTATCTTCACAAAATCAGCATTTACTTCTTTGATTTTTTCTCCAAAATTATCACCATACTCAAAATCAAAAATCTTTTGTCCTGATTTTTCTACAGGTGCTGCAAGTTTAATACCCATATCTTTTGCTCTGTTTTGAACTTGTATTCCAAATGTTTCGTCCACTAGAATTGCGGGGTCTCCACCCTCTATACCTTTACTACTCGCTTCAAGAAACCCATCAAAAATTATATCTTTCATAGATGAGACCCTTGCTACCTCTTCTTCAGAGGGTTGTCTTCCTTCGACTCCTAGAAGCCCCTTTGTTAACGTGCCTCTATGATCGAATGCAAGTATGTATAAGTCGTTTGGATACCCCTTCATCAACTCTCCTTTTAAACTTTTTGTTTAGTGTTCCTTCTAGTTAAAACATAAATCATTATTACTAAAAACAATAATGATATTAATAGTAACTGGTCTGAATACACGTTAGTTTGTGCACTTTCTTCGAAAGTGTTAGACAACTCCTCAACAAGCTGGACCGTAGTTGTTCCCCAGTTGCTTGCGAGGGTGTCATCAAGAAAATACACATTGGAGCTTTCTACTGCTGATATATTTCCCCAACCTTCTCTTATTGAAAGATCTTTATTTAAATAATCAGAGTGTCCAACAACGATATAGTCTGGATTAGACTGTATGACCATTTCCTCACTCAGAGCTGGATATCCACTTCCAAAAGGGTCTTCTTCTGAATTAGCAATATTTACAACACCAAGTGCATTGTAAATTTCTCCAATTAGTGAATCAGAATTTACACTGTAAATTCCATAAGAATATCCAATTTCATGATAAACAGAAACATCTTCGTAATTTGCATCATCTAATATCCTGTTAATTTCTAGTTTCATATCTCTAACCTTCGAAGAGGCTTCACCTTTTTTATTTACAATCTCACCAATTATTGAAATTTGAGAATAAACATCTTCAAAATTTTTTGCTGGTGGAAGTAAGACGTAGTTGATTTCTTGACTTTCAAGTCCTTCGACTATTCCGTTAAAATCAAAAGCAATAATTACCATATCTGGGTTTAATGGCGCAAGCTCTTCCGCTGTTACTGTATATGCATCTATTTTTTCCACTGGAAAATCAACCTCAGAAAAAGCATCTACTGCAACTAGAGTATCCTGCGCTTCTAATGACTGAATAATTTCAGTGTGTGTTGTTGACAAAGATATAATTTTTATATCTTCACTTTCTTGTGCTGGGCTCGAACACATCGATACCAACAAGGCAAGAAAAATTAACTTAGTTTTCATAATTTCCTTTCTTACCTTGAGAAAATTTAGGAAACTTCAAGAATTTCTAGAAACTTCATCCCTTCTCTCGAGGACTGTCGTTAAAAAATAATGAAGTCGACCTGACTTATCTTTCGAATTACAGTTGCGGGACAGTGCTAGAATTTCACTAGTTTCGCTTCATTATTCTTGATGAATAGTAGCAGGTTAGTAAGAATCGTCTTCTTCGTTATCTGTGTTTTTAAGAGCGTCCATTAATGTAGGTTCTTCAATCTCTCTTGGAACATCTGGCCTTGGTAGGTCTGATTCTGATGGTTGCTTTTCTGAAGTAACTTCTGTTCTAACTTTTTTTATAGATTTGATTATTGACATTAGTACAGTCTCTTTTTGGTCTTGGTTTATTTTTTGTTTTGCTTTTTTAGGTTTTGGTTGAGCATCAAGATGTGTTTCTTCAAGCACTACAACTTCAATACCACCAACCAAGTCTGAAACAAGATTGTAGAAAAAGGCACCAACAGTTGCTATTGCTGTTTGAGTAAGCATGTAAACAGCTGCAAGCGACACTAGTCCAGTAAAAAGTGGTTCAATATTTCCAACTAAAGAAGCGTCTTGGTCTAATAAAGCAAGTCTTCTTGCAATATCTTCTAATCCTTGAGGTACTCCAGCATTAACTAGTAATACCCACATAATAGAAAAACCCAAGACAACAGTTAATGCAACAACAAAGTTTAGAACTAGCGTGACTTTCAAAACTGTCCATGGATCAATTTTTCTAATTATTCTTCTTACTCTGTTAACTCGAACCATAATCTAGGTTTTTATGGGTATAAATGCTGAAACTTCCTCTTCTGAAGAAAGTTTCATAACCCTAACTCCTTGTGCTGCTCTACTCATTTGTTTTATCTGCTTTACTGCACATCTTATTGCCGTTCCGCCTGTACTCATAAGCATAACCTCAGTATCTTCATCTACTGACCTGGCTCCAACTAAATTTCCTTTTGCCTCTGTGACTTTTAAGGCCTTTACTCCCATTCCACCTCTGCCTGCTCTTCTAAATTCATCTAGCTTTGTTCTTTTTCCATATCCCTTAGCTGTTATAAAAAGCAATGTTTCATCTCTGGATGTAGCGGCCCCGACTACCTTGTCACCTTCTCTTAATTTAATACCTCTTACCCCCATTGCAGTCCTGCCTTGAGGTTTTAAATTGGTTTCATCAAAGCGTATTGCTTGACCCTTTTGAGAAACAAGTATTACGTCTTCTTTACCTGATGTGGTTTTAACCGAAACTACTCTATCATCGTCTTTTAGTTTTATAGCCTGAAGAGATTTGTAGTTTGAATCAAAATCTTTAAACTTTGATTTTTTTACAGTTCCTTTTTCTGTCATTATTAATAAGAATTTCTCAGTTTCATAATCTCTAGTATCAATGATTGCTTGTACTTTTTCATCTTGACCCATAGACAAAACGTTTTGAATTAAGGAGCCTCTAGCAGTTCTGTTAGTTTTTGGAATTTCATGTGCTTTCGCCCTATAAACTTTCCCTTTGTCCGTAAAAAATAACAAATATGAGTGAACAGATGTTGAGAGAAGGTGTTCTATAACATCTTCATCAGATGAAGCAGCTTTTACACCTTTTCCTCCTCGACCTTGTTTTTTATAAGATGTAGATGCTACAGATTTGACATATCCATTTGAAGAAACTGAAACAATAATTTCTTCGTCTTCAATTAAATCTTCAATAGACACCTCTCCAACATCTGGAACGATTCTTGATCTTCTTTCATCTCCAAATTTTTCTGTAATTGCTTCTAGTTCTTCAATTAAAATTGTATTTTGCTTTGTTCGACTTTTAAGAATTGCTGCTAGATCTTTTATAGTGTTTTTGAGTTCTTTTTTTTCTTCTTCTAGTTTTTCCATTTCTAAAGCAGTAAGTCTTCTTAGGGGCATGTCTAATATGTGTGAGGCCTGAACTTCAGATAGTTTAAATTTTGTCATAAGAGATTTTCGCGCGGTATCGACATCTTTTGAGGCTTTGATAACTTTGATTATCTGATCTATTTTATTTAAAGCAAGTAGTAAGCCCTCTACAATATGTAGTCTGTTTTCAGCTTTTTCCAACCTGTATTTGGTACGCCTTTGAATTACATCTATTTGGTGGCTTATGTAATAGTTGATCAATTCTGGGACAGATAAAACTTTTGGAACGCCGTCAACCAGCGCTACTGAGTTGACTGAAAAAGTATCTTGTAGTTGAGTTTGTTTAAATAGTTGATTTAATACTACTTGTGGAACTGCATCTCTTTTTAATTCAACAACTAATCTTGTACCATTTCTGTCGCTGCTCTCATTTCTAAGATCAGATATTCCTTGGAGTTTTTTATCTTGAACAAGGGTTGCAATTTTTTCCATTATTCTATCTGTTGAAGCTTGGTATGGAAGCTCTTTCACCACAATTGCTGATCTTCCTCTTCCAAGCTCCTCAACATCAGCAACAGCTCTTATTTTTATTGAACCTCTTCCTTTTAATATTGCTTCTTTAATAGTTGGTGTTTCAACAACAAGTCCTCCTGTTGGGAAATCTGGTCCTTTAATAATTTTTAAATAGTCTTTTGGTTTTACGTCCTTATTTGCAATTGTAAACTTTACTGCTTCTGTTATTTCACGTAAATTGTAGGGGGGCATATTTGTAGCCATAGCAACCGCTATTCCCTCTGCTCCGTTAACTAAAAGATTGGGGAACCTAGCGGGCAAAACTTTTGGTTCTGATGTCTCACCGGAATAATTTGGTTCAAAATTAACTGTGTCTTCATCGATTCCGTCTAAAAGCTGTGATGAAAGAGAAGACATTCTTGACTCTGTGTACCTCATGGCTGCAGGAGGATCGTCCGGTGTACCAAAGTTTCCTTGTGGTTCAATCAGTGGATATCGGGTACTAAAGTGTTGACCTAACCTAACAAGGGTCCCATAAATGGCATCGTTTCCATGTGGGTGATAGTTACCCATAACATCACCTACAACCTTTGAACATTTCCTGAAAGGACCTGTTGGTCTTATGCCTGTTTCGTACATGGAGTATAAAATTCTTCTTTGAACTGGTTTCAGTCCATCTTTAACGTCCGGAAGCGCCCTAGAAACAATGACAGACATTGCGTAATCAAGAAATGATTTTGATATTTCGTCTTCTACGGCAATAGTTCCGTTGTTTGTGTTTTCTAACTCTTTTGTAGCCACTGCTGCTGTTTTCTTTTTTGGTGCTGGTTTTTTAGCTGCAGTTTTCTTAGCTGGTGTTTTCTTTTTTGGTGCTGGTTTCTTTGGGGCCATTATACGTCCAAAAATCTTACGTCTTTGGCGTTCTTTTCTATAAAGAGTTTTCTTTTAGACACATCGTTCCCCATTAAGACTTCAAACATATCAGAGGCTTTAGCCATTGCTCCTTTGGCGTCTGCAAGAGTTACTTTAATAAGGGTTCTTGTTTCTGGATTCATTGCTGTGTCCCACAACTCGCCAGCATTCATTTCACCAAGACCCTTGAACCTGCTGATATCAAATTTTTTGTTTTTGTTTTCTTTTTTAAACTTGTTAAGTGCTTCGTCGTCTTTTAAGTAGGTTATTCCAGAAGAAGCTTTAAGTCTGTAAAGTGGTGGTTCTGAGATCCAAACCTTCCCGCTTGTAATTAGGCCTGGCATAAATTTAAAGAAAAATGTTAACAACAGGGTTCTTATATGTGCGCCATCTACATCAGCGTCTGTAAGAAAAATAATTTTGTCATATCTTGACTCTTCTCCGTTGTACTGTGCTTTAATTCCTGTTCCAATTGCTTTTATTAAGGCGCTAATTTCTTCATTTTGAAGTGCCCTGTTTTCTGTAACTTTCTGAACGTTTATTATTTTGCCTCTTATTGGCAAAATTGCTTGAACCCTTGAGTCTCTTGCTTGTTTTGCTGGGCCTGCTGCTGAGTCACCTTCAACAATAAACAGTTCGCTTTCTGTTGGATCAGTAGAAGAACAATCTGCTAGTTTTCCAGGAAGTCCTGATGTTTCAAGAATGCTCTTTCTTTTTGTAAGCTCTCTTGCTTTTTTTGCGCTCATTCTTGCTTTTGCCGCAATAGCGCACCTTTCAACAATAGCTCTTCCCTCTTTCGTGTTCTTTGTTAGCCACTTTGGAAATTCATCATTAATTAATACTTGAACCCTTGATTTCATTTCTGTGTTTCCAAGCTTTGTCTTTGTTTGTCCTTCAAACTGTGGTTCTTTAACCCTCACAGAAACAACTCCTGTCATTCCCTCTCTGATGTCGTCTCCAGTAAGCGAAATGTCTGAGTGCAGGTTTCTTTTTTTTGCAAAGTCGTTAATAGCTTTTGTCACCGCTGTGCGAAGGCCCTCTTCGTGGGTACCCCCTTCAAGTGTGTGGATGTTGTTTGCAAAGCTTTTTACCGTTACGTCGTCTTCGTTTTTCCACTGCAAAGCTACTTCAATTTCTGAGTCTTTAGTTTGGTCTGCGAAAGAAATTATTTTTTCATGAAGAGGTTCAAACCCTTCGTTCAAATATTCAACAAAATCGATAAGACCTCCTTTGAAATGAAACTCTTCCTTTGTTGCTGGCTTGACCCTGTTGTCAACAAGGGTGATTTTTAGACCTTTATTCAAAAAAGCAGTTTGGCGGAGTCTTTCAGAAACAATGTTGTATTCATATGTCTGTGTTTCATCAAATATTTCTGGGTCTGCAAGAAAGTTAACTTTGGTTCCTGTTTTTTTAGACACCTTGCCTCTTTTGATTTTTGTTTTGGGTTTTCCTAAATCAAAGTCTTGATTCCAAACGTGGCCATCTCTTTGAACCTCTACTTTAACAAACTTGGAAAGAGCGTTAACAACGGAAATACCAACCCCATGGAGGCCTCCACTAACCGTATAGGCTCCTGACTCGAACTTTCCACCTGCGTGAAGTGTTGTTAAAACTGTAGTGAGTGCAGAAACTTTAGTTTTTGGATGTGGTTTAACCGGAATACCGCTTCCATCATCTTCAACTGTTACTGATCCGTTTTTCTCCAAAGCAACAGTAATTTTTGAACACCTACCAGCCATTGCCTCATCAACTGAATTGTCTAAAACTTCCCAAATAAGGTGGTGTAGTCCATTTGGTCCTGTTGAGCCAATATACATAGCTGGTCTTTTTCTAACTGCTTCAAGACCCTCAAGAATTTTTATATCTTTTGAATCATAACTATTTGAATCTTTTTTAGACACGAATTATCTCCAAGATACGCTTCTATTTATTTGTTACAGCCCCTGCTGAAATCTTATTTTACTAGGTTTATAGATTATTGCTTAATATTGGATATTTGAACATCAATGTTTTTAAGCTTAATTTTCGTATTTTTTTCAATATTTATAATTAAATTTTGTGAATCAAGCTCTAAGATTTTTTTAACTCTTGAGTTGTCAACATAAACAATAAGCGTATCGTTTAAAACAGGTCCGGTTACAACATCTTCTACCCACTTATAATGGCTTTTTTTTATATAATTTTCAATTTTTTTAGAGTCGCTGAAATTTATACCTAATGTGTTGGTGTTTGGGTTTATTCTTTCAGGGTCTTTTTTAAACACTATTCATTAGTTCTAACAGGCATTAATAAGTATTGATATGTTTCCTCTTCACCTTGAATTACCGCTGGTTTGTCGTTTCCTGAAAATCTTAAAAAAGCTTTTCCTCCGTCTAAGACCTCGATGCCTTGAATTAAGTAATTGGGGTTAAATGAAATCTTGAAATCTGACACATCCCCGACCTCTAGTCCAAGAATGTTAATATCAATCTCCTCAACACCTCCGCCAATATCTTTGTTTGTTGATGAGATGTTTAATGTGTTCTCATTAACAACCTTTAAAGTTACTGGAATAAAGCCCTCAGCAACAACAGTGGATCTGTCTAGTGATTCCAAAATATCTTTTTTGTCAACCTCTATAGAGAAAACGTTTTCTTTTGGAAAAAGCGCTTGGTATTCTGGATAGCTCCCTTCGAGTTTCCTTACTGATGTATAGTATTTGTCGTTATAAAAATGAAGCTCTCTCTCTGTTGAGTTTATGAAAATTTTTTCTTCACTGTCTTCAAAAAGTTTTATTGTTTCATTTAGAGATCTGTATGAAACTATTCCTGCATCCTTTATTGGAAGGTTTGAAATTGTGTTTGTAGCGAGTCTATAGCTGTCTGTTGAAACAAGCGTCGTTTTTTCTTCTTCGTTGTCGAAATATACCCCTGTAAGTATTGGCTTTCCTCCTTCTGGAGAAGCTGCTATCCCGACCTTTCTTAGAGCTTGGAAAAGTTCTGACGGCGCTAGTTCTTGGCTTTCCTCTTCTTTGTAAGACGTTTCAAGCAATGCTTTTGGATAGGTTAGGTGGTCTAGTTTTCTAAGCTTGTATTCAGACTTTTCAGTTTCGATCATGACTTCATTGCCCAGGTCTGAAAAAACAACCTCTCCTGGTGCCATTTTCCTTACCACCTCAGACAAAACCCTTGAACTTATTAGACACTCTCCGTCTACCATTGAATCTACTTGAAGCTTTGCCTTTATTACTAGGTCTAAATCCGAACCAACAACCTCACAAAAACCTTCTTCAACTTTAATGTAGATGCCTTGAAGAGAGGGGGTTGAGGGTTTGACGTCCACAGCTCTTGAAACAGAGAGTATGACTTCTTTTAACTCTTTTGTTTTTGATTTAAATTTCAATTTATTCCTTTATATATATAACAACAATAAAGCTGTTAAAAATGTTTAGTAAAACAAACAACCCTTTAAACACACCTTTTCCTTGTAGTAAGTTTTAAACATTTTAAACACTCTCCAGAGAATTGCTCTTAAAAAGTATTTTATTGTTGAAAATGTTTATTTCTTTCTTCAAACCAGGAGAACCTTCAACCTTTTTAATTGAAGACAAAACGGTTGAATGTGACCTGTTTCCAACATATAGACCAATTTGGTTTAAAGAATATTCAGTGTGTTTTCTCATTAAATATATAAAAAGGTGTCTAGCGTTACTAACTTGTTCACTTCTGTTTTTTGATAAAACCAATCTTTTATCAACTTGATATAGATCTGAGCAGTAATCAAGAATAAACTCCGGTGTAAGTTCTAAAACTTTGTTTTCACTATACATTGAAACAAGCTCCGCAACATATTTAGCATTACCGACACCTGTTTGTTTATTAATTACAAGGTTGTTCACAACACCGTTTATCTCTCTAAAGCTTTGAAAGTCTAAAGAGGAGAGTAGTTTAAACTCTTTATTTGTAACAAGGTTTCCACCATATTCTTTGTTGCTTTGGTTCAGCACCTCTGAAAATATTTTTTTATCAGGTTTTTCAATATCAGTAACGAGCCCATTTAATATTCTTGACACCAATCTCTCAGGAAAACCAAGAAGATCTTGTGGTTTTTGATCAGACGCCAAAACAACGGCTTTAGAATTATTTAAAAAATAGTTTATGGTGTGAAAAAGCTCTTCAGAAACACCCTTTTTGCCTAAGAAAAACTGAATATCGTCAATTAACAATATATCAACAGACCTTATTTTGTTTTTAAAAATATCTATATCTTTGTTTTTTATTCCGTTTATATAAGACTCAAGAAAGGACTCTGAATCGATATAAAAAGAAGAGTAAGAAGCCTTTTCTATGGTTTTAAGTAAGTGGGTTTTTCCGACACCTGGCTTTCCATAAACAAAAAGAGGATTAAAACGACTACCGGGACTCATTACAACGTTTTTAGCGGCTGTTACGGCAAGGTTGTTACAACTACCTATAAACAAATCGTCAAAAAAACTAAGATCAAACTCTGGCTGGTCTTCAACAACCCCTTCCTCGACTTTTTCCTCAATAATCTCAACTAATTGAGGAGTTTTAACAAAAGATTTATCAAGAACAAAGATACAGTTTTGTCCAGGTTTTATTGATTTATACACTTTTTCAATATTATTAAAAACTTTTTTCTCAATAGAGGTCTTAATAAAATCAGAACCAACATATATATTTAAATTACCATCTGGTCCTATTTCAAAACCAACTTGGTCAAGCCAATACTTATCGGTTTTATTTTTTACTTCACTATTTAATTTATTTTTAAAGTCTTGTAATTGACTATTCATATCTCCACCCAACTTTATTAAATTTAAACGACATGGTTAATTTTTCATAGAGTGTGAAAAACATATTAAATTTTTACAACTCTTTACAGTTTGTCTGAAAACTCAGTTTTTATTGACTTTTATACGTTTAAATCAACAAATAGAGAAGCAAAAGTTGTTGTTATAAGATGTTAGTTAGTTTGTTTTTCGCGAGATAAAAATACTTTTCGCGAAGTGTAAAAATTAAAAATAATTTTGGTTTGTTTAAATACTTTATTGATTTAATGTTAGTTACAGGTAAAAAATGAAAAGAACTTATCAACCTAGTAATAGAAAAAGAAGCAGAAAACACGGTTTTAGATCAAGAATGCGTACCCGAGCTGGTCGCGAAATTCTTAAAAGAAGAAGAAAAAAAGGTCGAAAGATTATCTCTGCCTAGGTTTTGTTGGTGAAGTTCGCTGCATTAAATAAAAAAAATCATTTTGAAAACCTAAGAAAAGAAGAATTCTGCTTTGCAGAAAAAGGCGTAAGAGTTTTTGTAAAAGAAAATGATGCTGACGTAAACAGATTAGCAGTCAGCATTTCAAGCAAATACGCAAACGCTGTAAACAGAAATAGATTTAAAAGAAGGATTAAAGAAGCAGTAAGGGGTTTAAATACAGATTTAAGCATCGATATTTTAGTTGAAGGGAACTTTACTTCTCCATTACTAAAATTGAATGAAGTTGAAACAATCTTAAAAAAACACCCCCTGCTTTAATAATAAAAAATGAAAATTGTTACGATTTTATATCAAGTTTTAAGATCACTGCTTTCTTATTTTGGTTTAGGTAGTGGAAACTGCATGTATTACCCAACATGTTCAGACGTGATTAGAGAAAGTCTTGAAAATAAAGGCCTTATAGGTTCTGTTCCTACAATTTTGAAAAGAGTTGCTATTTGCAACCCTATATATCAGAAATTTGGTAAAAATTGGCAATATTAGAACCATTTGCGCTTGCTATAGGCTTTCTTCTCTCTTATGTATATGATTTCACCTTGTCTTATGGGTTTGCAATAGCAATACTTACGGTAATTATAAATGTAATTATTTTTCCGCTTACGCTTAGACAAACCAGATCAACAAAAAGAATGCAAGACGCTCAGTCTGACATTAAAAAATTACAGAAAAAACACAAAGACAACAAAGAAGAACTTAACAAAGCTATGGCCGCTATGTATAAAGAAAAAGGAATAAACCCACTCGGCTGCATACTTCCACTCATAATTCAAATGCCAATATGGTTTGCTTTATTCAGAGTTTTAAGAGATCCATTAAACTTTATTCCATCGTCTTCGGTTTTATTTAAAGATCTTGAAATTAGCACAAGCCTCACGTTTTTTAATATGGATCTCCAAATACCACCTTCTGAAGTGAGTGAATGGATTGATAGGATCCCTTATTTAGTTTTGATTTTACTTGTTATTTTGACAGCTTTATATCAACAGCAACAAATAACAAAAAAATCAGGAAAGAGCGACAACCCACAAGCCCAGCAAATGCAAATGGTGGGCAAGGTAATGCCTTTATTTTTTGGATTTATTTCCTGGACATTACCCACAGGACTTGTTGTTTACTTTTTAACAGGAAATATATTCCGTATAGGGCAACAAGGTCTAATTGTTAGGCTTGATGGTCGTGAAGAAGTAAAAAATGAAGAAAAAAAAGAGGAAAGTAGTGAAAACACAGAGACAAACCCAATTCAAGAAAATCCTCGAAAAAACCGCAAAAAAAGAAGGAGAAAATAGTGGCAAATAATAAATGGGTCGAAGTTGAAGCCAAATCAATTGACGATGCTATCAAAGCAGGATTAAACGAATTAAATCTTCAAGATGCAACACAAGCAAACATAAACATACTTAGAGAACCAGAAGGCGGGGTTTTTGGAGTAGGTGGTACAAAAGCTCTTGTAAGAATTTCAGTTAGAAACAGTAGTTCAAGAAACTACTCAAACAAAAAACGACCTAACAACAGAAATAATAATAATAAAAACACTAACAAAAATGGGTATAAAAAGCAGTATGATTCTAAAAAACCAAGGGTTGAAGCAGATAAAGATGAACAACTTAAGGTTTCACTTGAGTTTTTAAAAGGACTTATTAAATCTTTTGGCCTTAAAGGAGATGTTGAAGGTGTTTTAGAGGATGACAACTTAGTTGTGAAAGTTACAGGTGAACAGACAGAAGCTCTTGTTGGAGATAAAGGTTTTATTATACGTTCAGTTCACGAGCTCACAAGAACAGTTATTCAAAGAAAAACAGGTGCTGGAACACGTCTTAGACTAGATGTTGCAGACTATGCTTTAAAACGAAAAGAAGCATTAACAATATATGCAGAAAGACTGAGCAAACAAATTGTTGAAGACAAACAAGAAGTAATGCTTGAGCCTATGAATTCTGTAGACAGGAAAACCCTCCATGATGCAGCTTCAAGTTTTGAAGGCATAAAATCATACTCTGAAGGAAGAGAACCTTACAGATCAGTTGTTTTTGCACCTGAAGAAGAAGAATGACTTTTGAGCCCCAGATTCCTAACTGGGGTGAAAAATTAACTTTTAATAAATTAGACGAATTAATTAAATATCACAAATGGTTAAGCACTACTGGTATAAAAACAGGTTTAATTAGTCCTAAAAATGAACAGTTTATTTGGGATGAATTTATTGTTCACTCTCTTTATTTTGCAAAAATAATTACAGAAATGCCTGAAATGGTCGAAGAAATTTCAGACCTAGGTACTGGTGGTGGGATTCCAGGTGTAGCTATAGGTATTACTACAGACATCAAGGTTAATTTGATAGATATTAAGGAAAAAAGAGTTTTTGAACTTTCAAGACTTTTAAAAATACTTGACCAAAAAAATATGTTTTCACTTCAGCAAGACGCAGAAGACTATATTAAAAATGGAGGTTTTTTTGTTTCAAGATGCTTTATATCTAGTGAAAATGTATTAAATAACATAAAAAAAGACAAAAAAACAACATATTTAGTGTCTTCAACTGGTGAAAACATAGAATATGATAACAATCTGTTTCACGTGAAACACGAAAAATTTAATATCAATAAAAATGATATAAGGCATATAGATGTTATAAATGTTAAGTGAAAACAATTTCTGTAGTTTGTCAAAAAGGTGGAGTTGGAAAAACAACCACAGTTATTAATATTGCAAGCGTTTTAGCTAATAAAGGATTCAAAATACTAATAATTGATACGGATCCACAAGGAAACGTATCTACATATCTTAATCAAGAAAAATCTAACACAGACAACACCACTACTACAGATATTTTGGATGGTGAAAAAAATATAAATCCGTTGAAAGTTATGGATAATTTATATTTAATTCCTTCAGATATTGATATAAAAAAACACAATTCAGAAAAAATAATTGGTGGTTCAAAACTAAAAAAAATTTATGAAAATGAAAACATAAACACTTTTGACATAGTGCTTATAGACACTCCTCCAACAATGAGTTCACTTGTGCAAGAAGCTCTTGCAATTGCAGATTATTATTTTATTCCTAGTAAACCTGAGTTTTTAGCAGTTGAGGGTGTGGGGCAAGCTATGTCTTTTGCCAAACAAACAATAGCAGAGGTTCCCCACACGAATCCTGTTTTTCTTGGTGTTATATTAAATCAAGTTGATACCCGAAGAGGTAGTTATCAAGACTTTGAATCAGAGTTAAAGCATATCTTGGCAGACAAACTTTTTAAAACACATATATCACAACTAACTGAAATTGCAGACAGTCCGTTCTATGCTAAAACTGTATTAGATTTTAATGAAAATAGTAAAGCTAGAATTGAATTTGAAGAGTTGACCGAGGAACTATTAAAAAAGGTTGGGTTATGAAAAGATCTTTAAACACGCTTATAAAAAATACCGATGTAAGAGAGTTTAAAATTATTGATATTGAAATACAAAAAATCAGTGAGAGCAAATCACAAGCAAGAACTTATTTTGACCCAAAAAAGTTAGACGAACTATCAGAATCAATTAAAAAAAGTGGCTTGTTACAACCTTTAATTGTGCAAGATATCGGAAAAGATAGTTACCAACTTATTGCCGGAGAAAGAAGACTCAGAGCAAGTAAATTGGCTGGTTTAAAAACAATTCCATGTCTCGTAAAAGATGTAAGCGACAAAGAGGCTGCTGTTCTTGGATTAGTTGAAAATATTCAGAGGTCTCAACTTAATACAATAGAAGAAGCACTTGGCTATAAAAGCCTTAAAGAAACCTATGGCCTTAATGCGAAAGAAATAGGTTTATTGGTGGGAAAAAGCAGATCTTTTATAGCTAATTTACTTAGAATTTCTAATCTAAGTAAAACCGTTCAAGAAGCTTTAAAAAGTGAAAAAATATCTTTTGGTCAAGCCAGGCCTTTAATAGTTTTAGACCACAACCTTCAAGACAAGCTTCTTGGGGAAATTATTCAAAGATCTATGAATAGTCGCCAAGTTGAAGAAAAAGTTAATGAGCTAAATGGAAAATCCTTGATTAGCGAAGAGGTGGTCCATGCCAAAAATGAATTAGAGAACCTAGTTGGTTCAAAAGTACAAGTTAAAAAAACTGGAAAATCATTCAAAGTTAATTTAAATTTTCAAGACTTTGAAAAACTAAAAGAATTTATAAATAATCTAAGTTAGCTATTAATAAATATCTGAATATACGTTTGATATAACATCAAAAATTGAGTCTAAATTTATTTGGTAAAAATTACCATTTATAATTATTGATACAGCTTTGGTGTTTTTAAGGAGCATATTGTTCTTACCATTTGGAGTTTTATTTATCTTCGGACCTATTATTTCGGCGAGTTTTTTTCCTATGTTACTAAGAGAATGTTTTCCTTGAAAATAGTCAACAGTAGATAATTGATTATTTTCAAAAGTTAAAAAGACTGATGGGTTTGTTTTATTAACAAAAGAAATAATATTCTCTTTAGACAGTGCTTCTCCAGCTTCTGAGGCAAATGAAATATTTATTCCACTTTTATTTCCCAACTCTTTAAGTGACTTGTAAAAAATAATTTGTTCTTTATATTCACCAACGTTTTCTACATATATGCAAATATTGAGCATTGACCCGGGACGTCTAAAAGCTTTAATAGCTTCATTGAGCGAATTATCTAAGTTAGGTCTGATTAATTTTTTAATTTCCGTTGCTGTATTTAAACCCACTACTCCGTCAACACTTAAACCCCTGTTTTCTTGAAAAGCTTCTACAGATTTCATTAATTCTTGTGTATATTCAGAATTTATAGGTTCTGAATAAAAACCAAGTCTGGACAATAACTCTTGAAGCTCCTCAACATCAGCTCCTTTAAGTACTGGGTTCGAAAAATTTAAAATACGATCACCAAGACTATACCCATGATTTAATAGCTCTAGCCATAAATTTTCTTTAGAGATAGGGTTTTCTAAATTGTAATCGCTTAAAAAAAGCTCAACAAGGGATCGACATTCAATTGAGTTTTCTGGAAAACGATAACCAGCTGATTGAATTTTATTACTTAAATCTAACAATTCTTCTTGTGACAGATTGTCAATGTAGCTTAAGTTGTCTTGATTAATGATCTAACCATCTTTCAGAATCTATAGCGGCTTGGCATCCTGTTCCTGCAGCTGTTACAGCTTGTCGATATATTGAGTCAGCTACATCTCCTGCTGCAAAAACCCCAGGCACAGAAGTGCTTGTGTCTGTTGTAAAACCGGTTTTGATATAGCCTTTTTCATCTAATTCAACAAAATTATTTAAAAAACCAACATTAGGGTCATGACCGATTGCTACGAAAACGCCATCAATACCCATTTCTTTTTCAGAACTATTGATCGTATCTTTAATAACAATTGATGATACAGCTCCGTCTCCGTTTATTTTTTCTACGGTACTATTCCAAATAACTTCGATTTTTTCATGGTTCAATACCCTGTCTTGCATAATTTGGCTCGCTCTAAACTCATCTCTTCGATGGACAACATAAACTTTGCTGGCAAACTTAGTTAAAAACAAAGCTTCCTCCATTGCTGAATCTCCGCCACCAACTACAGCAACTTCTTTTTCTTTAAAAAAGAATCCATCACATGTCGCACAAGCAGAAACACCGTATCCTTGTAGTTCTTTCTCGCCTTCTACACCTAACCATCTTGCAGAAGCACCAGATGAAATAATTACTGACTTAAATTCATATTCTCCTTTTGAGCTTTTAAGCTTAAATCCTCCATCGATGGTTTCAATTGAATCTATAATTTCAGTTTTGATTTCTGTTCCGAATCTTTCAGCTTGTCCTTTAAAAACTTGCATTAGCTCAGGCCCCATTATTCCATCAACAAACCCAGGATAGTTTTCAACATCGGTGGTAAGCATTAATTGTCCACCAGATTCAAGTCCCTCAAAAAGAACTGGCTCGAGGTTTGCTCTACTAGCATAAATTCCGGCTGTGTATCCAGCTGGTCCCGAACCAATTATTGCAACATTTTTCATATTTTTTTTCTCCAATAACTTTTAACTGATAAAAATAAAAACAAAAGCCCTAGTGAAGCAAAAGCAAAACCAGTAGGATTCACACCTATCAGTAAACCCAGACCCTGCATGATTTTTATAATTCCTATAAATATAAATATTAAAGACAGGAACAATAAAACTATAAGCAGAAAACCTAAAGAAGCAAATCCAGTTACCCTCTTAACAGGCTTAACTATAAGTCTTCTTAAGGTGTCCAGTAAGCTTTCAAAAGATTCTATAAAGCTATCTTCTTGTTCCATAGACTTCATATTAAGCTAACGAGGATTATTAATGAAGTTCTATTTGGGGTTGCTTGTACTTAAAATTAAAAAATTAGTCTTAGTAGGCGTGAATCCATTATTTAAGTAGAGATTTTTTGCATGGGTATTTTGTTCTTGAGTATTTAGCCTTATATTTATAAACTTTTTCTGCTTAGAAAATTTTACTATCTCACCTAAAAGTATTTTACCAAAACCTCTTTGTTGAAATTCTTTGTCTATTCCAAATCTCTGAAGGAACCCATAGTTTCTTGTGACACCTAAAATACCATATCCTACAGTGTTGTTGTCTTCCTTCTGTATGAATAAATAGTTATGTGTACAGCTGGAAATTGTTTCATTAAAAGCAGCAACAGAGTTTTGCCAGTAGGAGTCAAAAATTTTATGATCAAGATTTATAATTTCTGGAATTTTTTTATTTGTAAAAATTTCTACATTTTCAACTTCTCCATCTGAGTACTTGGCGTGTTTTAAATTAAGTGATAAAACATTAAGTCTTTGAACCTTTTCCCACCCAGAGACTTTCCAAGTTTCTGAATTACTCTCGTCAACCATGGAACTATTAAAAATTAAATTATTTTGGTCAGCTAAATGTTTTATTTTTTTAAGTAGTGGTTTTCCGCCATAAGCTTTTTCAAAATAAGCTATTGAGGTGTCGTCATTCCACTTGCGTGTGTAAAAAGTTCCTTGCCAAGATGTATGTTTCTTTTTTTCATCGGTTAAAAACATATTTTAATATTTTCCTGTCTTCATCATGAGTAAGTAAGCCAAGTGCATTATCAAAATTTTCTAATGCAATTTCTTCTATCTCATCATCAGGTTCATTTTTGAAAGCCTCAATGACTTCCATCTCATAAAACCATACTGTCTTTTGGAATTTTTCGCCATTACGTTCAATCTCATACCTTGACTCAGCAATTGGCTTACTATTTACAATTTTTACTTCAAATCCGGTTTCTTCAAAGACTTCTCTAACAGCTGCTTCTGAAGGCTTTTCACCTTCTTCTAGGTGACCCTTTGGATATCCCCACCAAGGTTCATTATCTTTAGAAGAATCACCCTTTTTATTTTTTACTAATAAAATTTTTTCTTCTGAGAGAACTATTCCACCAGCTGCAAAGTCTACTCCTGCATTCATGCTTCTATTGTTTCCATTCTTCTTCTAAGATATCAATATGGTACCAAAAACCCTATTAAGTCTAATTGAGAATAGTGAATATTTGAAAACTGTGTCTGATCTGTACAGTTCAAATGGTTATGAATTCTATCTAGTTGGTGGTGCTGTTAGAGATGGGATTTTAGATATTGAAACAACTGATTTTGACTTTACTACCAACGCTTCTCCTGAGGAATCAATTGATTTATTAAACAATAATGGTTATAAAACTACTGAAATTGGAAGAGCTTTTGGAACTATTGAGCTACAGATTGAAAATAACTCCCTACACATTACAACTTACAGAAAAGATACTTATGAAAATTCATCAAGAAACCCATCTATAGAATCTGCAACAGATTTAGAAACAGATTTATCTAGAAGAGATTTTACAATTAACTCAATAGCCTACTCCATTGATGCTAATGAACTTATAGATCCTTTTAATGGCTTAAAAGATCTAGCCGCAGGAGTTATTAGAACTCCAGATGATCCAATTATATCTTTTTCAGACGACCCCTTAAGAATGTTGAGAGTCTGCAGGTTTATTAGTACTCATGGATTTTCCCCAGATAATGAGACTTATGTAGCAATGAGGGATAACACTGAGAGAATAAAGATTGTCTCTACAGAAAGAATCAGGGACGAGATTTCAAAGTTATTGATTGGAAAAAACCCCTCTCTTGGTTTAAGAACTTTTGTTGAGAGCGGCTTAAGCTCATATATAATTCCTGAGTTAAATGCACTAAAAATTGAGGTAGATCCAAATCACCACCATAAAGATGTATATGAACATACATTAACTGTGGTTGACAATGTTTCCCCAACTTTGATTAGAAGACTCGGAGCTCTTTTTCATGACATTGCTAAGCCAAACACAAAAGGTATTGAAAATGGAAAAGTTCACTTTAGACATCACGAAGTTGTTGGGGCAAAAATGACTAAGAGGATTCTTCAAGAATTAAAGTATGATAAAAAAACCATTAAGGAAGTAGCACTATTGGTTGAGCTTCACCTTAGACCCCATACTTTTAAAATGGGGTGGACAGATTCCGCTGTGAGAAGATATATAGTTGATGCCGGTGAAGTTTTAGATGATTTAAATAATTTAGTTAGGGCAGACGTAACAACTAAAAACAAACAAAAAGCTCAGGAAATATATGACAAATTAGATGAAATGGAAAACAAAATTAAAGATGTTCTTGAAAAAGAGGAAATGTCAAAACTAAGACCACCAATTACTGGAGATGAAATAATGGAAATCTTTAATCTTGAACCAGGTCCCAAAGTTGGATTAATTATGAAAGCCTTATATGAGCAGAGAATTAATGAGGGCGAAGTCTCAAAAGAAGATGCGATAAAGTTAGCTGAGGATATATTTATAAATTTGTAATTGTATAAATATGCACCTATATGTATATTTATACAATGAAGAAATCTACTTTTCAAAGACAGAGACTTATAGCTGATTTTATAGATTCTGAAAATGTTTCTTCTCAAAATCAACTCAAGGGACTTTTAAAAAAGAATCAAATTGTAATTACACAGGCAACACTATCAAGAGATCTAAATGAACTAGGTGCAATTAAGAAAAGGTTAAAAAATGGAAGACTTGTTTACGTGTTGCCTAAAAACCAAGACAATAATGCACAATTCAAAATTGCAAAAAAAGCATTAGAAGATTTTGTTTTAGATGTTGAACCTGTTTCAAATCAGGTTGTAGTAAAAACTACTACAGCTGCTGCCCAAGTAATAGCTGAATCAATAGACAATCTTTATATTGATAATATTGTTGCATCAATAGCTGGTGATAATGTTGTCTTAATAATTTCTAAAGATGAAACTAAAGCAAAAGAAGTATCAAAGACAATCGAAGACAATATAAAATAATTTAATGCTCCTATTTTCAGAATACGATAAATCTCTAGAAAATGTTTATTCAAGCCAACCAGTAGTAGATATTAATCTAAGCGATACTAACAATTATTTAGTAAGATTCCCAAAATTCAAACAAGTTACCCACATCATCCTTGCATTTGATGCTGAAAACTTATTTCTTAAAGAAAAAAGTGCTTATGGATATTTTTTTAATTTAGAGTCACTTTTGTCTGAGCTTGAAGAGAGTGAAAATAGAGGATATTTTGTTGTTGCTACAACATCTAATTCCAGCAGGCAACAACAGTACAACCCATATCCAAGAGATGGACGTGAAAATTTTGCTACAAAGCATATTAAATCTATTTTTGAAACACACCTCCCACAGATATGCAGCGATTATGACATCGAAATATCTAATTTAAAAAAAATAGTAATGGGAGCATCTATGGGTGGTTTAATGTCAATTAAGACATCTATTTTATACCCCACTTTTGATAATATAATTTCCCTCTCTCCAGCATTTTGGTTTGGTTATCCAGGAATTGTCAATGATTTAGACAGCCTGAGTAAAAAATCTAAATGCAATATATCTGTGGGTACAAAAGAAGGAGATATTTTTGGCGATGATGTAAGAAATATATTTCCCAAAGAATGGGACTTAGATTTTTCAAATAACAATAATTTTTACATTTCAGGAGTAAAGAGAATCAAAGAAGAATTAGAGGTAAGAAGTATTAATACAAATTTTATACTTAAAAAAGAAGGAAAACACAATGAAACATATTGGAACCCTATCCTCAAACAATTTCTATTTTCTATATAAAAACAACTAGCCTTTTAAGCACTTATTAGATTATTCTTATTCAGTGATGGGTAATTCTAAAATAGCTAGAGAAAACCTGGCTAAAGAAATTAAAAATGGTGCTGTAATAATTCATAGTGGCGACATTGTTTATAGAAACAATGACACTTGGTATCCGTTTAGACAGAACTCAAATTTTTACTATCTAACTGAATGGCCAGAGCCTGAAGCCCATGCAGTAATTTTGATTAATGACTCAAAGTATGAAATGCACATGTTTGTTCAGGATAGAAATGAAGAGATGGAGACTTGGGAAGGAAAACGTCTTGGCCAGTCCGGAGCAGTAGAGCAGTACGAAGCTGAAAAAGCATATTCGTACCAAGATTATAGAAAAATACTGCCAAACCTATTAAACGGGTATCAGGATATTTATTGCGATTATTCTTCTTCAAACTTTGAAAAATATGACAAAAGTTTGCTAACTAATGCAGTTCCATATGATCAAAGAGGTGCTGATTTCAGCAATGCTACTTTGTATTCATTACAACCATTGATTTCTGAGCTCAGATTAATAAAGAGTGATGGAGAAATTGAATTACTTAAGAAAGCTTGCGATATTACTGTAGCTGGACACATGCGTGCAATGAAAATCACAAGTCCAGGTAGCTATGAATATCAAGTAGCTGCTGAGATGGAAAAGGTTTTTTATGAAATGGGAGCAGAGAGGCTAGGATATCCTTCAATAGTTGCAGGTGGTCACAATGCATGTATTCTTCATTACTCAACAAACAGAGACCTACTTGAAGAGGGAAGCCTTTTGCTAATCGATGCTGCTGCAGAATTTGGTATGTACTCATCAGATGTAACAAGAACATTTCCAGTATCTGGCAAATTTACGTCGCCACAGAAAGCTGTATACGAAGAGGTTTTAAAAGTACAAAAAGAAGGTATAGATGGTGTGAAAATAGGAAATTCAATGAAAAACATTCATGAACAGACAATTAAATCATTATCAGAATCATTAGTAAATCTTGGCTTAGTTCCATTAGGTGTAGACGAAACTATTTCAATGATGCACTTTTTTGAGTTCTTTATGCATGGCACTGGGCATTGGCTTGGTCTTGACGTTCATGATGCAGGCAGTAATGAAAAAAATGGTATACCAAGAGCATTTGAACAAGGGATGGTAACCACTATAGAGCCAGGCATCTATGTAAGGCCAACAAAACCTACTATAGAGTTTCCTCTTTTAGAAAGAAACCCAGTTGAGATAAGAGAGCGAAGAAAACTTATTGGAATGGAAAAAGCAACAAAACTAGAAAAAGAAGAAATTATGAATGCAGAAACTGTAAAGCACAAAATTCCAGCTGAATTACTTGGTATTGGAGTCAGAATTGAAGACGATATTGTTTGTACAGACAAAGGACCACTTAATCTCACTGAAAAAGCACCAAAAACAATTGAAGAAATAGAAGCAGTTACAGCTTAAAGTCATGTCTTCACCTAGATTAATTTACTCAATTTATGAAAACCGTTTGAAGAACAAGTTAGAAAAAGAAAACCTACCAAAACACATTGGACTAATACATGATGGCCATAGAAGATACGCCAGAAAAGAAGGACTTTTGAGTTTTGAAGTTTCATACAAAATTGGAATGACAAGACTTAAAGAATGCATTGCATGGTGTGATGAAGCAGGAATAGATTATATTACAAGCTGGCTTTTGTCTAGAGAAAACTTAGAAAGACCGATTGATGAACTCGGTCCTTACTTTCAGGTATTAAATGAATTGTTTGAAGATCTCTTAATTGATGATGTTGTTGACAATTTCACAATTCAATTTATTGGAAGTACTGATATGCTTCCAGAATTTCTACAGAAAACTATAAAACAATTAAAAGAAGTTAGAGGAGGTGGGCAAAAAACATTGACCATAGCATTGGGTTATGGTGGAAGACAAGAAATCTTAGATGCAATAAAAGGCTTAATTGATGAAAACCGTAATGAAGAAAATGATTTTGATTCTCTTATAAAAAATGTAACAGATGAACAACTCAGACAACATTTGTACTCTCCTGATACACCAGATATTGATTTAATAATAAGAACTAGTGGAGAATCTAGATTATCTGGTTTCTTGTTATGGCAGAGCGCATATTCTGAAGTTATTTTCCAAGATGTTTATTGGCCAGAATTTAGAAAAATTGATTTTCTTAGGTGCTTAAGAGAATATACCCAGAGAGAGAGAAGATTTGGAAAATAATAAAAATTCAAATGATTGATATAGAAAAGATACGCGCTGAAACTCCAGGTATAAACTTTTCAACACACCTTCTTGCTTGTGGATCTTCTCTTATGCCCCAAAGTGTTGTTGATGTAATTTTAGAGCACACACAACTTGAAGCTTTGATGGGAGGTTACGAGGCTGAAGAAAAAAAAATTGATGAGCTAAACAAAGTATATGAGACAGTCGCAGAACACATTGGTGCAAAATCTCATGAAATAGCACTTATGGAAAATTCAACGGTGGCATGGAGTCATGCTTTTTATGCACTGCCGTTAAAAAGTGGGTCAAGAATACTTACATCGGAAGCTGAATATGCAGCAAACTATGTAGCTTTTCTACAACGTGCTAAAAGAGATAACTTAAAAATAGACATTGTTCCTTCTGACCAAAATGGAACCTTAGATATAAACGTTTTGGAGGACATGATAGATGAAAGTGTTGGACTGATTGCTATTTCTTGGATTCCTACAAATGGCGGTTTAGTTAATCCTGCAGAGAAGGTTGGTCAAGTCGCTAAAAAATACAACATACCCTACCTTTTAGACGCTTGCCAAGCAGCAGGCCAAATGTCTATAAATGTAAAAAAAATTGAGTGCGATTTTTTATCAGCAACGGGAAGAAAATTTCTTCGTGGTCCAAGAGGAACGGGTTTCTTATACATCAAAGAAAAATGGTTAGACACAATTGAGCCCGTTATGATTGATCATTTTGGAGCTCCATGGGTAGAAAAAAATGTGTACGAACTAAGACAAGATGCAAGACGATTTGAAACCTGGGAAAACTCTTATGCTCTTAGAGCTGGTCTTGGAGAAGCTATTAATTATGCTGAAAAGATAGGTATAGACTTAATTCACGAACGAGTTCAATTACTAGCTGGAGAAAATAGAAAGCTTCTTTCAGAAATTAAAAAAGTTCAGATAAGAGATATTGGTATGGAGCAGTGTGGAATTATAAGTTTCTCCATTGAAGAAAAACATAACCCCAAAAATATTGTTAATCAAATGTCAGATGCGGGCTTCGCAATTGGTTTAGTTGATCCAGAAAGCACACTCATAGATTCTGAGAAAAGAAACTTACCCACATTATTACGTATGGCGCCACATTACTACAACACAGTAGACGAAATAGAGAAAGCTGTTAAGCAACTAAGCTTGTTGTTGTGAACTCCGTGACTATAATAAGTTTTCATACATGCAAGATTTTTTAGACTCTACAAACTTTACAAGCATCTTTATCAGCTTGGTCGTATTTAAATTCCTTTTAGAAACATATTTAAAAATCAGAAATATTTCCTCTATTCAAAAAAATAAAAATAAAATTCCTGAGAGATTTAAAAATCTTGTTACAGAAGAAGAGTATCAGAAATCGATAGAATACAACCTGGACAGAGTCAAATTTCAAATTTTTACAGCATTTTTTGGTTCCACTGTCTTAATAGTTTTTACTTTGGGTGGATTATTTAACTATCTTGCAAAATTAGTTATTAACACAACCTCCTCAGATGTTTTAGGAGCAGTATTACTTGGCTTGTTGCTTTTAATTGTTGAAGAAATAATATCAACACCAGTGTCAATATATTCAACATTTGTTATTGAAGAAAGACATGGATTCAATAAAACTACTAAAAAAACTTTTGCAACAGATGTAATTAAGAGTTTATTAATTTCAGCAACAATATCTTCTCTTTTATATGCAATAGTGATTTATATTGTTGTTAATCTCGGTGAGATGTGGTGGCTGTACGCATTTGGTGCAGTCTTTTTACTGCAGGCCATTATATTTTTTCTCTATCCTGTCTTGATAATGCCTTTATTTAATAAGTTTGAGCCACTAGATGATGAAGCATTTAAAAAACCTATTGAAAAATTATTAGAAAAAATTGATTTTAAGTCTAAGGGATTATTTGTCATGAACGCGAGCTTAAGAAGCACACACGGAAATGCTTTTTTTACCGGATTTGGAAAGAACAAAAGAATTGTATTCTTTGATACTCTTTTAAAAACAATTACTCCTGATGAAATGGAAGCAATTCTCGGACACGAACTAGGACATTACAAACTCGGCCATATTAAAAAAGGATTGTTAAGTTCTTTAGTTTTTGGGTTCATTGGCTTTTACTTGTTAAGTGAAATAATTCAAAGTAATAATTTCTTTTTGGACCATGGTTTAGAAAATCTAACTATTTATTCAAAGTTTTTACTTTTCTACCTAGTGGTTGGATCTTACACATTCTTTACAAAACCATTCACTTCTGCATTGTCTCGTAAAAGAGAGTTTGAAGCAGATGATTTTTCTTTTCAATACACTGACGGTGAGTACATGATTTCTGGATTACTTAAATTAAGCAAAGATAATGCATCAAATTTAACACCAGACCCACTTTATAGCTCTTATTACTACTCACATCCACCAATTGCTGAACGTGTCCTGAGTATAGAAAAAAAGTTAATCCAGGTAAAAAAACAAGCAGACTAGCTTTTATCTCTTAAGCAACACTCAATACAAATAATGCTTGAAGTGTTAAAGCCACTGTTATAAATAAAAAGATATACTGAGTTTTATCGCTTTTCTGGTGTCCAAATAATTTAACAGATAAATCATGAGCAAGAACAACACTTAACATATGACCAGCAAGCGTAACTACCACCATAATTATCCATAGAACAATTGGTTCTATGAAATAATCAACAACCGGTTCTTGAATGTTGAATAAATTCCACCCAAAACCAAATGGATCATTTAGTCGATAGAAGACAGTCTGAAATTCAAATAATAACAAACTCAAATAATGTGTCACATGATATGCAAAGGCAATTGGAAGCATGGTGTGTCCAAATTTCAGTGATACCTCATTTAAGCCAAGTTTTTCACCACTAGCTCTGATGGCAAAATAACACGCAAATCTGTAAAAAATGATTATTAATAGATTCATCAGTAAGAAAGCAAAAGTAGAAAAAAATGTTTCATAAGTTTGTGATCCGAACAAGTCAAACCAAAAAGTGGTCTCCCTCAAACCGTCATATGTAACAGTGCCAATCATAAGCAATATAAAATATTCCATACCTTTTAGGTGAGCGAGGTTAGATATATTATTAAGCAATGTTTTAAAAATAGGAGATTTGTTTGTAATTCTCATCTTGCTGTACAAGTGGTGTAACAGCAGTAGCGGATCAACTTCAATAATTGTTTTTTTATAAAACTTTTGTAGAACTGAAACCGCTGTTAGCAATATTAAAAATACTATGCCAATATGCCTTGGGTTACCAGGCTTATTCCAAACTAATTCAAACCAAGTTAAACCTAGGAAAAGAAAAGATGCAAAATAGACATTTTGAGAGGCACCTTCACGATTAACAATAAGTGCCAACGGATTAAATTTTGCGTATAAATCTCCAAAGATAAGACCAAGTACTGGTACAGCAATCCATAAAAATATCCATAAAACTAGTGGAGTAATAGAAGTTTTAGCATCCTCATTGCTTATTAATCCTGGAACAGTCAATAGTAGTAAAATCAAGAACCCAAAAGATTTACCACTAAAAGTTTGTTTTGTCGAAAATAAAGACTCCTGAGAAGTTAGTATTGACTCTTTCCAAGAAGTTTTTAAAAATACGAAAGTTAGCACAATTACTAAAACTGCAGCGTTTAAAACTATATCAAAAGGTATAGGCAAGTCTCCAACATTGATAATCCCATGTTTGACTTGTGGTAAAAATGTATAATCTATCATTCAAATATGACCTTTTATATGCTCAATTATCAATATATAATGAGTTTATATTATGTGTGTAGTCTGTAGTGTTGTTGAAAAAGATTTTATAGAATCCGCTCTCGCTGTAAAGTCTACTGTCACGGGTGAGACAATGACGATTCCCTTAAGAGCACCATTAGAAGCTTTTCATTCATTTGAAGCAATTGAATCAATGTTATTAAATGCAAATTTACTTGCAATTATGTTTTAGATTTATTTACAGTTCGAACATTCCTCAGTGCAAAGTCCAAACATTTCTACTCTATGATCTGTAATTTCAAAGTTGAACTTTTTTTGAACATTTTCTATTTCTTTATTTAACATAGTTTCAAACTCTTCACTTAATTCAACATCGATAACTTCCCCACAGTCGCTACAAAAAAGATGATGGTGGTGGGAGTGATCTTCCAATATAAGCTCTACAACAGTTGAATTATCAGGCGAAGTAAACTCATTAAGAATTTTTATTTTTTTTAAGTCATTTAAAACTCTATATAGTGTGGATTTTGCTACTGCTCCTTTAAGCTTAGATTGAAGTTCATCTATCGTTATAGGATTACCAAATTCTAAAAGTGCTTCGAGGACTAAAATTCTAGGATTGGTAATAGAGACACTGTGTTCGGATAGTATTTTTCTGGAGTCCTCAATCATGTTTTTTATTATACTTCTCAATTTTAAAACAGACGAAATTAATTATCATATAAACTTGACAATAAAATAAATGAGACTTATTCTCATTTACTGTTATAAATTAGAAGGAGAATTTTGAAGAATAAACCTATTTTTAAAATTGGTGTTATAGCACTCTCATTAGTGTTGATAGCTTGTTCTGGCGGAAGTGCAGAAGCAGGTTGTCCGGAAATTGATGGTAGAGAGATTAATGTTGTAGCAACAACACCAATGATTGGTGAGTTTGTTAGTCAAGTCGGTGGAGAAAATATTAACCTAACAATATTAATGCCGCCTGAAGCTAATCCTCATACGTACGAACCAGCACCACAAGATGCTGGAAAAATAGCAGACGCTGATCTAGTTTTTTATACAGGGTTAATGTATGAACCAGCAGCTTTAATTGAGTTGCTAGAAAATTCAGTATGTGGCTCGGAGGCTTTGGCAGAAGTGGGTGAAAGTGTTTTTCCAATTGAGTTCAAAGAAGGTGGTCACGATGATCACGATGACCATGGTGAAAAAGGACATGATGACCACGACGAAGAAGGACATGATGACCACGACGAAGAAGGACATGATGACCATGATGAAGAAGGACATGATGACCACGATGGACATGAAGGTCATGGCCACGGTGCATATGATCCTCACTTTTGGTTCGATCCAAACAGAGTTGCTTATGCAGCAGAGTTTATTGAGTCAAAATTAGTTGAGTTTGATTCAAGCAACGCTGCTAATTATGAAGCAGGTGGAGATGCTTATACAAACGAGTTAAGTGGCTTAACAGGTCAGGTCTCACAATTAATTGCATCAATACCTTCTCAAAATAGAAAACTCATAACTACACATGAGTCTTTAGGTTATTTGGAAGCTAAATTTGGTCTTGAAGTGCTGTCAACAATTATTCCTGATTTAGATTCTTCAAACGAGATTTCACCATCACAACTTGTTGGTGTAATTGATGTAATTGAAGACAATAATGTAAAGGTAATCTTTATTGAGGCAGAGGCCCCATCTGTTTACGCCGAAACAATTGTCGCTGAGACAGGAATAAAAGCCGTAGAAGGCTTGTGGGTAGAAACCTTAAGGCCTGGTCAAACTTACCCAGAGTTTTTAATGACTGCTGTTGAATTAATTGTGGAGAATCTAATAAATACTGATTAAGTTAGTTGTAGATAACTTTAGCTACCCGTAAAAAAGGTATCACAATGAAGACAACAGAAGATAAATTATTAGATGACACAGCAATCATCGTTTCAGATGGTTGCTGTGTTCAACTAGGTACAACACCTGCATTAGATGATGTGACTTTTCGTATAAATAAAGGTAAAAAAGTTGCAGTTGTAGGACCAAATGGTGGTGGTAAATCCACTTTATTCAATGCTATTGCAGGATTGGTTCCCATTGTGGATGGTTCATTGCAAATTAATGGTATGAATCCAAAAGACGCTAAGGGCACAATCAGCTATGTTCCTCAAAGAGATTTAATAAACCGAAACTTTCCTCTTTCTGTAAAACAGGTAGTTGAAATGGGTCTAATTAATAAAAGTTCTTTAAATTTGTTTTCTAGAAAAAAAATAAATTCAAAAATTAAAGAAGCATTAGAAAATGTTGGACTTGCTGAAAAAATAAATGAAAATATAAACAATCTATCAGGTGGTCAATTTCAAAGAGTTTTAATAGCAAGGGGCCTAGCTCAAGATGCAGACATTTTACTTTTAGACGAGGCTTTTAGCGCTGTTGATGTCGGAGCTCAAGAAGATATCATGAGTTTAATAAGTGATATAAATCTAGACGGTAAGACAATTTTAGTTGCAACTCACGACATAAATAATCTTGAGGAAAAATTTGATGAAGTTTTATGTCTAAATAGACACTGTTGTGCTTATGGAGACCCATCTGAAGTATTAACTAAAGATGTAATTGAAGAAATGTATGGTTCACATTTTGAGATGTTTAAAACACACACTCCAGAAAGTCATATGAAAAATAATGATTGAAATAATAACTGAACCTTTCAAGTATGATTTTATGGTTCGTTCTCTTGTCACCGCTATAGCTTCGGGGATTATGTTATCAATATTGGGACCTTTTGCTATCAATAGAAATATGGGTTTTATGGCCGATGCAATGGCTCATGCGACACTTCCGATTATTGCAGTCGGTGTTTTTCTTGGTTTTAGTATTTCTGAATTAGGAGTTCCAGCATCTATATTGATTGCACTTTTCTTGGGATATATAATTAAAAATTCAAATGTTGGTGAGGACACTGCAATAGGCATTATTTTTTCTTCTTTTTTTGCTCTTGGATTCATTTTGATATCGGTACTTAATGTAACAATTAATTTAGAAGATTTATTATTTGGCCAAATATTAGCAGTGAGCCAATTTGATGTATTTATAGTTATTGCAATGTGTGTTGCGGTAGTTAGTTTGGTCATAATTTTTTTCAAACAACTTCTGTTTTACTCCTTTGATCCAATTGGTGCAGAGGTTAAAGGTCTAAATACAAATTTTTTAAATTATTTATTTCTCATAATTTTATCTGTAGCTATTGTTGCCTCTCTTCAAACAGTTGGAATTATTTTAGTTTTAAGCATGCTTTTAATTCCAGCTGCTGCATCAAAACAAATAACAGATACATTTGTTCCGTCCATATATGTAAGTATTGTTTTTGGAGTTTTTTCATCAGTTTCAGGTCTTTTTCTATCTTACTTTTTTAACTTACCCTCCGGTCCAACCATGTCATTAGTAGCAACTTCAATTTTTGTAATCTGTTTTTTTATAAGTAAATTAAAGGAAGTTCGAGTTTAATTAACCAACTTTATAAAGCAAAAATTCAAGTTTGGTCAATCTTTTTGATACAGCATCTTTCATTAAGCTATGGGGATGAGTTACCTAAATCTTTCGATCCAGGGGAACTTAATGAACTCATCCCTATAACTATCTCATTTGATACTCTGTTTTTAAACAAAACAGGACCAGATGTTTCAGAGTGGAAGGGGATAACCACTCAATTTCTGCATACGTACCTTTCTAAATAAATTATTTTTTGGGTTTGGCCCGGAGATTTAATTTCAGTGACAACAATAAAAAAACCGGGCGGTGCCCGGTCCAACAAAATAACAACACGGAGCACTTACCTATGTAGTGACCACCAATGCCAGTTATTTAATTTGTACATATTGATAATTTAAAACCTATCAGCACAAATTGCAAATTCTGTGCATAAACAATTTGTTAACATTGTAATAACAGATATCGATAAAGTATCTTCTTACCTATTATTGAATTCATGAATAACATAATTCATTCAGTGGACTTAACAAAAATATATGGAGAAAAAGAAACTAGTGTTAAGGCTCTAGATGATATCAGTGTCGAATTTAAAGAAAATGATTTTACAGCAATCATGGGCCCTTCTGGCTCAGGAAAGTCTACACTGCTCCACTGTTTAGCTGGACTTGACAGACCTTCCTCTGGTCAAATATTTCTAAGAAATCAAGACATATCTACTCTTAACGATAAACAATTAACAAAAATTAGACGAGATAGCTTTGGATTTGTATTTCAGGCATTTAATTTGATTCCAACACTAACAGCTGAAGAAAATATAACTCTTCCTGCATCTATAGCTGGTAGAAAGCCAGATATGGACTGGGTAAAACAAGTTGTAGAAACAGTAGATATAGGAGACAGATTAACACATAGACCTAATGAACTTTCTGGAGGACAACAACAAAGAGTTGCAGCTGCTCGAGCAATGGCAACAAAACCAGAAGTTATATTTGCAGATGAGCCTTCAGGAAACCTAGATTCTAAATCTAGTAAAGAATTATTAGTTTTTATGAAGTCAGTTGTTGAAGAGCTCAATCAAACAATAATTATGGTTACTCATGATCCCTATGCTGCTTCGTTTGCCAACAGAGTCGTGATGTTAAAAGATGGAAGAATTGCAAGTGACTTAGAAAAACCAACACAAGAAGAGATTGTTGCAGAGGTTACAGCACTAAGTAATATCTAATGTTTGGATTTACAAAGCGACCACTTTTTTTAATAGCATGGAAAAATCTAAAAACATATCCAGTTAGAATATTTCTTACTACATCTTCAATTATTCTTGGCGTGGCAGTTATTATCGCATCAAATATTTTTTCTGAGAGTAACAAGTCTGCATTCGATAATTTATTTACTGGAATATATGAAGGTGTTGATTTAGTTGTACAACCAATACAAGAAGATTTTGCTCAGGGATTTAGTGGAGATGGTGGCCAAGGCCCAATATCTTTTGAAGTAAAAAAAATACCAGATGAGAAAATTCAAGAAATACAAGATTTACCAAGTGTCAAGGCTGCATGGGGTGAAGTCTTAGGATTTGCTCAATATATTAAGTTTGGTCCTAGAAAAGATTGCCATGCATTTGCAAAAGAGTGTCCTAGAGAAACAATTCTAATTCAAAATGGTTTCGCTCCGACATTTGGTGCGGCTTGGGATAGCAACTCTTATGCTCAGCAGTGGTCTCTTGTTTCAGGTGAACCGCCTACAAATATAAAAGAAGTAGTAATGGATGTCCTCACTGCTGAAAATCATGGATTTGTAGTTGGAGATAAGGTAACAGTGCTTGCTGGAGCTACTCCTGCTACTTTTACTATTTCTGGAATAGCAGAATTTGCAAGTGTGGGTTCACCAGGAGGAGCAACTTTTGCTTTATTTGAATTTAAAACTGCACAAAGACTGTTGGATTCAAGAGGAAAGGTTGACTTAATAAATGTTGTTATTGAAAACAATTTTGATATAAATGATGTTAAAAATCAGATTTCAAATTTAGATTCAGAAAACTTAAATGTCATAAATGCACAAGAAGCCGCTGCCGAACAAGCCGACTCTATTAAACAGGGATTAGATTTCTTTAATACAATACTCAATGTTTTTGCAGGTATAGCAATTTTTGTTGGTGCTTTTATTATTCAAAATACTTTTAGAATTCTACTTTTACAAAGGACAAAAGAGCTTTCACTATTAAGAGCTTTGGGAACATCAAAGAGACAAATTTATAGGTTAGTTATTTCTGAATCTCTTTTTATGTCAGTTATAGGCTCAGGCCTTGGAATTGGCCTAGGTATTGGGCTAGCTGTCGCAGTCAAAGAAGGTTTACAATATTTCGAATTTGGATTACCAGAAGGGCCATTGGTTTTAACTACGGAAGCCGCAATAGTTGGCCTTGCAATTGGTGTAACAGTAACAATATTATCTTCACTACTTCCTGCAAGAAAAGCTTCCCAAGTAAGCCCTATGGAAGCAATTAGAGATAGTGTCTCAACACCTAAAGCAAAATCTTTATTTATGCGTTTACTTTTTGGCTCTTTAATATCAACACTTGGCTTTGGAGCTTTGTTTGGTGTTTTATTTGAGTTTTTAGATTTACCAACACTATCATCTCTCCAACAAGTTGGTTTTGGTGCAGGTGTAATTTTTATAGGTATATCAGTAATTACCCCATCAATAACAAAACCTTTTGTTTTTCTTTTTGAAAAAATTTACAACTTAGTATTTGGTATCTTAGGCAAGCTAGCGACTGAAAACTCAAAACGCACACCTAGAAGAACAGCTTCAACAGCATCTGCTCTTATGATTGGTTTAACTTTAATCTCTCTTGCTAATGTGATCACAACATCTTTTAAAGCACAAGCAGAGACCTTGATTAGTGAAGTGATATTAGCTGACTACCAAGTCAGTGCTGCAAATGTATTTGCATCTCCAGGAATTCCCACAGGATTGTCCGAAGAGTTGTTAGAACTTGATGAAGTGACCAAACTCTCAAGAACCAGAGCTACTGTTGTTGGGTATAACCAAAGACCTTTAATCCTAGGTGCTGTTGATGAAACAGTTTTTGACCTTGTCAAGACAGATGATATTGAAGGTAGCAGACAAGACTTTCTTAATGAAAATGCTATCGGAGTACTAAGGCCAACAGCCGAAAGAGAAGAACTTTCAGTTGGCGACAAAGTTTCTCTAACTATCCCCGAAGAAGGAGAAAGAGAATTCATTGTTTCATATATATTCGACTGGACTACTCAACCTCCAGCAGAGTTTTTTGTTTTATTAGAAAATAATTCTTTTTTCAAAGATGAGTCACTTGATACAGAGCTTTATTTTAACGTAGTCGAAAAAACTCCAGTATTGGAAGAAAAAATTAATGCAATTGTTGATGGTTATCCTGGTGTCGAGATACGTGATGAGGACGGGTTAGTAGAAGAAGCAAATAATCAAATCCAACTGTTGCTAAATGTAATATATGGCTTTTTGTCTATTTCTATTTTTGTAGCTTTATTTGGAATTACTAATACACTTTCTCTTTCTGTTTATGAAAGAACTAGAGAGATTGGGCTCATGAGGGCTATAGGTACGTACAGAAAGCAAATAAGAAGAATGATTTTTATTGAATCATCTATTATTGCTATATTTGGTGCCGCTCTTGGTACTGGACTTGGTATTTTCTTTGCTTGGAGCTTGATACAAACACTAGCAGATGAAGGATTCACAGTATTTTCTGTTTCAATTCAGCAAACTTTTTTATGGATAGGAATAGCTATAGTTGCTGGGGTTATTGCTGCAATTCTTCCTGCCATTAGAGCTTCAAGACAAAACATACTTGAAGCTATCTCCTACGAGTAAATATTTTTTTACTTTAAAATACACTTATGTCCCAGGAAAAAATAATTAATTTATTATCAGAAATGGTAGAAATAAAATCAATCAGCTCGGATAAAAACCATCGGGATGATGTTGATGCTTCTGCACAGTTCGTTGAAAACTTGTTTGCAGATCTCGGACTAAACACACAAGTTATAAAAGTTGCTGGCGGTATGCCTGCTGTTGTAGCTCATACAACAATAGACCCTTCTAAGAAAACAGTTTTACTATATGCTCACCATGATGTTCAACCAGTTGGAGATTTAGACTTATGGAATACAGAGCCATTTGACCCAGTTGTAAAAGAAGGAAGACTCTATGGAAGAGGGTCTGGTGATAATAAAGCAGGAGTAGTTGTACATTACAATGTCGTAAAACAGCTGCTTGAAGATTTGCCAGTAAATATTCGAATATTCATTGAAGGTGAAGAAGAAATTGGTTCTCCAACTATGTCAGATTTTATAGAACAAAATAGAGAAGCATTAGAAGCAGATGTTATTGTTATTGCTGATTCAGGTAATGTAAAAATTGGTGTGCCAACAATTACAACATCCCTTAGAGGTTTAGCAGACGCCATTATTGAAGTAGATCAACCAATGAGACCAGTACATTCGGGGATGGGTGGAGGAATTGTTCCTGATGCTTTCATGGTATTAAGTAAAATTATTGCTTCATTTCATAATGAAAAAGGTGATTTAATGATTGAAGGCTTAACATCAACTGATATGAAAGTTGCGGAACTTGATAAATCTTATACTCAAAAAATGCTTGGATCAGAAGAAATAAATCTTTTTGACACGGATAGTATTTCAAAGAGACTCTGGCTAGAACCGGCACTAGATGTTTTAGCAATTGATGCGCCGTCTATTGAAGATGCAGTAAATTTAGTAATCCCAAAAGCCAGAGCAAAAATCAGCTTGAGACTCCCTCCAACAGAAGACCCTGAGCATGCAATGCAAATGCTTGAAGAGCATGTAATGAAAAATATTCCTTGGAATGCATCCGTTAAATTTATTCCAAATTCAAAAGGTTCAGGGGTAGTAGCAGACCCAAGTAAGCCATTTACTACTGAATTAGTAAATAGCTTTAATTCAATTTGGGAAAATGAAACTGCTTACATTGGTGTTGGTGGATCAATACCATTTGCTAATGATTTTGTTAGAGAATTTCCTAATGCAGAGCTTGTATTAGTCGGTGCTGCAGATGAAGAGCTTGGAAATGCTCATGCACCAAATGAGAGTGTACAAATTGATCATATAGAAATGCTTATTGAAAGCCTTGTTAAAACCCTCAAAAATATTTCTTAACCAGAAAAAAGAAATCTTTTAGCTTATATCAAAAAGTTTTACTTTTGAAGAATTTTCATAAACTTTAGACCAAGAGCTAATAAGAAATATTTTCTCTCCTTCTTTATCCTTATCTATATTGCTTATAGCAGTATGAAAGGTTCCATTAACATAGATACTTAAATTACGCATAAACTCAGCCTTGGAAATTTTTAAGTTTTCTTGTTTAAAGATATTTTGAATTATATTATTTCTAATATTTACAAACTCGTGATTTTTAAAATTATCATTAAATATATTTCCCACCATTAATAATCCATAAACTTGAGAACCCGCAAATGGAAATTTAGTGTTGGCATAACTTAAACCTTTATAAATTAAATTTAATTTATCTTTTTCGCGCATGTTGTTCATAAGGTTTACATTGTAATGATGTAATGCTAAATCAAGCAGATAGTTTAAGATTGATAAACTAAGGTCTACTTGTAAATTAGGAAAGTGAGAATAGATAGTTACGGTTGATACACCAGATATTTTTGACAATTGAGCAGCTGAAATATTTACCCCACTTTTACCATTGTCATCCTCAATTATTTTTATTGCAGAGAGTATTAATTTTTGATGAACATCAGCCCTTATCTTTTTTGATCTTTTGACTCTTCCGTCTATTTTTGATTCTGTTTTCATTGTTAATTACTTTTTCGATATTTAAGTACATCTAAAAGTTTAGATGACTATTATTAATTTTGAAGTTTTAACTTAATAAAACTTAAGTTAAAAAACTTTACTTAAAAGTTACAAAAAAATAATTTATTGTCAATTTAAGGAAGTTAAATTAACAAAAGAATACAAAAAACTTATGGGAGGTAAGTTCACTTATGAAAAATTTTTTCTTACAGGATGATGTTTCTACCGCAAAAACATCATCAATAATGTTCTTTATTTCTGGATTAATAGCTTTTATACAGCCAGACATACTAGTTGTCAGAACATTAGCTAGTTTCTTTGGAGCTCTAGCAATAGCAAATATAGTACTGCTTGGTCCGCAAATTATGGAAGACAGTATTCCAGAATCTTGGCAAACAGGCAACGCAATGATTGCAGCTGTTATTTTGCTAGATAATTTAATTGATACGGGTTATGTTGCACGAGAAATGGAAAACCCAATCGCTAGAGAACCAATTTTTATATTTCTGAACATTACTTTCCTTGGGTATGCTTTTACAACTGAAGGAAAAATGTCCAATATATTCAGGTACATGATTATGTTTGGTGCTTCTGCATTTATTCTTGTTTTAGGCGCAGAGTTCTTTTTTGGAGTTGAGATACCAGAATCTCTTGACATAATATTCTTGCCTGTTTTCTTTACTTGGCTTATAGGAATTACAGCAGGAACTTACACAGCTTTTAATAATAAATAAAAAAAAGAAAGGAAATAAAATAAAATGAAAGCATTTTTTACACAACCGATAGGACAACTTGCAAGACAAAATGCACTTGGATTTATTGGTTGTAATTTATATCTAATAGTTATAAATTTTGGATCATTTGATTCAGTAGAGGCAGTTGATAAAATATTTAACTTTGCTTGGGGATTTACACTTTTAGCATTGATTATTGCAGGTTATAACTTAGTAGAAGATCAAGTACCTGAATACTGGAGAATGGCGACTGGAATTTTAGCTGCAGTTATTATTACGGGAACCCTTATTGAATTAGCAATACCAGAGTTTCAGGAGAATGGATTTGTTCCAATGTACTTTTTATGGGCATTCAACTCATTAACTTATAGTTTAACGAATAGAGGAACAGGGGTATTTCGACCAATCTATGAAAATCTAAGTATTCTTGGTTTCCTCTCAATACTTATTGGCACAGGAGCAAACATATTTTTTGACTACACACCACCTGAATCTATTCAACCTATTTTTGGAATTGGTTGGATTGCAATGGTTATTGGTTTAGGTTACGGAAGTTATGTTGCTTGGGGTGACAAAATGTCATCAAGCACAGAATAAAAGAAAGGAAATAAATTATGAAATCATTTTTTGCATCAACAGATAAAGAAAATGCACAACAGGCTGGTTACTTATTTCTAATTACTAACCTTTTAGGATTTGTAACTACAGGATTAATGGGAATGGAAGCTCCTCCGGGAGAGCTATTGGTAAACTTTTTATGGGGTTTAAGCATTGCTGGTATTTTTCTGACCATCAAACCATTATTAGGAGATAATGTACCTGAAAATTGGAGAGAAGGCACAACTTTTCTAGCAGCAGCAATTTTTGCAGGAAACTGTTTAACACTAGGAAGTGATGGAAATGAATTTGGTCCGTTTTTCTTTTTTATTTGTTTAAACATGGTGGCTTTATATGCAGTTTCAGAAGGTGTTATTGGTAATATATGGAGATACAACCTTTTAGTCGGAGGGCTTATGGGAGTTATTTTTGCTGGGGCCGGGACATTTTTTGGATATGAACCACCAGAAGCTTTAATGCCCCTTCAATTAGTCCTTTGGATAACATTTATCTTAGGTCTAGGAGTAGGACCATTGTTAGCATGGAGAGATAGATAATGTATCTAAGGCATTTTCAAATTAATCAAGACAATAAGAAAGGAAGTTATGTTAAGCAATAAAGAAGCAAAAATTGGATCAAACATGGCAAGGATATTCGCAATTGCGATTGTTCCAAGCTTTTTAATACAAGCTTTTGCCCTTGATCCCACAAACCCTGGATACGACTCAACATGGGGGCCGGCACTGTCAGTTCTCAATGTTGTTACAGGTTTTGCATTATTATTCGTATTTGCTCTAACTACAAAATTATATGGTGATGACAATAATCCTTATGTAAGAATTACAGGGTCTATTGCATTTGTCACACAGTGTATTTTTGTACAAGATGCATTTGCAGGACCACTAAATGAAAATAGTGATAATGCATTATTTACGACAAATGAGATTTTGCAAACAACTGGAACAAATGGTCCAGTTTGGGCATTATTTTTAGGTATTTTTACACTATCAGTATTAAGAAGCAGCAAGGTTGATCTCCTTCCAAGCTGGGGCGTTAATGCCGGATATGGTGCAGCAATATTAGTGATTGTTAATGGAGTAGGTTCAGCATTTGGATTAATTCCAGATACAGCTAATTTAATTATTTTAGTTTTAGGTGGAGTAGTACTCTATCCCGCAACTGTGTGGGCACTTGGGGTATCTTTCCAAAACTCTGGAGCTGAATAACAAAGAAAGGAAGAAATATATGTACTTTAGAATAACAATTCCATCTCTTCAGGACGGAAAAAAAGACGAAGCCACATCTTTTGTTAAAGAAAAAGTTATGCCTGAGTTTGATGGCACACCAGGGCTTTTAACTATGATGGCCGCCATTACTGGAGAGACTTCTGGTATAAATATGTCAGCTTATGAAAGCAAAGAGTCAGCTGAAGCCGTAGAAGAAAAAATACAAGGTGTATTATCAGAGGCAGCTGGAATGATGGCAGCACCTCCTGTTATATACCAAGGAGATGCGGTTTTCGGCAAAGTTTATCAAACTATGCCTAAAGACAGTCAAAGACCAAGCTACTTAAGATTGGTAGTTGGTGTTGCAAAAGACACAAATGCAGTCTTAGGCTTTCTTAAAGAAAAAGTTGAACCAATTTATGAAGAGTCAGAAGGACTTCAAGTAACTGGTGCAATTTTTGATGGAAGTAGTGCAATTAGTTGGAACTTCTGGGACTCAAAAGAAGCAATGGATGTTGCTGTTGCAAAACTACAAGAAGCTCTTGATAGTGAATCAGAGACAGACTTGTTTGATGGTACAACTATAGCCTATATGGGACCTGTATACGCAGGTAAGTTATTTATAGATTTTAATGAAGGAGACACTCCTGCTTAATTCTCTCTAACAAAAATAACGCATAGAAAAAAGGGATTTTATAAAAATCCCTTTTTTTTATCGTAATTATATTTAGCATATTTCTATGTTTAGAAAGATAACACCACTCAGAGTATTATTTATTCTTTTCCTTCTTTATGTACTTTTTTCTGAAGACAATACTGCAAGAAGATTTAAACAACTTCCTGAACTATTATTAAATTATTTTTAAACTTAATTTATGAATTTAAACAACTTCATCGAAGCTGAATATATAAATTTAATTACTTATAAGAAAGACAAATCTCCTGTCACGACCCCAGTGTGGGTTGCTGATTTTTCTAATTCATTAGTTATAACTACGAGTCTTAATGCTGGAAAAGTAAAAAGAGTAAGGAATAATGGTAGAGCAACAATTTACATTACTAATCAAAATGGGTCTAAAAAATTATCAGATAGTCTTGATTTAAAGGCATCACTTATAGAAGATACAGACCTTAAGAAACAGGCCGCAGATTTAATCAGAAAAAAATATGGAATGATGGCAAAAATGATTATGAAAGGCCCTGATGAGCAAAGGGCAATTATAAAACTAGAAGAAAAGGGAGGTGAATAATGATCTGTCCAGAATGTGGATGCGAAGACGAAAGCTAATTCAAATTATCTTTGTGCCAATTTATGATATGGTCAAATCTTTGTTTTCTATGATTTGGTGTTCCAGATCTAGAAAGCTCATGACTTTCACCAGGAAATCTAAGCATTGCTGTTTTTACACTTCTTCTTTTAAGATTTGAAAATAACTGTTCCGCTTGCTCTACAGGACACCTGTAGTCTTCTTGTGAGTGAATAATTAGTGTCGGAGTTTTAATATTTGATGCGTATGTAATAGGGCTTTTTTTTCTGTATAGATTAATATTTTTTTCCATATCATCAAGTAAATACATTTCAGGAAAACCTATTCCTATGTCTGACGTACCAACCATAGTCTCCCAATTTAAAAGCGCTCTTTCAACAATCGCAGATTTAAACAAATTCGGATAATGACTAATGACCCAAGATGTCATAAAACCTCCATACGAGCCACCCATTATCCCATCATTTTTATTTGTAATTCCCATTAATTTTTTCATACTTTTAAATGAAGAAAGAACATCATGCAAGTCTGTTTTGCCCCATTTGTTACCGCAGACATCTCTTAAGAAATCATGACCTCTACCACTAGAACCTCTTGGGTTACAAGCAATAACATTAAAACCTCCAGAAGCATATGTTTGAAACTCGTCAAAAAATGTAAAACCATATTGGCTTGCTGGCCCACCATGAATATTTAAGATTGTTGGTTTATCTTTACCCACAAAAATTCCCCACGTATCTATTTTTGACTTTCCTGTATCAATTCTTTTGTATTCACAATCCCACGTCTTAACCTTTTTGTTAAAAAATTCATTAGCTTTAGAAGTTTTTTCAAGTTGACCATTATCTAGTTCATAGACTTCGTCAGGCTTTGAGAATGAGTTGGCTATTACATAGGTTTTATCATTGTTAAAAGCAAAATCTTTAACCGTAATTTCTGCATCAATTAAATCAATATTATTTGTTCCATCACGGAGCAAAGTTTTTCCGGAGTCTTCGTATAAAAAATAAAGTACAGAATTATTAACCTCTGCTTTAACAACATTTCTATCAAACGTACGACCTTTAAATGAAACCTTTCCATCTCTTGAAATCTTTAAAATAGAGGTGTTTGTGGGCCAGTCAAACCTATTTTTCAGACCTACTGCGTGAAGATCACCTTCATAGTAGAAAAGGTTGCCCATACTTCCTCTTGAATGAATTTCTTTAATTTTTTTGGTTTCTAAGGATCCAACTTTCTCCTCTAACCTAGTTCCTTTAGAGTTGTACTTTTCATAAGAGAATACGATACCTTTATCACTTTCAACTAAGGACCCAATAGAAATAATTTGGTTTTTATCACCGTCTACTATTTTGTTAAATTTATTTGTTCCGAGATTAACTTTATAGACGTGACCACGCTTGTTGTAGATGATGCCTCTAGTATCAAAACGAAATGGAAGATTTTCATAATACATTGGCTCAGAATCTTTATTTTCTATATTTTCAAATTCTTCACTCCATTCGCTGGTAGTTACGTATATAAATTTTCCATCAGCACTTAATGAGTAATTACTTATACCCCCATCAACCTCAAAAACTTTATTTATAGATCTTCCTGCCTGCATATATACAGAAGATAAAGTTTTCTTTGATTTACTTTTATCTTGTACGGCTCTATTTGTTTTAATATAAAAAATAGTATTTTCTTTATCTCCAAATTTTGGATTACTAAAGTTATTGTCTCCTGATTTAAATTTCTTCCACTCACCATTACTTCTTTTCCACAATTCACTGATGTATGTATTGGTCTCAAAGTCCATGCGAGTACTTTGTACAACTAGATTTTTACCTTTACCAACTAAATTAGATAAAGTATTAAATGAATTTAAGTTTTCAGATTTCATATATTAAAACATATTCTATTTACTTAAACTATCAGCGACAAGTGTAATTAGTGCTGATGAAAATAAAGCTATCGCAAAAGTATTTAGATCAGCTAATCCATAGAGGTCTGTAGGTATAAAAATCCCTCCAGGGTTTTCACTAAGATTTATAAATAAATATCTATAGACAAAAACGGAGACAAGTGAACCGATGAACGGAATAATAAGCAAAGCATTCTTACTAGATTTTTTTAATCTATAGAAAGCTGGAAAAACAAGACAAGTAGCAAACAAATCAGCTACTAAAAATACATTAAAAATACTTGTTACTTCTAGTGAAATTATTAAAGCAGCACAAACAACTAGTAATGTTATTAATTTAGCTTCTTCTGATTTTTTCTTGATGATATCAACGGAAATAGTTGAAGCTATTGCATTCTCAAGAGTATCAATGCTCGACGTTACAAGCAGAGTTGCTAAAGAAACTAGTAAGATAATTGTAAAATTATTTAATTCAAGTTGATCAATAAAACTTAATGAAGGAGTTTCAAGACCTTTCCCTGCTCCAACTGCACCACCAATTCCCAACAAAAGAATTGTCAAGAAAGCGCCAAGCCCTGAAAAGATACTTGCTTTTTTTATAACTTCTGCGTTCTCTGCTGAAAAAGTCCTTTGCCAATATCCCATAGAGAAAACTTCAGCTGCTGTTACTGCAATTATTACAGCTAGGGCAGATTTGAGACTAAAAGTTTCAAAAGAATTTAAACCTCCGGCATTTGCAAAAGAAATAATTTGAGAAGGACTGTTCTGACTGAACCATATTGTAAAAACAATAACTAGTAAAAAAATAATCCCATAACTCTGAAGCTTGTCTGTAAAATAAGAAGCTTTGAAGCCATGTTTAAATAAGTAGGCCAAGGTTGTGACAGCAATAAGTAAACTTATCAATATTCCACGAACAGATGATATTGATCCAAAAACAAAACCTATTGATGCAAATTCAGCTACTAAAAAAGCCCCCATGTATATAACTGCTACTGATGAAACTATTTTTTGAGCAATGCTTCCATACTTAGTTTCAACAAATTGCGCAAGGGTAACTCCATTGGGTAGTAATTCTGCAATTTTAGGTCCAAAAATATAAATAAGCACAAAGGGAGTAGCTGCTGATAGAGCATATCCATAAATGTCGTATCCCAACCCATACCAAGCCACTTCAGCCGGTGAGGTTAAAATCCAAAGTCCCATACCACTTGCGTAAAAACTTAAAGTTAAACCAAGCACCCCTTCAGACTTGTTTAAAACAAAATATTCATCTTCATTGGATTTTAAGCTTCTTGTTTTGAAGTAAATCGTTGACAAAATAGCAACAACTATTAAATAAATTATATTTGAATTCATATACATCATTCCTTTATAAATAATGGAGTATGAGAGTTCGATTTCCCTTCGTTAGAATTACCTAACAGGTTCATACGGTCGGTTTTTAAACCCTCTCAGCTTTTGCTCCCGTAATTTAAATAGTACTAGTAATTTATAATAAAAGTTATCTTTTTCGAGACGTTACTATCTCAATAATGAATTCAACTGAAAAAAATAATTTAGAAAAGCCAACACTGCTTCAAACTATTGGTGCAGTGTTAGTAGCTGCAATTATGTGGGGTTCAGGAAATGTTCTCTCCAGAAGCTTATTAATTGAAGGGGTTAATGAAATCTTCTTAGTTACATTAAGAGTGACCTTAATTGGCTCAATTCTATTCTTGAATTATTTCTTATTTATAAGAGAAAAGTTTCAAATGAGAATATTTAAAGAAGCAACAATAACCGGTACATTTTCTGTATTTTCAGTGAGTTGGTTTTTTATTTATGCCTTACAATATATTTCTTCTGGACTTGTCACCATACTCATTAGCTCAGCTCCAGTATTTACAGCACTTTGGTTAAAGATACTTTTAAAAGAAGAGAAAATCTCAAGAGTTAGATATATTGCCATAATTGTTGGATTTATAGGGATTCTATATTTGTTTATTACAGGCGAAACAGGCTTATTGAACGATGGGGATATATTACTTGGAGGAACATTAGCATTTTTTGGTGTACAGTGCATTGCTTTAGCAACGGTTCTAAATAGAAAATATGCACCAAAGTATAAAGTTGCAACCTGGCTTACATACCAATATCCGCTAGTAATTATTTTAAGCATTGCTGCTTATATCATTTTTGATATAGAACCACAATCTTTATCAACATCTCAAATAATCAGAATAGGAGCATTGGTAATTTCAAATCTTAGTGCTTTTACGGCTTTTACTTGGCTTATTAGAAGGGTAAGTGCTTTACAAGTTGCATCTGTAGACTATCTTGTTCCGATTGTAGGAGTTACAGCAGGGGTTGTATTTTTAAATGAAGCGTTTAATTCAAACATTATAATTGCATCTATTTTTATTTTTTTCTCATTGCTTCTCAACACCAAAGAAGAATTTTCAGAGTGAGTTTAGTTCTCTCTTAACTTTTTTTAAATCCTGCCATGTCAGCCATTTAGGTTTACCCTTCTCTTTAGATGGATTTCTCAACAAATAAGAGGGATGAAATATTGGCATACACTTAATACTATCTTTTGTAATCCACTCTCCTCTCAATTTAGAAATAGGTTCATTAATTTCAAGATAAGATTGAACCGCGGTAGATCCTGCTAAGACGATAATTTTTGGTTTTATCATTGCAATTTGTTCAGTTAACCACGGAGTACATTCTGAAACTTCTTTTGACAAAGGCTTCCTATTATTTGGTGGTCTACACTTTACGATATTAGATATATAACAGTCTTTATTTGTATCTATACCTACTGACGAAAATACGTTATCTAACATTTTCCCAGCTCTTCCCACAAAGGCCAAGCCCTGTTCGTCTTCTTGTTGCCCCGGCCCTTCACCTATAACAAAAAGATTGGCATTGGGATTTCCTCGACCAAAGACTACATTTTGTCGTGTAGAAGATAATGAGCACTTTATACATGTAGTACATTTTTCTTCTAAAACTTTAAATTTGGCTTGATTTACCATCGTATAAAATATTAGCTAAATTTGTTAAATTGAACACCCCAAGAACAAAGTTCAAGGGATTTTCTGTATAACAATAAAGGGAAAAATTGTTATGATTACAAATTCATTATGGATCAAAGAATTAAACACCTAATAAAATTGAGTTAAATAGTAAGTAAATTTAAAAAAAAGTTAGGAAATGAGAAAACCCTTGAAAACTCCGCAATCTGTTTCCAGATTTCCAGTCTCAAGGGTTATCTCTTAATACTTCTTATAATGATCATCTATAAAGACTTTCTTCATAAAAAGTAATATAAATCTAACTAAAGTTATTTAGAAAATCAAAAAAAAATTTAGGAATTTTTCCCACTTTTTCTTCTAGTGATAATTAGATTAAACATAATCGCTACAACAGTTATGCCCAGTAATGCACTTAAGACAGTAGATACGAAATTATTGTTTATCGCACTAATTCCATAATCGTCAAGAAGAAGAACAATTCCATCTGTTTGTGTGAATCCAAATTCTTCAGCAACAGACTCTAATCCATCTGGTGAAGACGAAGCAAAAGGTGTAACGAGGCTTAAAAGCAATATTAAAATAATAAATAATCCGTAAAAAGAAACTTTAGTTGTGTTTTTGTCATTTCTGTCGAACGCATAAACTAAATCTGGTCTGACACGCATTAGAAGAGTGATGATTAAAGCAGTTATGATTCCTTCACCTAGTCCAATAATTAAATGAGTTGTTACCATAGCTATCAAAACTGTACCAACTGGAATAGATATTGTTCCGCCAATTGCGTACTGAATAGTAAATGCTATTGAAGAAAAAACTACACTTAGAATTCCAGCAAGGACACTAACAGTTACAATAGATGTTTTATTTTTACCAATAAATTTTATCCAATATTTTACGATAAACCAGCTTGTTGTAGTTGTGACTATTGCCATATTTAAAACATTCACACCTAACGCACTGAGACCCCCATCAGCAAAAAGTAGAGACTGTATTATCACAACTACTGATAGGCAAATTAATCCTAATCTTGGCCCTAAAACAATTACAGCAAGAGCTCCTCCAAGTAGATGCCCACTTGTTCCAGCAGCTACAGGAAAATTAATCATTTGAAGAACAAAAATTAATGCAGACATCATTCCAGTTAAGGCTATAAACTTATCTGCAATTAGGCCTTTTGCAGATCTTATATATGCCCACAAAGTCCCGAAACTTATTGCACCAGTCGCAGCAGACATAGTAACGTTCATAAATCCATCAGGTACGTGCATACAGAATTATAAAACTAATTAAATCTTATTGCAAAACGATTGCAATAAGATTTTAAATAACTTTTTGTTCTCTAAGCCAATGATGAATTTCACTTAATACAAATGTTCTTGTGTCTTGATTAAGGATTTCATGTTTAGAGTTATCAACTTTGATAAATTTTACATTTTCTAATTGAGAGATTTTACCACTTGCTTTAATAGGAACAATTTTGTCTCCAGAACCATGAAGGACCAATGTCGGTATTTTTAAATTTTGTATATTTTCATTTACAAATCTTTGTTCAGTATTTATTTCACTTCCAAACTTAAATGTAAGACTTCTAAAGACCAAAGGATCATTAAAATAGGTTTCTACAGTTTCTTTATCAGTAGATAAATTTCCCTTAGTCACAGGGGAGGGTGCTCGTAATTTTGGGAAAACTTTTGAAAGCCCTCCGGACATATTCTTAACAAATTTAGGGTAATTGTCGTCAAAGTGAGGAGCAGACAGAATTAGATAGTCAGGCTCGATCCTATTTCTTAAAATAGCAGAAACTGCTACAAGCGAACCATAGGAGTGGGCAAAAATAATTTTTTTATCCTTTTTTGCTATCTTTTCGTATGCACTTGTAATTGTGGTTAAGTTTTCTTCCCATGACTCGATATGACCTTTTTCCTCAACTTCCCCGTGTCCAGGCAGGTTAAAAGAGAAAGCCTCAATACCTAACTTTTGTAACCACGCAACATTATCTTGATGACGTCCTTTGTGTTCAAACAATCCATGTAGTACTAATGCTCCAAAATTAGACACAAGCGCTCCTTTTTTTTATTAAATTAATAATAATGAATATAGATTTCATAAAAGTACCATTTTCAAATAATCCTTCTATGCAAAAGTATGACGGTCCTCTCTTCAACCGTAATCCTAATAACAAATATTTATTTAAAAAAAGGGAAGAATTAGAAAAATATGGAAACGATTTATATGGACAAACAAAACAATTTGAAAATTCAAATTTAAGCAGCAAAGTTAATGATCTTCTTGGGCTAGATGAAAACGATTCTTTTTTAAATACAGCAATGAAAATTGAAGAAGATTTGGCAATAATGCATAACGGAAATCTTGAAGCTATATGTTTTTGCTTTCCTAGCGGATGGATCCCAAGTAATGAACTAAAATCAAATTTCTCTAAATTACATAATCCTGTTGCTGATAATGATCAGTTAATAAAATCAAGTAAAAAACTAACAGAACATATGACTAAAAAAACTATTCGTAGATGGGTATGGAATTTAACAACTATTTCAAATTTAAGCAACCACCCAAACGAAAATCGACCTGAGATTACTGATTTTGAAAGTTTATATTTCAGACTTGAAACGCAAATATCAGCTCCTTTAGACAATAAATCAAGCTTATTTCTTGTAAAGGTAGAAGTGTTTCCGCTAGGAGAAGTTTGGGATGAAATAATTCTTGAAAGCATTAATTCAATGAGTGAAAATATTTTAAATTATAAAAAATTAATTGAAATTAAAAAATTTTTAAACAGCTGATTTTTTTTCTTTTACAATTAAATACAAGATTAAACCAGTGAGTATCGTTGTTAATGAATTGGTTGTCATCAAAGGTATGTCATTTAAATAACTTCCATATAAAAACCACGATAAAGAACCAAAGAAAAGAAATAAGTATGTCAGCATAGACAAACCCTCAACATTTCTTGTTTTTAAAGTTTTTATTGCTTGAGGCAAAAAAGACACAGTTGTAAAAAAAACAGCAAAATATCCAAAAATAACAAAACTCATTACATAACCTTTTTTAAAATTGGTGGGCCTAGTTAGATTTGAACTAACGACCTCATCCTTATCAGGGATGCGCTCTAACCAGGCTGAGCTATAGGCCCATATGTCTAATTAACATTAGTCTATCAAGAGAAATATTTAATTTTTTTTTTCATTTACTGTAATATTCTGTGCATAATATTAATGCGAGGGGATGTAGCTCAGCTGGAAGAGCACCTGCTTTGCAAGCAGGGGGTCGTGGGTTCAAGTCCCATCATCTCCACAACAAGCTAACCTAAATATATGGATAAAAAAGATTTAGAAAATTTGTCTGTAAGCGAGTTAAAAAAGCTTAAAGAATCAATTAATGACGAAATAGAAAACAAGCGCGCTCGTCAGTCACTTTCTAATGCAAATAGGAAGGGATTAGCTTTAGTTTGGGTAGCTATTGGAATAGCAATTACTTTATTTAGGCTTTTTGCTTCGTGATGGAGTACCTAATAGCCTTATTCATAGGTATAGTCATATTTAGATTCTTAAGAAACTCAATATCATCACTAGCAAGCATACCCCCTGAACTTGATACGGACGATGTAGTAGATATATCACAATCTTTTATTTGTAATAAATGTGGTACAGAGTTAACCATTAACAGACAATCCGTAGTTGCTAATGAGCCTCCAAAACATTGTAAAGATGCGATGGAGCCTTTAGATTAGACCTTAGTTATAGTTTGTAGTCATTAAGAAGCCTACTCCAATAAGTCCTAGGCCGCTCCACAAATACCATCTAGAAACAGAACCTGGAAGTAAAGTTAAATAATTAAGAACGATCAGCAATACACCAATAATCATCAAAGCAGACATTAAAACTGTGTACCATCGTGGTGAAGGCGCATCACTTGTCGCCATTTGGCTAGAAATTTTTTTGGACTGAGTAGGCCTATTATTTTGTTTTCTTTTTTTTGAAACTGGCATTATTTACAAAATAGTATTATTTTGAATTTATTTCAATAATATTATTTTTCTTAATAATTAGTAAATTATCTTTTTGCAATCCATGGAGTGCCTTATTTAGTTTCCCTTCTTCTTCACCAAGTTTATTGGTAAGTTCTTCTTTACTAATTTGGTCTTCATTAAGTAAAAGCTTTAAAACTTTACCCCTTATTTCTCTGTTCGACCCTTCAAATTTTTGATACGACTTTTTTATTTTTGAAAAATATTTACTACATTCGGTTTCTAATGGGCAGATATCACATGATGGATTTAGACTTGTGCAAACCATACTTCCAAAATCCATAAATGCTTGATTTAAGTCTTTCGAATTAACTTTTTTAAGTAAGGATTGCGAATATCTTTTTAAATAATCCTTTGCATCATCAACTCCAAAATATCGAGTAATTATTCGCTCCAAATTAGTATCAATAGCTAAAACACTATCTCCATAAGCAAACGAAAGAATTGCATTTTTAGTATAAGGACCTACTCCTGGAAGTATTTCAAAGTTTGGATTTATGCTATCAAAACTAGATTCTGATAATATTTTAGATGACTCATAAAGCCTTTTTGCTCTGTTGTTATAGCCCAATCCAGACCACAATTCTAAAACTTTTTTAAGTGAGGATCTAGCCATCGACTCTGGAGTAGGAAACTCTTTTATAAATTTTTTATAATAATCATCTGCTCTATTGATTTGAGTTTGTTGAGATATTATTTCAACTAAGAATATCTTCCATGGATTATTTGTATTTCTCCAACTGAAAGTTCTTTTATTTTTTCTGTACCAAGAAAGTAGATTTTGCTTAAGTTTTCTTGTCTTAATCTCCAAAAGTTAACTCTACAACTTCACCAGGCTCTATAAATTCACCTTTTCTTGGTATTTGTTTTCTAACTGTTTTACTTGTGTCTCCACTTACTGTTACAACAAGATTAAGTTCTTCAAGTACACTAAGGGCTTCTTCATAGCTCATTCCATCTACTTCCGGAACTTCTATTCTTATACCAAGTGAGACAACAACTTGAATTAATTGTTCCGGAGTTACAATTTCTCCAGCTCCAGGTAAAGTTCCTGACACTAACCCAATTTCGATATCTTCTGAGTACTCTTCTATTAATTCATATTCAAAACCTAAAGTTTCTAAAATTTGAATGGCATCCTCTGGTGACTTTCTAGAAAGATCACTAATCTCGATGAGGCTTGGGCCCTTTGAGATGACTAAGTCTATATTCGAACCTGGGCTCATTTTTGTACCAGCTACAGGGTTTTGAGATATCACAAAACCTCTTGGTATAATATCGTCATTAACTTCGAGTAATTGACCTATACTAAAACCACTTTCTTCAACAACATACAGGGCTCTTTCTGTTTCTATATCTAAAACATAAGGAATAGGAAATGCTTCAGGCCCAACAGACACAATTATTGTTACTAAAGAATCTGGATTAATTATGGTGTTAGATGATGGTTGGGTTCGAATTACAGACCCAGCAGGCACTGAAGCATCTGCTGAGTTTTCAATTCCAACTTTAAAACCAAGTGCTTGAAGATCTTCTAATGCTTGTGCTTGCATACTTCCTGTTAGGTCTGGAATCTCAATCAAAGATGGCGCACCACCGTCAACTGGAAGTCCATCAAATACTTGAGTCAATGTCCAGATTGTGCCAAATACAATCCCTATTGATAAAAGAAGAGCTGGTAGTGTAAATCTCAATTTAATTTTTGGGTTAGTAAGGTCTACTAAGTTTTCTCTAGTTTCCTCAGACTGTAATGTTTTTCTTTGTTGAAGAAGAGTAGCTCTTAAATCTTCTGCAGACTTAAATCTGTCATAAGTTGCCTTTTCAAGAAGTTTCATGATTGCACTTTCGACACCTTTTGGCAAATCCCTTCTATAGTTTGATGGTTTTTCAGGCTTTTCAGTCAAGTGTTTTGTTGCAGTTGAGATTGGAGTGTCTCCAGTGAAAGGAGCTTTTCCTGTTATAAGTTCATACAGAACTGTTCCTAAAGAATACAAGTCAGACTCTATAGAAACAGCCTTACCTTGAGCTTGTTCAGGAGATATATAGCTTGCTGTACCTAAAATTGAACCAGTTTTTGTAATATCACTTTCTTCATTTTGCAATGAAACAATACCAAAGTCGGTAACTTTTACTTTCCCATCAGGCGTTATCATAATATTTCCAGGCTTGATATCTCTATGCACCAACCCTTTCTGATGTGCGGCATGAAGTCCATTGGCTACTTGTGCTCCAATAAATAAGATATCACTTAAGCTAATGGTTCTATTTTTTGCAATAATTGAAGTTAGTGTGTTCCCTTCTATATATTCCATAACAAAATATGGTTCATCTTCAATTCCCCAATCAAAAATTTGAACAATATTAGGATGATTTAAATTTGCTGCGGTTGTTGCCTCTCTTTTAAATCGTTCAACAAATGTTTCTTGATTTACATAGTTTGGCTTCAGTGTCTTAATCGCAACAAGCCTTTCAAGTTGAGTATCACGAGCTTTGTAAACAAAAGCCATTCCACCCTCGCCTAAAATCTCGAGAATTTCATATCTTTCTTTTACAATCTGTCCAATTTTCATAATTAAATTATATTTATAATAATCGCAGACACATTATCTTTAGGTTCTTGAAGTAAAACCTCACTAACTAATGTATCTGCACTAATACCCTCTTGTAGTTTTTTCTTAATATACTCTTCACCTATTTCGTTGTAAAGGCCATCAGTACATAGCAAAATTACATCTCCTTTATTTAATTGAAGATCTTTAGTTTGTATATCTAGTCTTTTTTTAGTTCCTAAAGCTTGAAGCAATACATTCTGGAACCCAGGAACATTTTCATCTTCAGTAAGCATTATTAACTGTCTTTTTGAAAGTACATAACATCTTGAATCTCCAACATGAGCAACCTGCAAAACTCCATTATCATCAATTTTTATTGCTGTCATAGTTGTTCCCATTCCATCTGAATCAGAATTACTATCTTGATATTCGTAAATCTGTTTATTTGCTATTTCTACATAAGTTTTTAAATCTTTGTGGTCTTCTTTCATTACTAGTGATGCTATGTTGCTTGCTACCTCACCTTTTTTATGACCACCCATACCATCAAACACACCTGCTCTAAAAGGAACTAAACTACTTCCAGAAATTTCCGGATATACAGAATCTTCATTTTTTTTTCTAATTGGTCCACATTCACTTTTTACAGACCAAACAACTTTTAATTTACTCACTTATCAATAATCTTAGTTGTGAAATGTATTTGTTTTCTTACACTCAATAAAGAAGTAGAATGTCTTTCGAGAAGTAATTTTGTTAAAAAGTTGGTAATTAATGAGAAATGGCATAAAGTATTTTTTGTTAATTGTTGTAGTTTCAATTATTTCTACCGCAGCATTTCAATATTATCAAAATTTTACTTCAGCTAGAGCATATAATAATTTTTTAGATAGCTCTGGCTTAATATCTGCTCTCCATTATGAAGCTTCAGATGAATTTAAAAATGTTCTAGATTTTTCTGAAATTAGTAGGGAAGAGTTTGAAAATAAATTAAATAAAATAGTTTCAAATTCTAAAGAAGCTTATGAAATTATAAACAATACTGAATCATCACTGACGCTCAAAGAAAAGGAACTGCTGTCGCTCGCCACCTCTTATTGGTTACAAGGTCTTGAACTATTTGAGGTTTCAATTATTACTTTAATTGATAATCCAAATTCAGAAAAAATACAGCAATCAATTGCTCAGAGTATTTCAGACTTGTCTATTGGTGACAGATCATACTCTGAATTTTTGTTTTTAATTAAACAGAACGCAATAATGGAAGGAATATTTTTACCTGTACTTTACGATATCGAATATGTTGGACTTGAGGATAATTCTTTTAGGTTTGCTGACTTGTTAGTTGAGAAAGCAAAATCAAGTACTGGAGGTTTATTCTTAGTGAGAAACTTGGCTATTTCTGGAGCAGAGTTTAAACCAGCTCCTATTGCAATTACAGAGGAAGAATATTCTGTATTGTTAAATGATAAAACAGAGTTACAAATTGTGTTAACCAACGAAGGAAATGTTGCAGCATATGATGTAGTTATTTTAATATTAGTTACTGATGAATACGGTGAAACAATTTATGAAGAACAGTCTAAGATAAATTCAATCGGACCTCAAGAGAGTAGAATATTTTATAGTGATGCAATTAATATAGAACCAGGTGTTTTACATGAGTGGTTTATAAAATTAGAAGAAGTAGAAAAAGAGGAAAACTTAAATGATAACTTATTTAGTGTATTTGGGTTTATTCCTCCTGAAGGATAGTAAATGCTAGATCCAGGATTATTAAAAGACAACTTAGAAGCCCTTAAAATAAATATTTCAAGAAGAAACTTAGATGTAGATATTGACTTTTTAATAAATCTAAATGATGAAAGAAAAAAACTTAGATTTGAGGCTGAGCAAAAACGTGCCGAACAGAAAGAGATTGGTAAAGCAATTGCAACAGCTGATGAAGAAAGTAAAGAAGCTTTATTAAGCAAGGCATCAGATTTAAGTAATGTAGTTAAATCCTTATTTGAGAAAGTTGACCAAAAGGATGAAGAGTTTTTTAATCAATGGGTTAAAATTCCAAACATTATTTCAGAAACTTCTCCAGACGGAAAATCAGACGTAGATAATTCAGAAATAAAAAAAATTGGAAATATTAAGGAAATAAAAAATCCAAGAGATCATTTAGAAATTGCATCAAAACTTAATCTCATTGATGTGGAAAAGGCTTCTGAGGTATCAGGTTCAAGATTTGCTTATTTATTTGGGGATTTAGTCAAGATTGAATTCAATCTTGTTTCTTGGGCTTTAAATAAGTTATCCGATAAAGGCTTTACCCCAACAGTCCCACCTGTATTGGTACGAGAAAATGCCCTATTTGGAACAGGGTTCTTTCCAGATGATGCCGAACAGGTATACGAAATTCCTAATGATGAGCTGTTCCTTGTTGGCACTTCTGAAGTACCTTTGGCTGCATTGCATTCAAACGAGATATTAAATATTGAAGAATTACCACTCAGATATGCAGGTTTCTCTACATGTTTTAGGAGGGAAGCTGGTACATACGGAAAAGATACAACAGGTATCTTTAGAGTTCATCAGTTTGATAAAGTTGAGATGTTCTCTTTTTGTGATCCTACAAAATCTGAAGAAGAGCATGAGTTTATTCTTTCTGTTGAAGAAGAATTATTGCAGGCATTAGAAATTCCCTACAGAGTAGTAGATGTATGTGCTGGAGACTTGGGCGCATCTGCTACAAAGAAGTTTGATATTGAAGCATGGATTCCGAGTCAAAATACATTTAGAGAAGTTACGTCTTGCTCAAACACAACAGACTATCAAGCAAGAAGGCTGAACATAAGGGCAAAAAGTGAAGGAAAGACATCAGTCCTACACACTTTAAATGGTACAGCAATTGCAGTTGGAAGGATACTAATTGCACTCATTGAAAATAACCAAAATGAAGATGGTTCAGTTGTGTTTTCAGATAAGGTATCTGAAATAATCGGGGTTAAGAAGTTAGGCGAGTAATAAACTAGAGATCATACTTAAGGCTAGCAACACATATACCAGTCTTTCTAATTTTGCATTTTTCAAAAGAAAGTTTTGCAATCCTTCACCTAAAAATAACCAAGCTATCACACATGGGCCACCAACTAGTAAATAAATTAAATTTGCTTGTAAGTGAGGAATGTCAAAAGCTGTTAGGCCAGACACCGCCATAACAACACCTTTTGGATTTACCCACTGGAAAAGAGCTGCTTGAAAGAATGTAAAAGGCTTTTCACTGCTGTTAGTTTGTTTGTCTGCAGTTTTTGTTAGTGCAATTTTATATGCAATATAAATAATTACAATATATCCAGCATATTGTAAATATTGAAAAACAACTTCAGGAATGTAAGATAATAAATTTCCGCCTAGGAAGAAAAGGAAATTAAAGCCTAGCCAAATTCCAAAAAAATGAGGAAGAGATTTTTTTCGTCCAAATCTTATTCCAGAGGCCATTAACATCGAATTATTTGGACCTGGAGTTATAGAGGTTACGAAAGCAAAAATTCCAAATTCAAACATTGTTTAATAATAGATAGATAAATTATTAATGCGGAGGGGGTGGGATTCGAACCCACGGAGCCTACAAAGACTCACGACATTTCGAGTGTCGCGCACTAGGCCGGACTATGCGACCCCTCCAAATGTGTATTATTAACATTATGGATTATAAAACTGATGAAAAAAAGATGAAAGTTGCTCTTGAGCAAGCAAATTTAGCATTCGATAAAAACGAAGTACCAGTTGGTGCAGCAATATTTGATAGCAGTAATAATTTGATTTGTGCAAATCACAATCGTAGAGAACTTGATAATAATCCAACAGCTCATGCTGAAATACTTGTATTACAGGAGGCGGCACAGATATTAGGTAGTTGGCGACTTGAAAACACAACACTTGCAGTCACATTAGAGCCAGATGCAATGTGTGCTGGTGCAATAGTAATTGCAAGAATTAAGAGACTCATTTATGGGGCTGCTAATTTAAAAGCTGGAGCAGCATTTTCACTTTACAACATTCCACAGGATGCTCGACTTAACCATCATGTCGAGATAAAAGATAATATTCTTTCTCATGAATCTGAAGCTATATTATCCTCTTTCTTTGACAGCAAGAGATAACTAAAATAGAATTTCAGGTTTTTTTTCGGAGGGATCGCATAGTCTGGCCTAGTGCGCACGCTTGGAAAGCGTGTAAGGGTTTATCCCCTTCGAGGGTTCGAATCCCTCTCCCTCCGCAAAAAAAAAGATAACATCTGGAGGGATGGCCGAGCGGACGAAGGCGATAGTCTTGAAAACTATTGTATGTATTCCATACCGTGGGTTCGAATCCCACTCCCTCCGCTGACTTGGAGAGGTGACTGAGTGGCCTAAAGTGCTCGCCTGCTAAGCGAGTGGGGAAGAAATTCCCTCGAGGGTTCGAATCCCTCCCTCTCCGCAAAGCGCCCGTAGCTTAATTGGATAGAGCATCTGATTACGGATCAGAAGGTTGGGGGTTCGACTCCCTCCGGGCGTGCTCAGATTAGTACTTAATAGTTAATATAAATTTATATTTAGTTATTTAAGATTTCCATAATTAATGGATGAGCAGATTTTATATCTTCAATTTTAAAGCTAACTTGGTATTTTAATTTATAAAGCCTTACTGCAGACTCTCGAGTGTCACCCCATTCAACTGAAACAAGATCCATAGCAGTTAAATCTTGACTCATTATTATATTAGGATCAGCCCCGGCATCGTTTAGAAGTTGAACGATATCTGTTTGGCCAAAAAATACTGCACAAAATTGTGCCGTGACGCCCTCATCATTTTGGATATCTAAATCTGCTCCTTCATTTACTAATAATTCAACGATTTCATAATATCCTTGGCAAGCAGCGATAATTAATGCTGTTTCATCCCTTCTAGAGCCAATAGAGTTTATATCTGTTCCAAAAGCTATATGTTGTTTTATAGATTCAATGTCACCTTTTTTTGCTGAAACCCAAATATTGTTATCAGGTTCTTTTATTTCCTCGACTTGTTCTTCAATAGTTGTTTCAACTGTTGATTCTGCCTCATTTACTTCATTATTATCACTACAGTTAGCAAAGAAAATTAAGAAGAAAATTAAAATAGATAAATTTAATCTTTTCATAATCAGAGCTTAATAATAAAAAGGCAGCTTTACTAATCGGTTTTAAATTAGTAATTCCAGATGGGTTCTTCCAAATTCCAATTAGTTTCATTACCCCAGGTGTTTAAATATGTGACTTCGTCTACAGGATTTCTTTCTGCTACGCCCCATTTCCCTAATGGGTATCCTGCTGTGACTACAGCGTCAATTTTCCATCCTTTATCATTTGGAACCTTCAGAATCTTAAAAGCTTTTTCTGGTTTAAACATACCAAGAACAGTTGTTAAACATGTACCAATACCATGAGCTCTACCAGCAAGCATAAGGTTCCAAATAGCCGGAAAAATTGAGGAACCGGTTGGATCATTTCTAGAAAGAATTACAAACATTGCTGGCACTTTATGAAAATTTTCTGACAACCATGCTGCAGATTTAGTTATACGAAGAACTTGATTTGCTTTTTCATCATTTGAGATATTTGATGCACCTAAATCAGAACTTCCGCCATAGACTTCTTTTACATAAAAATCCCATGCTTCCCTGTAAGAATCTCCAAGTTGATTTTTAATTTTCTGATCAGTTACAACAATAAATTTCCAACCTTGTCGATTTGAACCACTAGGAGCTCTTATGCCAGCGTCTACCATTTGTTTTAAAATATCTTCAGGAATTGGATCTTCACTAACTCTTCGCATTGCTCTAGTTGTATATAATGCTTCGAATACATCCATCAGACAATTTTAGTAAGATAATATAAATGGAAGACAAATTACTAAAAGAAATTAAAAACAATGTTGGGTATGTCTGGATAAATCGTCCTGATAAAAAAAATGCTTTAGATGCAGATGTCTGGTTTGGATTACCAGGAGTTATTGAAGAGCTTGATAACAATGACGAAGTCCGATGTATAGTAATTGCTGGTAAAGGAGATGGGTTTTCAGCAGGAATTGACATAACAATGTTTATGTCAGATTTTCAAATCAATGAAGACATGTCCTCCACTCCTAAAGATAGGAAAAAATTAAAAAACCAAATCAAAAAAATGCAAGATGCTTTTACTGCACTTTCAAAAACTACAGTACCAGTTATTGCACTAGCTCACGGACACTGTATTGGAGGAGCTACTGCTTTGATATCAGCATGTGACATAAGGATTTCAACTAAAGATGCAAAATTTTCGATTGGAGAAACAAAATTAGGCTTGGTTGCTGATGTAGGGATATTACAGAGAATGCCAAAAATTGTATCTAAGGGTGATTTACGAGAGCTTGCATACACTGGAAAAGTATTTGATGGTGATTATGCTGAAAAAATTCGGTTTGTAAGTAAAACTTATAAAAATTTTGATGATCTATTTGATGCTGGTGTAGAACTTGCCGAAGAGATAGCTAGCAATGCGTCAAATATCGTTCAAGGAACTAAGCAGGTACTTGATAAGGGAGAAGACCTCACAACAGAACAAGCTTTAGATTTTGTACAGCTATGGAATACTAGTTTTTTGATTACAGAAGATTTAAGAGAAGGAGTGACTGCATTTATGGAGAAAAGAAAACCAAAATTTAATTAATTTTTTCAAAAGTTGAAATAGCAAACCTATCTGTCATCCCTGCAACATAGTCAACAGAGTTTGCAATATTGCTTTGATCTTGAACATAATTTGTTGGAAGCTTGTCGGGATTTTTCTCATAGTAAATTACTAAAGTTTCTACAATTTTTTTTGCTTCAGCTCTTTGAGACAATGTCTCTTTACGAAGATATACTTTATCAAACATATACTCCCTTAACTCATGCATAATTTCTAATATTGCTTCGTCCATTTGCAATTTTCCACCAGAGGATGCTTTAAAGACACCTGAAATTAGCGAGTTAATCCAAGTCTTTCCTGGTGAGCCAAGAACTTTAGTGATACTTTTAGGAATATCATCTTCTTTTAAAACACCTGCTCTTATTGCATCTTCAACATCGTGCGATAGGTAAGCAATTCTATCTGCAAAGCGACAAACCAAACCTTCTGGCGAAAAAGGGGGCTCTTCATACCTCCAAGGATGTTTTTCAATTCCGTTAATTGTTTCTTTTGTTAGATTGAGAGGCTCTATTACTGACAGCATTCTTACCGAATTTTCTGAGTGGCTCCATCCGCCATCCAGCATCTTATTTAAAACATCTTCACCAGTGTGACCAAAAGGTGAATGGCCTACATCATGTCCTAAACAAATCGCTTCTGTTAAATCAAGGTTTAATCCTAGTGTTCTTGCGATAGACCTTCCTACTTGAGTTACATTTAAAGTATGTGTCATTCTAGTAATAAAATGATCACCATCTGGATTGATAAAAACCTGTGTCTTATGTTTTAATCTCCTAAATGTTTTAGAGTGGATAATCCTATCACGATCTCTTTCAAAGCATGTTCTAAAAGCATCAGGTTCTTCATTGACATTTCTGCCCAAAGAATTAGAAGAAAAAGTTGCATTGCTAGATAAAGTAACACGTTCATTTTGTTCTCTCCAGAGTCTATCTCGAAGGATAAATGAATCGTTCATACAACTACTTTACAAGTTGTAACTCTCTAGTAAAGAATTTAATTCTAACCAATTACTTAGATCTTTTGTTCCAGCAACTGGCTTATTGTATGGGCGTACAAATCTCAGTATTAGCTTGTCTGGAACATTCTCAACAAAGTTCTTTAACTGGTGGGGAGCATCATCAATATAAACATCACAATCAATTCTCCATTTGTCTTCTAAAAAATGAATTTCTTTTGATGGAATTTTATTTTCACCAAGCCAAATAAGGGTATCATGAATTGACCACCAAGGCTTTGACGAAATAATTACAACTTCATGACCAGACTTAGAGACTTCATACAAGACCTCAACAGCATTTTCATAAGTCTTTAAATTTCTAAATATTGATGAACCATTAAAATCTTTTGCCCAATTCCAAAAATCAATCTCTTCTTCAAAGTGAGTAAGAGGCTTAGACAAGCCCCATTCGACAATATCTTCTTCTCTAATTTCTTTATTGAAGTCTATTTTATACTGAGAGGTCCACCCTTGAGTAAAATCAGCAACAACACCGTCTAAATCTACACCAATTCTCATTTGACTTAGTCTAATTGTATGATGCATTATGGAAACTAAAGATAGTAAGATTTATTAATATGCAAGAAGCACTATATAGAAAACACAGGCCAGCCACTCTTGAAGAGTTAGTTGGACAACCTGATGCTGTAGCACTTATAAGCGAGCAAATTAAAAAAAATAATTTAAGCCATGCTTACCTTTTCTCGGGGCCAAGAGGAGTTGGCAAAACTTCTTTAGCCAGAATTATTGCAACTACAATCGGCTGTGATCCAGTATTTGACATAACTGAGATTGATGCAGCTTCTCATAATAAAGTAGACGACATTAGAGAATTAAACGAAAACATTAATTTTATTGCAAGCAGTCCAGGTAAGAAAAGGGTCTTTATACTTGATGAAGCACATATGCTTTCTAATGCTGCATCTAATGCTTTTCTTAAGACACTTGAGGAACCTCCTGATCATGTAATTTTTATACTTGCCACTACAGAGCCTGAGAGGGTAATTGAAACTATAAGAAGCAGAACTACACATTTAGCATTTAAAAGAATAGGAAATGAAGAAATAGTTACTTCTCTGGAAAAAATTAGTAAGAAAGAGAAAATAAAATTATCTACAGAAATTTTAGAGTATATATCTAACCAAAGTGATGGTTCTTTACGTGATGCTATTAATTTATTCGAACAAACTTTTTCTACTTTTGGAAACAAAGCAACAATTGAGCAGCTTTACAGTATTTTAGGTAAGGTAACTACTGGAGATTTACATCAGATAATTGAAGCTATGGGAACACAAGATACATCAATTGTTCTCAAAATACTTCGAGAGAACTACCGTAGCGGATTACAAGCAATTGATATTTTGAATTCGATAACAGACTTATTTAGAAATATATTTTATTATAAATATCTTCCTGAGGATAAAAATTTTACTTCATTAAGTAATGCAGAAAAAAATCTAGTAAAGAACTGTAATGATATTATTTCTGCAAAGGACCTTTCGAAAATTTTAGACATGCTTGATGACATCAATCAAAGCATCAAATCTTCGCCCTCTCAGGAACTAAAGCTGGAGTTATTTCTGGTTAGATTAATAAAGCCACAACTAGCAACAGATATTAAATCTGTGAGTAGGAGAGTTGATATTTTAGAGAGTAGAGAACAAGAAGATAGTAATTATCAGGAAAAAGAAAATTTAAAAGATAAAAAAAAACTGATTAATGAAGCTAAGCCAGACAAAGAAGAGATCCATAAAGAGAGAACAACATCCTCAAAAAATGGAGTAGGGAAAAAAGATATTGAAAATTTTGATGTTTATTGGCCAAAAATATTAAATGAAGCAAAATCAGTTCTTACACCTAGAAAGTATTCATACTTAACACTTGTTAAGCCAGAGGTTATAGATTCTGAAAATTTAGTTTTGTATATAGATAGCGAAAACAAGTATTTAATTACAGAACTGAAAAAGTCAGAAGATATTATTGAATTAATTAAATCAAATGTTGCTAAAAAAATTGGAGTAGATATCTCTATCAGTATACAACCACATGAAGGTTCTCATAGTAGTGACCAAACAAGTGAAGAAATCCAAAGTAATATCAATGAAATTTTTGATGTAGAAAATATTGATTAATTTTCTTTAAGATTTAATTCACTCAAAGCAACAGTAATTCTTCTAGATCCTTGATTTTGTGCACTTTTACAAAGTTCAATAAAACTTCTTAGTTCACCAGTACGGAATTTTTTTAGTTCATCTGCAGATTCAACTTTTGTGCTTCGTTCTCTTTCAAGTAGCTTAATTTCTATCTCTTTAGCTCTTGCTAGATAAGTGCTGCTCACTTCAAATAATGTGTCAACACCATCAGCTATGGGTGGTTTCATATGTCCCATTAAAACATCAATATATTCATTGATTTCATTGTGCAAATCTTGAGCACTAGACAAACCTTTTTTTAGTGGAAATTTTTGCATTATCTTCTTTTAGCTATATTAATATACTCAAAGTTTAGCAAACTTAGTGAGACAAAAATTATAACAACTGTCAATATTGAGCTAACAATCAGATTCGCTATCCCAGTAAGTGTAATTATGATTTCAAATATTAAAAATACAAAAGAAATCACAAATAAAATTTTAATCAACTCAAAAAGAAGTTCTTTACTAAAGACCCATTCAGAATTGAATCTAAGAGATAACAGTAGCGTTGCACAATAAATATATAAGGAAATAATAATAATCCAGGCATAAGCCTTTGCATCTCTAGCTGCATTAAAAAGTACTACAGAGCTGATCATGGTTATAAAGCTTCCAGTGATAACAGGAAACCAAAATTTTTGCTGAACATAATATGATCTTGTAAGTACTTGATTAATTGACCAAGGCACAATTGCTAAAGAAATAATTATAAAAACTGAACTTACTCTAATTGTGTCATCATTGGTAAAGGCACCACGTTCATAAATTATTTCTATTAAATATTCAGCATTTGTAATTGCAATCACCATAAGCGCACCACCAATAAGGAATAAATAAGATAGTTGCTTCTTGATAAGTTTTAATAATTCATCAATTTCATTCTTTTGAAAAAGTCTTGAGAGCAATGGATAGCTTGCTACACCAACTGCTTGCGCAATAATTCCAACTGGTAAGAGAGCTATTCTTCTTGCGTACCTAAATGTGGCTATGCTTCCAGCTGTAAGAAAAGAACCAAAAATTCTAAATAACTGTTCATCTACTACTGCAATGGATTGACCTAAAATCAAAGGAAGTGAAATAGTGATGTAATCTTTTAAGTGAATGAACTTTGGTGAAACTAGATAAAAATTCAATCCAGATTTCTTTGCACCGTATATCTGTATTAAAAAATGACCCATTAAAGAGCCTATTAAAGTTCCAATTGCAAAACCCTTAATTGTTCCTTCAGGCGTTGAAGAATTTATCCATCCAAAAAAAATAATTGTTGAATTGTAAACTAAAGGGGCTAAAGCGGCGTACTTAAAATTATCATAAAAATATTGATAAGACATGAGTATCGCACCTATAAAGAAAAATACTTGGCTGAAAATGATTGGTGTAAATACTTCTACAAAAAAATCTAATGATGTTACACCAAGCAATTCAGCAAATTGAAATCTAAATGAGTATGTTATGAGTGAAAATATTACAAAAATTAATGACATTCCATAAAGTATTGAAAGAAAATAATTGTTTAATTCACTTTTCTTCTTCTCACTCATAATTGGAATTAAAGTAATTGCAAGATATCCGCCTGCAGAAAGATAAAACAAAAAATCAGGAATTATAAATGCTAAATCTAATGTATCAGTGGCTTCTGAAACACCAGCCCAATTAGCAAGAAGTATTTCTCTAAAAAACCCTAGTACTCTACTTGCGGCATATGAAAAAGTAATTATGGTTATTGAGCCAATTAATTTTTTATAATTTTCCATGCAACTCTTTCATTTTAGATAGTAATTCATAAGGAACCTTTATAGGGGAATTTTCATAACCTACGCCAAGTAAGTTGTTTGGTTTTCTACTTCCATGAAAATCACTACCACCTGAAACTAAAAGTTCATGGTTTTCACATATACTTAATAATGTACTTATTGTGTTGTGGGTATATCCGGGATAATAAACTTCAACCCCGTCTATTCCGATATCTTTTAACGATTCAATATAATCATGAAATTCATTATTTATCCAGTTATCAGATTTTGAATATAGCTGATTACTCATAAGTGTATGTGGATGCGCAAGAAAGACTAAAGATTTAGAACTTTTTGACAGCTTTACTATTTCATCAATGCTTAATTGATGATTGTCAATATCATCTATTTTCCCATTCCCTAAATATTTTGCAAAAGCTTCAGAAAGGTTACGAACATATTCTTTTTTGACCATAAGTTCTGCAATATGGGGCCTTCCTGGCACTTTGGTTTCTAATTCATCAAGTTCTTTTTTTTCTATAAATATTCCAAATTCTTTTAAATTATCAAGTATTGAATAGTTTCTTTGAATTTTATTTAGCCTAAGTTCATGAAGCTTGTTGTTTAAAGGAGAGTCTTCTTCTAGGAAATATACAAGTAAATGTGTACCACCAAATTTGTTATTATTATCAAGAAGCTTCCAACTTACACTAATTTCTGCACCGTGAATAATTTCTATATGAGTTTGTTTGGGAACTTTTGTTAAGTATTCGTGATCAGATATACAAATTGCTTCTAATTGAAGCTCACTAGCCGATTCTAATATAGCCTCAATTGTTTCCGTCCCATCAGAATTTATTGAGTGAACATGCAAATCTATACTCATAAAAACAAGGGTACTAGGGTCTTTAATTCTTTAATAAATTAATTAGAATGTTTCCTATGGCATTAATAGTACAAAAATTTGGTGGAACAAGTGTTGCAGATACTGATTCGCTCAGAATAGTGGCTGAAAGAATTATTGAATGCAAAAAGAACGGATATGATGTAGTGGTCGTTCCTTCTGCAATGGGTTCTAGTACAGATGAACTTATTCAATTAGCTAATAATCTTTCTGAAAACCCAACACCAAGAGAACTGGATATGCTTCTTTCAGCAGGTGAGAGGATAACCATGTCATTGTTGTCAATGCATTTAAATAGTTTGGGATATAGTTCATTTTCGCTAACTGGTTCTCAAGCTGGCATTATTACAACTTCGAAACATGGACAAGCAGAAATAGAGGAAATTACGGGTGAAAGAGTAAAAGAGGGCTTAGATAGCGGAGATATTGTTATAGTTGCTGGTTTTCAAGGATTCAATAGAGATACAAAAGAAATAACAACACTTGGCAGAGGTGGTTCTGACGCAACAGCGGTGGCACTAGCTGCAGCATTAGGAGCAGAAAGGTGTGAAATATTTACTGATGTAGAAGGAGTGTACACTGCAGACCCGAGAGTAGTTAAATCAGCAGAATTAATTCCGGAAATAACTTATGAAGAAATGTTAGAGATGTCTTCATCTGGGGCTGGAGTTTTGATGGCTAGGTCTGTAGAATTTGGCAGAAGGTATAATGTACCAATAATTGTAAAATCTACCTTCAAAAACAATGAAGGTACTGAGGTAAAAGAAAAAGTAATGGAAGAAGCATTAGTCAGTGGAGTGACGCATAATAAAAAAGAAGTTAAGTTCACTCTTTTTGAAGTTCCAGATCAACCTGGAATTGCTGGAACAGTTTTTGGTTCTTTGTCAGAAATTGGTATAAATGTGGATATGATTGTTCAGAATGTTTCAAAAGACTCGATTACCGATATATCTTTTACCGCTCCTACAGAACAGAAAGATAAAGTTGAAAAAGAATTAATTAAGATTTCAAAAGAACTTAACGCAAAGGGCTATGACATTGATGAAAATGTTGGAAGAGTTTCAATAATTGGTGCTGGCATGAAGTCAGAATCTGGAGTAGCTTCAAAAATGTTTAAAATTTTAGGAGAACATTCTATAAACATATCAATGATTTCAACTTCACCTATTAGAATTTCATGTGTAATTGATAATAAAGATATTGAGACTGCTTTGGAAGTTCTGCATAAGGAATTTATAGAAAAATAATGAAGATCGCAATCGTTGGCGCAACAGGTCTTGTTGGTCGCAATATTATTAAACTATGTGAAAAGAATTTCAATGAAGAAGTTGAATATAACCTTTTTGCTTCAAAATCTTCTGAAGGTAAAAAGATAACAATCAACAATAGAGAATTCTTTGTTAAAGAACTAAAAAAAGAAAATATTGAAGAATATGACATTTCCCTTTTCTCAGCTGGCGGAGAGAGGTCTAAGGAACATGCAAAAGATTTTGTTAAGAACGGATCATTTGTAATTGACAATTCTTCTGTTTTCAGGATGAATGAAGATGTACCACTTGTTGTATATGGTATAAATGAAAATGAAATTTCATCAGATTCAAAATTAATTTCTAATCCAAACTGTACAACTATGGGGCTTGTAATGGCACTAAAGCCTTTACATGATCAGTACACCTTAATGTCCATGACACCAGTTGCGTATCAAGCTGTTTCTGGATCGGGCTCTGAGGCTTTACAATCTTTAAATAACGAAACCCTAATTAGTGATGAATTAGATTCTGATTATGAAGACACGTATTATCCTAAACCAATAGCTAGGAACGTAATTCCTCTAGCAGGTAGCTTAACTGATAATGGATATTCAGATGAAGAAATGAAATTTGTACATGAGTCAAGAAAAATTCTTGCAATACCAAATTTAATTGTTGAGCCATCGAATGCAAGAGTTGGGGTTAGAACTGGACACGGAACTTTTTGCTCTGCAGTGTTTGAAAACGAAATCGATGTGGAAGAATGTTCTAAGTTACTTAGTGACTTTGAAGGAGTAGAAGTATGGAATGATTCATTACCAACTCCACTTGATGTTGAAGGCAAAAATGAAGTATTAGTATCAAGGCTTAGACAAGGTCTTTCCTCTAAAAATATTTTAAACTTTTGGGTAGTTTCTGACAACTTACTCAAGGGTGCTGCTTTGAACGCAGTGCAGATTGCAAAATTTTTAGAGAAATTATGATTTCAACAACAGACAATATAGCCCAAAAAAATAGAAAAGTTCTTGGGCCACTTGGACGATTCTTGCTAAAAGTATTTAGGTGGGAAATTAAAGGAAAAATTCCTAATTTAGAAAAAATGATTTTAATTGGGATTCCACATACTGCAATGAGGGATGCATGGTACGCACTTTTGGCAGTTTGGGCTTTAGATTTAAAAATTAACTTTTTCGGCGCTGCATGGGTGTTCACTAGGCTTCCGAGTTTATTTACAGTATCTAAAAATTTAGACAGATTAGGAATCCCTTGGCCATTCTGGTGGTTACAAAAATATTTGATGTTGAAACTTGGAGGTATACCTGTTTATCGAGTAAATTCTAGAGGACTGATCAGGGGAGCAGTTGAGGAATTTAAAGTGATTGACAATTATATTCTTGTTATAGCTCCAGAAGGTGGAGTTGAAGCTGTAGATCAATTTAGAAGCGGTTTTTATTATTTAGCAAAAGGATTAAATATACCTTATGTACCGATTGAAATTGATTTCAAAAATAGATGTTTTAGAATCCAGGAACCAAAATTCATAAACGGTACATTTGAACAGGAGTCAGAAAGAATAGCTAAATTATTTGATGGAGTTATTGGAGCAACAAGAACTTTTAAAATGTTATAAATAATGGAATAAAGAGACTTAAGATATAATTTCCAACCGGTATTTGTTTCAAACCTAGTAAATTAATCCCAACTCCCACAAGTAATACTCCTCCAATTCCAGCAATAGAATCAGCTACAATTTGATCAATTGATCCACCAAGTCCAAGCGCACATAATGTAAAGAATCCTTGATAAATAAGAATAGAAACTCCAGAATATACTGCGCCCTTTCCGCCACTTGAGGTTAGAAATAGAACCAGAAAACAATCAAGTGCAGTTTTGATTAAAAGCAATTCTATATTACCTTCAACAACATCAAGAAATGGACCAACTATTGCAAGAGGTCCAGTAATGACTATTAATGATGCAGTTAAATAACTTTCTATAAACTTATTTTTCTCAGAACTTTCTTTTTCAAATTTATTATGAAGGTACTCTCCAAAATTTTTTATTCTTTCTTCAATTTTTAAATATGTTCCAATAATTGCCCCAATTAACACTGCAATTAAAGTAAGTAAAAATTCAGGACTTTTTAAAGATTCCCTTATTCCTAGTGTCAATACAAGAAGACCAAGCGGAAGTAAATTATTTTCAAAATTTTTAATTTCTTTTTTAACAAAAATTCTTGTGACAATTCCAACACCAATTACTGCAAGAGAATTAATTATTGTGCCAATGCCTGGAATCATTAGTTATTAAAGTCGTTATGACTCCTACTTGGAGTAGGCCCTTCTTGGCCCTGATATTTGCTACCGTAAATACCAGATCCATATTTAGATTCTGAGGGTGAATTGAGATAATAAAAAGAAATTTGTCCAATTTTCATTTCAGGATAAATTTTTATTGGTAAATTTGCTACATTTGAAAGTTCTAGTGTCAAGTAGCCTGAAAACCCGGGATCTACAAAACCAGCTGTAGAGTGTATTAATAACCCAATCCTACCAAGAGAACTTTTTCCTTCAAGTCTTGCAACAACCTTATTTGAAAGAGATACTTTTTCAAAAGTAGTTCCTAGAACAAATTCACCTGGATGAAGCACAAAAGGTTCTTCAATAGATGAAGTAACAAGAGTTGTAAGGTCATCTTGTTTTGATTTTGGGTCAATGTGAGAATATTTATGATTTTCAAAAACTCTAAAATCTGTACCTACCCTTAAGTCAACGCTTGAAGGTTGAATGAAGTCTTCAATTAAGGGAGAAATTTCAATATCTTTATTTTTGATTGAATTTTTTATGTCAACATCTGATAACACTTTTTTCCCTTTACTTTTTTAATATGATACTCGATTTTAAATACATTTATCTATTTATTAAGGATGCGATAGACCAAATAGTTATTAATAGTCCAACAGTTATTAAAAATATTGTTCTTCTCATATAAATATTTTCTTTATTTTCATTCTTGTTAAAAAAAGCAGCTAAATTTCCTGCAACCATTGCTGCTCCAACACCCAAAAGTAGGAGAATAATTGTTAAATCTAGTGCAAATGGATCATTCATAACTTATATTATGATAATGAATATGTTAAAAGCTAGTGAAGTGATAGAAATATTTTTGAATTATGATATTTCAAATGTAAAAGATCAAAGTAAATATGAAATTTCAGAACTAGATGGCATAACAAATACCAGCTTTGTTGTACTAGTTGATAATAAAAAGTTTGTTTTAAGAATCCCTGGTGAAAATCCAGATGTAATTAATAGATTGTCTGAAAAATACAATACCAAAAAGGCAGTGGAATACGGCTTGACACTTCCTTATTTAATTTTTGACGAAGACACAGGAATTAAGATTTCAGAATTTTTTGATATTTATACATACAAAGCTGCTGATTTTAAAAATAAAAATATGAGAAACAGTGCTTTTAATGTATTGAATAAATTGCATAAATCGGATCTAATATTTAAAAATAATTTCTCACCCATGAATGTATTTAAAGAAATTGCAGATATTTCAGTTTCAATAGAACAAGAAGCTAAAGAAGTTGGGATTAAAATTGTGAATAAACTAAATGAAATTGGTATTAATAATCATCCATGTCATCAAGATCTCTATTCAGGAAACTTTATTTTATATAACGATGCTACTTATCTAATCGACTGGGAGTACTCATCAATGGGTGATAATTATTTTGATTTTGCTGATCTATTTTGGCAAAATGAGTTTGATTTTGATAAAAATCTACGAAATGAAGCTCTTAATGAAATTGGAATTTCTAAGGAAGATGAAATATACAAATTTGAAATTTTTGAAATATTATCAATGATTACATGGGGGTTGTGGGCTTTGAAAAGGTCTCCTAAAGACAATGATGGTCATAGAGCTTTAAACAAAGCAATTAAACTTAGCATCGATAAAAAACTTTAAAAAGGTTTTCAATTAATGACGAAAACCCGTTAGACTTTCGCAGTTAGGAAAAAAGGAAATTATTTAATTTATGGGATCTTTGATTAAAAAAAGACGTAAAAAAATGTCAAAACATAAATATCGTAAACGTCGTAAATCAAATAGACATAAGAAGAAAAGCGTTTAACTAAATTTCTCTTTCTTCATTTAAGAAATCTTCGATTTGTTGAACAAGATTGTCTTCTGAAAAATTATCTTCAATGCTGACATCTGCTTCTTCAAGCTTAGAAACGTACTCAGCTAAATCTTCTGAATTCTCCATTGCTTTATTAATCTTAAGATCAAACTGTTGACCTTCACTTTGTATTCCAGAATCATCAATTTCAATTTTTAAAATATCTGAAGTTTTATTAAGGAGTGCGCTCATTCCTTTAGGATACCCACCACTACTTAAATAGTGAGGCACTGCTGCCCAAAGTCCTGCAGTTTCAATTCCACTATCTCGCAAATTTTGACCAACAACGCTTGTTATACCTGTAGGTCCAGAGTAATTAGGGTTAAGAACGTTGTGTCTTGAATGAAAAGTTGGGTCTCCACTAACACCGAATATTGGAACTGGCAATGTGTGTGCTACTTGTCCAAAAAAAGCACCTAATGTTACTGCTTTTTTAACTCCTAGCTCAAGTAGAGTATCAGAAATGTTCCTAGAGTAATCTTTCCACTTCATAGAAGGTTCTTCACCAAAAACAAGTATCAAGTCACTTTTTAACTTGTAGTCTTCGATTGAGTAAAAGGAAGTTTGAGGCCAGTGAAAGTTTCTTTCCCCAAATTCTTTAACTTCTACAACAGGTCTTCTCATTTGATAGTTGTAATATGAATCTGAGTTCAGCTCGGCAAACGGTTCTACATCATAAGTGCTACTCAAGTTTTCTACACATCCAGTTGCGGTGTTTCCTGCATCACTCCAACCCTCGAAAGCAAGAATAGCTACTGGTTCTGATAAAAGTGGTTTTCTATACCAAACTACGTCTTCCATATTTGAAGGATAATCTCTAAACAGATTTATTTAAGATTTAATTTTAGAGTTTTCTTGAAGAGTTGATGACAACAGAAATGCTTGAAAGGGCCATTGCTAATGCAGCTAAATTAGGCGTAATGATACCTATTACTGCAATAGGTATCATTAAAGTGTTGTAAATAAATGCGAGAAAAAGGTTTTGATATATTCTAAGTTTTGACTTTTTAGATAATTTAAATATTTTATTTATAGTTTCTAAACCACCCTTGTGAATTAAAATATCTCCAGAAACTTGTGCTATCTGACTACTTGAAGAAGTAGTCACACCAACATCCGCTTGCTTGATAGAAGGTGAATCATTAATCCCATCACCGATAAAAATAACTTGATTGCTTTTTTGCTTATTTTTTATAAACTCTAATTTTTCTTCAGGGTTTTTACCAGAGTGGTATTCATCTATGTTATGATTTTCAGCAAATTTTTTAACATTAATTTGTTTATCACCTGAGAGAATTATGATTTCTTTTTTTGACTTAAGTTCACCTAAAAAATCTGTTGAAACAGAGGATTCTTCTTCCAAGTAAATAATATAGATTTTCTCATCGATTGTAATCTTCAAAGAGGATTCTTTTGACTCATTATTTTTTTGAATCTTAATATTTTGTCCTTCAACAACTCCTTCAATACCAACACCTGATTCTTCTTTTACGTCCTGGGCTGAAAGCAGAGTTATTTCTCTTACTTCAGCTTGATAAACTATACTTCTTGCTATTGGATGTTGTGAGAAATTTTCAACACTTGCAACTAATTGCAAGAACATTTCTTCAGGTATGCCTTCTACAGGCATTTCTATTTTTGATATTCTAAAAATTCCAGACGAAAGCGTTCCTGTTTTATCGAAGATCATTGTGTTAATATCGCCAAACTTTTGTAATATATCAAAATTCTTAAAAAGAAATCCACTTATTTTACTTTTTGTTGCTGTTTTAAATAAAACAATTGGTGTCGCAAGACCCAATGCACATGGACATGCAATTACAAGAACAGCAATTGAATTTTTTAATGCTTCTATTAAAACAATGTCTTGAATGAAATATTTATATAAAAATGTACTAAAACTTATAAGTAAGACAGTTGGTACAAAAAATTGTGTTATTTTGTCTAGGGACTTTTGAATTTCTGGTTTTGTGCCTTGAGCCTTCCTTATCAAATCTTCAATGATGTTGTATGTTGATTTTTGGTAAGATTCTTTAACTTCAACTTCAAGACTTCCTTGCAAGTTGATGCTTCCACCAACTACTTTGTCACCCATGTTTTTTGGCAAGGGAATGGACTCGCCAGTTAATAAGCTTTCGTCAACTGTTGTTTCTCCCCTGATAACTTCCCCATCAACAGGAATAAGCTGACCTGCAAGAACCGTAAATACATCTTTGATTTGAACATCTTTTGTAGGTATTTCGATATTTTCACCACTTCTTTTAACAATTAGTGTTTTAGGCATTCTACTTTTAATCGATTCAGAAGTTTTTACAGACTCTTCAATAACCTTGTCTTCAACTGACTTTCCAATAAGTAAAAATGAAATAATAAATGCCCCAGTATCTAGAAACATTTTGTTTTCTCCTGCTGATGAAACTAGCTGAGCAGGCAAAATAGAAATCAGTAGAGAGCTCAAGCTCCCCAAGGAGATTAATGTGTCCATGTTAAAATCGAAACTTTTAATTTTCTTATAGGCAGAAATATGAAAATTTCTTCCTAAATAAAGGACAACAAAAAAACCTACAACATAGGCTAAGCCGTCATAACCTGTTTCAAAAAGATACTTCAGCGACAAAGTCATTAATAAAGAAATTATCGGTAAAAGTAACTTAAGTTTTATTTTTTTATCTTCAACCTCACCTGATGCTTCTTTAGCTTTATACCCTATTTTGTTCACAGATTTGATAATTTCTTCTAGGCTATTGTTCTCGTCTGAAATGTCAACAATTGCAGATTTTAGAGGAAAGCTTACAGATGCATCAAGAACATTTTCATTTTTGGAAAGAATGCGTTCAATACGTGCTGCACAAGCAGCACAAGTCATACCATCAATATCAAGATTTATTGATTTAACTTGGCTGGACAACTGTGTAACCTTGTTCATCTAACATCTCGGATATGAGAGATAGGTCTAAATCACTAGTAGATTTTACATCTACTGATTTTTGGTCAATATCTACAGTCACACTTAATACAGACTCAATACTGCCAACAGTTGACTCAATAGTTTCTTTACAATGTCCACAGCTAATTTCAGGTACAGTAAATTTTGTTTCCATGTGTTTATTTTAATATTCTTGGGTTATAAAATAAGCCCCTTTTTAAAGGGGCTTATAGGAAACCTCATGGGGGAGATTTCGTTAAGGGGGGGTAGTTAAAACTTAAGCTGTTTCTTGGAGAATTCTGCCTCTTACTCGCGGGTATTTTACCGGAGCATGGTTGAAGCAATGATCTCTTTTGTTATAAATACTAAGTTGAGTACTGCAAGATTCATCTTTACATACTCTGCCCTGGTCAAAACTTTTTGATGGTCTAATACCACCTTTTATTTGACTAGCCTTTAATCCGTCTGTCATTTTTATCCTTTATATACTTTGTGAATATATTCACAAGGTTAACACTTTTATTGTAGATGGCAACCTTATTTTGACAAGTTTTTTTGTGTTAAAAATGCACTATCGTTCCATTTTCTACCTAAAAAGTTTTGAACCATGGTCTCAGCCGGAATTGTTCCTCCAGGCATTAATATTTTATTTTTATAGTCAACACCAACTAACTTTGAAAGAACCCCCTCATTTTCAAACCTACTAAATAAATCATCACCTATTATTTCAGCCCATATATACCCGTAATAAGCAGCATCATATCCACCAAGTAAATGACCGAAGGCTGCTAGATGGTTTATGTCTTTGGGATAAGATATAGTAGTAACTTCTTGAGCAGCATGCTCAATTTCTAAAAGACTATCTTTAAAGTTTTTTCCATGCAAATGTTGATCTGCAAGACCAAATGATACTTGTCTAAGCGTAAGTAAACTTACACCAATATTTTTAGACTTATTAAGCTTTTCACAAATTTCATCAGATAAGGTATCTCCAGATTCAATATGTTTTGAAATTCTTTTCATGCACTCTACTTTCCAAACCCAGTGTTCCATAATTTGACTTGGTGCTTCTACAAAGTCCCACTCACAGTTTGCGCCAACAAACCTTGTATATTTTGATTTACCAATTCCATTGTGCAATACATGCCCAAATTCATGAAACAGAGTTTCAACTTCATCAAATGTCATTAACCCATCTCCCGTATTCGGGCTTGGGAAATTTGCAACCATTGAACATATTGGTAAGTCTTGTCTGTTGGACCCACCAGAGGAAATGTCGAAAACAGCTGCGTGGGTAAATTTTCCTTCTCTTGGGTAAAGGTCTAAATAAAAATAAGCAAGTTGTTGCCCGTCTTTTTCCCATAAAGACCATAGCTCAACATCTTTATGCCAGGCAGTTTTATTTGATTCAGGTTTTATTTCTAAATCAAAGACTTCCTCACAAACTTTAAACATTTCAGTTTTTACATCATGTATAAAGAAGAATTTTTTTAGTTCGCTATTTTCAATAGCACTTACTTTGCTTCTCTGTGCTGAAATAAAATATCGGATATCCCAAGGTGATATGTCATCAATGTCAATATTATCTATTACAAGCTCTTTTTTTTCTATTTCAGCTGCTTTTTGTAATTTAGAAATTAAACTTTCATACATTAAAGTGACATTTTCAGGTGATTTTGCCATTCTGTTCTGCAATCTATAATGAGCCCAAGTTTCATATCCAAACAAGTTAGCCTTTTCATTTCTTAGCTGGACAGCCTCTTTCAAAATGGGACTATTTTCTTCTACAGCACGATTATTAAATGCTTTCCAAACAATCTCTCTCGTTGCTCTTATGCTGCAATTTTCCATGACTGCATTAATTTCTGGATATGCCATGGTTATAACAAATCTGTCTTCAATTTTTTTTAAGTTTTTAAGTTCACTTGCACTTAACCCTTTTAATTCATTTTCAGAAAATAAGACTTCTGTCTTATCTTTTGCAATATTTTCTGAAAATGAAATGCTTAGATCAATAAGTTTTTTCTCAATTTCTGTCAGCCTAGCTTTTTTTTCATCTGAAAGACCATGTCCCGTATCTTTGAAATCAATTTCTAAATCTTTATGAAATGATTTTGATTCATCATCCAAACTAAGGGTTTGAATTTCGCTAAATTTTTCGTATAGTTCTTTATCCTTAAATAATTCGAGCACAAAATTTTGTATTTTTGAATCAGCTTCATTTCCAAAATCTCTAATTTTTTCATCTGGGTGTACATCTCCCATAAAAGCAATACGTCCAGAAAGATCATGAATTGTACTTTCTAGTTCATCAAAATTACTTAATACAATATTTTCAAATGATTTAATATTTTTGACTAATGTTTTACAGTCTTTAATTGTACTTTCTAAGTCTTTTTGTAATATTTCCAATGTTATGTCTGAATAGTTAAACACTTAACTCCTTTAACTTTTTATATGATAGTATTTAGTTATGGAAATCAAACTTGAATTTTGTGTAGTTTGAAACTACACACCTCGTGCAGTTGGCACGATAGAAGATGTCTTAGAAATTTACGGTAATAAAGTTACCAATATTCAATTGATTCCAAGTGGTGGTGGAGTATTTGAATTTCATTTAAATGAAAAATTAATATTTTCAAAAAAAGAACTAGAAAGACACTCAGAAGATGGGGAAATTCTTAAATTAATTGAAGAAGAACTTGGTTGAACTTACCGTTTGATTTAACTCTATTTGAAGTAATTTTTATTGCACTATTGCTTTTTATTGGCTCTGCAGTCCAAGGCGTTTTGGGTTTTGGGTTTGCTGTTATCGCTTCACCAATAATTGTTCAAATTGAACCTAATCTTGTACCACAGCTGCTTGCGTTACTTGGTTTACCACTTGCTTTGAGAGTTTTTTACAGAGAAAAAGATGAAGTTGATTTATCTAAAGTAAGGCCACTTATTTTAGGTCGGTTAATAGGAGGACCACTTGGACTCTTGTTCTTATTAAACTTATCTGAGAAATATTTATCAATTTCCGTAGGGCTTATTGTTTTCATAGCAGGTGCAGGTTCTTTTTTTGGTTGGGAAATAAATAGAAATAATTTAAATTCGTTTTTTGCAGGTACTTTTTCTGGTATTTTTGGAATGATTGCAGCAATTGGTGGCCCTCCAGTAGCTTTGCTTTATAGAAATACTAAATCTCAGGAATTTAGGCCATCCCTTAATAGTGTATTTAGTATAGGTATTTTGATTACATTGTCTCTTTTAGTATTTAGTGGGAATCTTTTTCTTGACCACCTACTTTTATTTTTGTTATTTCTTCCAGTTGTTTTGATTGGAATTCGAGTTTCTAGCTCTCTTTTCTCTAAAGCCTCAGATCGTTTTATTGCACAGTCAGTAACTTATTTTTCAATTATTTCTGGTCTTTATGTTATTTTGAGAAACATAAATTAGTTTATTTCAATTAAGAGGATTATTAATATATAAGCATATGTTTATGAACGCCACTATTGCCGGCTTGCTCTATTTCTTAAGTTTTCCTCCATATGATTTATGGTATTTAATATTTCCAGCACTGTATCTTTTTTATTATTCATTGTTATCAAAAGAAAAATCATTTTTATCAGGATTTATCTTTGGGTGTATTGCTTACGGTGTAATTTTATTAGGTATTCAATCAATAGGACTTGAAGCCTGGATTCCACTAACAATCTTAATGGGGTTGATGTACGGAATATTCGGAAGACTATTTTCCTATCTAAATACAAAATCTGAAAACAATTTCTATGTTTTACTGTCAGCAATAGCAATTTTTGATTTATTTAGAGCGTATTTTCCATTTGGTGGTTTTCCCTGGGGGTTTCCTTCAACAGTTTTATTAACTAGTCCTATAAACAGTCCATTATTTTTTGAAATTCCTTTGTATTTCAAAAATTTTGGACCAACGGGAGCATCTCTTTTACTACAATCCTTTACATTAATAATTGCACTTGGTGTCTTTCTGAAAAGTAAACAAAAAAATTATTTGAAAAATTACATTATATTTTCATTAATAATTTTTATAATAATAATTTCTAATTTTGTGATAAGTGATTCTCAATATGCTCAAATAGAAGCATCAGAACTAAATATCGCAATCGTTCAAGGAAACAGCCCGTGTCCTGGTGCAAAAAACAGATGCAACAATGAAAGACAAAAAATTTATGATAGTCATTTAACCCAAACGCAATCTCTTGATGGGAATTTTGATTTAGTAGTTTGGCCGGAGAGCTCAACAGGATTTAATAATGATCCTGGAATACATAGCAAAGTTCAAAATGAAATTTCTGCCGAAGCCTTAAGACTAGATTCGTATTTTTTAATAGGTGGAGATAGGCCCATACAAAAAAAATATTTTGAAAATTATGGAATTTTTATAAACAAAGATGGAGAGATTACAGGTCAATATTTAAAACAACACCCCGTCCCTTTTGGAGAGTATATTCCATTTAGAAAATATTTAGAATGGATTCCTCCATTAGCACTAGTTCCCCGGGACATGATTAGGGGAGATAGTCAAAAAATATTTATGGTTAATGATGTAAAAATTTCATCTGTTATTTCATTTGAAGGTTCATTCCAAAGGTATATCCGAAACAGTGTGCAGGATGGTGCAGAATTGGTTGTAATCCTTACTAACCAAGCAAGTTATGGAGAAAGCGGTATGTCAGACCAATTTATATTAATGTCTAGAGCAAATGCAATCTCAAATGGGAGGCCGATTGTGCACGCAGCAATAACTGGTAAGTCAGCATTTATAGACCACAAGGGAACAGTAATTTCTAAAACTGAATTATTTGAAACAGGAATACTGACTGAAAAAATTGAGGTTATACAGACAGAAACTCCCTACAGCAAATATGGAAACTATTTAAATTATATTTTTATAGTATTTGGAGGCATCAGTCTTTTGTGGCCAAAGAATATGTTGAAGAAAACCTAGAAAAGCTTATCTATAAAATCTATGAAACTTTTTAGGAACTAATTTATAATTCTGAATCAATTATTGGCAAGCCTCTTGCAGCAGCAGCCTCCACTGTGCCGTCTTGAAATGCTCTTAGTCCAAACTTTGGTAATACTGCAAATATATGATCAAATATATCAGATTGTATACCTTCGTATTCAACCCAATCAATTGTATTTGTAAAGGTATATAACTCTAGAGGAACTCCTGTGGGAGTTGGCGAAAGTTGTCTTACCAGCAAAGTCATCGTTTCTGTATTGAGACCATCATGATTTTGTAAATACTTAACAAGATATGCTCTAAATGTCCCAAGGTTAGTAAGTTTTCTTTTTTCTTTTTTTTCATCAACCAAAGAGTTAAATTTTTCAATATCTTTTATTTTTTCAGAGAGATATTTATTTACAGTTGGGATTTTCATTAGCTTATCAATATCTTTTTGCTCCATAAACCTAACACTTGATATATCTATGGAGATTGATCTTTTAATTCTTCTTCCTCCATACTCTGACATTCCTCGCCAGTTTTTTACAGATGTGGTGACAATCTTTGATGTTGGAATTGTTGTGATAGTTTTATCCCAGTTTTGTACCTTTACTGTATGTAAGGCAATGTCTACAACATCACCATCAGCACCATATTCTGGTACCTCAATCCAGTCTCCATTATTAATAATGTTATTCTGACCAATTTGTACTGATGCTATAAATGACAAAATTGTGTCCTGGAAAACTAACAACAGAACTGCTGTAAGGGCACCTAAACCACTAATGTAATAACTAACTGGTTGACCAGTCATAATTGCAAAAATAATTATGAATATAAAAGAGTTAACAACAATTTTAACAATCTGAACGTAGCCCTTAATTGGCTTATTTTTTAGTGATTTGATATTTTCTGAAACCTTATTTAACACATTCAACATTTCAAGAAGAGTAAGGCCAACGAATAATGTTAAAAATGCACTAGAAACTCTCTTAGAAATTTCAGTATTAAATATTTCTAAATTGAACTGGGGTGTAGCAATTAAAAAATTAAACAAAACAAAAACGAATACATAAGAAACTCTATTTAAAAATTTTTTATCTAGGAATAGGTCGTCTATATATGTACTTGTTTTACTTGCACCACGTTTAATTATTGGAAAAACTAATGATCGAAGAATTAGATAGGAAGCAATAAGAATTCCAATTAAATATGCGAGTGTAGGCAAGTCTGATGCTGTTAAATTATTCATACATTAATCCTACTCTAAAAACCTTTTTGTTGACTTTTCCATGGGGCTGGTATGTTATTAATAAACTCGTCAACACTTGGACCGCCCAGAGACTGAAGTTTATTTTGTCCAATAATATAAGTAACGACCAATAAAATTAATGTTGTCTGATTTGATGATAAAAGTTTAATTGTTACAAGTATCTCAGGGGAATTGAAAAATATTATTTGAAGACCACCCTTGATAAATAAGTATAAAGTCCAAATTATTGCAACTCTTGTATATGCAGGACGAACAAGTTCGTGTAGGTACCACCCTTGGGGCCATTTTCTAATTGCTTTAGAACTATAAATAGTAAATGGTTTTTTAATTATTATTGAAACAAAACCAACTACAGCAATTAAAATATCTCTAACGATTCCAGGAATAAAAAAGCCAGACGCACTTCCTTGAACTCTTGCTAGAAGAAGTGCTACCAATGTTCCTACTAATCCGTAGAATACAAATTTTAAATCTTGCTTTCTTAGAAGACGATAAAGAAACAAAAGTATTAACAAAATACCCGTATATAAAATTGCCTGATTAAGAGTTGTAAAATTATTGGTTACTACAAAAAAGATTGGGGCAACTACAGAATCAAAAACTCCTTCTTGATTAAAATTTAATTCTTTTAACTCTTCTTTGATTTCTAAATACTTTTTATAAAATTTTCTCAATTTATTTGAACTTATTATTAAAAGAATCTTCATCATTTGAGAGCGAAGTTTCTTTTTCAATAAAATCTAAAATTAAATTTGAATCAATCTTAAATTTTTCAGAGAGTTTTGTCACAATTTCTTTAGTTGAAAAATTCTCAAATGTTAGATCCTGGACCGCCCTATAAGCCTCATCTCTATCAATATCATTTTTTACTAAGGCTGAAAGAATTTTCTGACTGCTTAATTTATCAGTTGCATCAGTTAGGTTTTTTTCTATAGCTTTGTAGTTTATATGAAGACCATCAAAAATTGATATTAAATCTTTAGTGATAAAACAAATTAAGTTAAAAGTATCAGGAAGGATAATTCTTTCAACAGAGGAATTAGAGATATCTCTTTCATGCCAGAGAACTATGTTCTCCATACTGCTTAATGCATAACCCCTAACAACCCTTGCTAATCCTGTAATTCTTTCACTTGCTATTGGATTTTTTTTATGTGGCATAGCTGATGAACCTTTTTGTCCATCTTTAAAAGGTTCACTTAGTTCCGAAACCTCAGATCGTTGGTAACCCCTAATATTTGTCGCAACCCTTTCAAAACTACTAGCAAGAATTGCAAGACTTGTAATAATTTCTGCATACCTATCCCTTGCTACGACTTGGCTTGCGAAGATTTCAGCTTCTAGTCCAAGTTTCTTAAGAGTTGTTCTCTCAATATTTTCATCTACTACGGTATGGTTTCCAACCGGTCCACTTAGTTTTCCTACTGAAATAGTTTTTACACAATTTTCTAAGCGCTCCCTGTTTCTTTTTATTTCTTGGTGCCAGTTACCAAAAATATTACCTAAAAATGTTGTTTCGGCAAAAACGCCATGAGTCCTGCCAACTATAGGTGTATGCATCTCCTGTTTAGCTTTGGCCTCAATCTGTTTTAAAAGTTCATCTAGTAATTCGATCGTTATAGATAAAGACTGTTTAATTAATAAGCTATTTGCTGTGTCAACTACATCTGAGCTTGTAAGACCATAATGAATCCAATTTGAATTGTCACCAACTTTAGATTGAAGTATATCGACAAATGAAGCTAAATCGTGATTTGTGATTTTCTCTCTTTCGTATACTTCGTCCTTTGAAATCTCAGTTTTTTCAATGACCTCAGCTATTCCACCTGGAGAAATATTATTTTCTTCTAGGGTTTCAAGGTATTTTTGTTCTACAAGTTTCCAGGTATCAAATTTATTTTGATCATTCCAAATTTTTTCAATTTCGAGGTATTGGTATCTTTCAATCATCAGTAATAACTATATTTTGGTTCCTTTCAGGCCCTACAGATATAAAAGTTATTGGAACTTCAATAAAATCCTCAATAGCATTTATATATTTTTTAGCATTTTCAGGTAAATCATCAAATTTTTTAACAGAAGTAATGTCTTCAGTCCAGCCATCTAGAATCTCATATACTGGTTCGGCAGTATTTAAAATATTTTGATCATATGGATAGTCAGTAGTAACTCCATTTTCACTTTCATACCCTACACAAAGTTTCAATTCTTCAAGTCCAGAGAGAACATCAAGTTTTGTTATAAAAAGTTCAGTCAATGAATTAATTCTTACTGAGTACTTTAAAGAAATTAGATCTAACCAACCACATCTTCTTCTTCTGCCAGTAACTACTCCAAACTCTGCACCTTTTTCTATTAGATAATCTCCAATTTCATTTTCTTGTTCTGTTAGAAATGGTCCACTTCCAACACGAGAAATATAGGCTTTAGTTACACCAACAATTCTATCTAAATTTTTTGGACCTACTCCCGAACCAGTAGCAGCGTTTGCTGAGGAAGTATTTGAGCTAGTTACAAAAGGGTATGTTCCATGATCAATATCTAATAATGTCCCCTGAGCCCCTTCAAATAAAATTGTTTTATTATTTTTTATTGCATTCGCAATTAATAGTGATGTGTCTGCAATATGATTAGAAACCATTTCAATATAATCATTAAACTCCTTGATAATCTCGTCAGCTACTATAGGCGCTTGGTTGTATATTTTTGTAAGAGTTAAGTTTGTTTCTTCAATATTATTTTTGACTTTTTGATCAAAAATATTTTTATCCAGTAAATCTTGAACTCTAATGCCTTTTCTCTGAATTTTATCTGCATAACATGGCCCAATTCCTTTTTTTGTTGTTCCAATTTTGTTTTCACCTAAGCCCTCTTCTATAAGTTCATCAAGTAATTTATGGTATGGCATAACCAAATGAGCATTTGGAGAAATAACTAATTTTTCTGTATTAACGTTTTTTTCATTTAGCATTTCTAGTTCTTGCTTTAAGAACCCAAGATCGACTACACAACCTGAGCCAATTACTGGTGTGCAGCTAGGGTAAAGAACTCCCGACGGTGTTAGAGACAATGCTACTTTATCTTCTCCAACAACAATAGTGTGACCAGCATTATTTCCACCTTGAAATCTGACTACATAATCTGCAGTTGAAGCAAAAAAATCTGTGACTTTACCTTTACCTTCATCACCCCACTGGGCTCCAAGTACTACGGTAGTAGACAATTTCTCTCCTTAGATACAACATAAAATAATAATGGATTTTTCTTATAATCAGTAGAGGTTTCTTAGCGATTTTAGATTTAATTGCAAATTATTAGTTTTTTTCAATAATTATTAATTGCTACATAAATATAACTATATTAAATTAAAGACAATACAGCTTCTTTAAAGCTGTGTACTTTTAATTAAAAGGAGATAAACATTGAATAAAAAAGCAATTGTTTTTCTTTTAGTATTTGCAATGGTAATTGTCGCTTGTGGAGACACAACCGAAGAAGCTGCTGTTGAAGCTACTGAAGAAGAACATGACCACGAAGGCGAGTCAACGCTTGAACAAGTTCAAGAAAGAGGATTCCTTAAGTGCGGTGTTAGCACCGGTGCTACTGGATTCACTGAAGTAGGGGACGACGGTTCTTACTCTGGATTTGACGTTGACTACTGTTATGCAGTTGCTGCTGCTATCTTTGGCGATTACAGTAAAGTTGAATTTAAGCAACTTACATCAGCTGAAAGATTTACAGCACTTAGCGCTGGCGAAATTGATGTCTTAATAAGAAACACAACTTGGACTCAAAGTCGTGATACTGAATTAGGTAACGATTTTGGACCAACAACTTATTATGATGGTCAACAATTAATGGGTAGAGTAGCTGATGGCTTGTCAAACAGCTCAACTGTCGCAGATATTGACGGTTTAAGAGTATGTACAAATGCTGGAACAACAACTGAGAAAAATATTACTGAGCGTGTTGGTCTTGCAGGTGGAACAATTCAGCTTATTACAGTAGAAGCATTCTCTGAAGCAATTGATAAATTTATTGCTGGTGAGTGTGATATTGTTACAACTGACGGTTCTGGACTTGTTGGTAGAAGAGCAGTAAATGATGCTCTTAATGATTGGGTAATTTTCCCAACATCACCAATTTCCAAAGAACCACTTGGTCCTACTTATAGATCAAATGATAGCCAGTGGGCAGACATCATTAACTGGACTGTATATGCAACAATTATCGCTGACGAATATGGCGTTACTGCTGCAAATGTAGATTCAGCTGATCTTGAAGCTAACCCAGAACTAGGAAGACTCTTTGGTGCAAACGATGGAGAACTTCAAACTAAGATGGGTCTTAGTGCAGATGCTTACTATCAGGTTATTAAGCAAGTCGGAAACTATGATGAAATCTTTTCAAGAAACCTAAATCCATTAGGTCTCTATAGAGAAGGTGGAGATAACGACCGATGGGCAGACGGCGGATTAATTTACGCACCTCCTGCTAGATAATCGTTAAAAAAATTATTGCGAAAAGAGCCTTCGGGCTCTTTTTGCTTTTGTAGATATTTGAGTTTCATTTAACAGTTCAATCAAGTAATATTTTTCTATGGTCAAATTGCTTAGTAAAATTGGAGCGTTTTTTAGAAACGTTGTTGTTTTAAAGTGGGCCGTACAATTTATTTTTCTCGGTGGTCTAATAGCTATTATTTTTAACTATTTAAATATTGCTGTCGGTAATTTAGCTAATACAAATATTGCTTTTTCATGGGGCTTTTTAGGTGAAACCCCTGGAGTTTCTATCGCCGAAGGACTTTATACACTTCCTAAATCTGGTCTTCAAATGCTTCAAACTGGAATGCTTAATATGTTACGTATTACCGTAACTGGGATAGTAGCAGCAACATTCTTTGGTACGATTCTTGGTATTGCACGATTATCTAATAATTATATTGTAGAAAAGACAGCCACTTCTCTTTTAGAAGTTGTCAGGAATGTTCCTCTATTAGTACAAATCTTATTTTTCCAGGCTTTAATTCTTTCTCTACCAAGACTAGAAGTTTATGATGTTGGATCTGTACTGTTCCATGCCAGCTCAAAAGGGGTAGCCCTATCATGGCCAAACAGACAAGATGGAGCATGGATGTTCATGTTATATTTTTTAATAACCTTATACATCAGCAATCGAGTGTATAAACAAAGAGTAAAATTATTAGAAGAACAAGGAAGAGAAACAAAGCCTTTTCTTTGGTCTTTATTAACTCTAGTAATTTTATTTGCTATTGGCTGGTATGGAGGATACAGGATTGTTGGAATAATCGGTTTTGTCTCTGGTTTTATTTCACAGGGTCTTGAGGTACTTCCAGGTATTTTTTATCAAATTCTACTGTCTGTTTTAGCAGGTTATCTGTCATTTATATCTGTGAGGAAGCAAATTAATAGTAAAAGATCAGGAGAACTACAGGGCAAATATAGTGATGATGATTACTTCAAAATGATAATCACTATTGTTATCGCCATAGTGTTCATTGCTTTAATGTTTGCTCCTATAGGTCAAGGTATTTCAAAATTCTTAGTTGGAGACGAACTAACCTTTAAATCTGATTGGGGATTACCACAATTTTTTGGTGGAATTTCAAATGCACTTGATTGGTCTATTACAGGCGTCCCTTACGAGTTAAATATGGCCGAAATTGAACAAGTTGGAACAACAAAATTTAAGAAATATTCGACTGAGGTTGGAAAAAGTTTGACTGTTGGATATTTTGCTACATGGCTTGGTGTTGTTATTTATACTGCAATATTTATTTCTGAAATAGTCAGAGCTGGAATTATGGCAGTTTCTAAAGGTCAGTCTGAAGCCGGATTATCTCTTGGTTTAAGAAGAAGTTCACTGCTAAGGCTCATTGTTCTTCCACAAGCGGTTAGAATTATGCTCCCTCCAATGGGTAACCAGTATCTTAATTTAGCAAAAAATACATCTCTAGGAATTGCGGTTGGGTTTCCAGAAGTAGTTGCTGTTGGGCAAACATTATATAATCAAGAAGGCCAAACCCTTCCCGTTTTTCTTATTTGGATGATATTTTTTAGTACTGTTAGTCTAACTCTTTCAAGTATTGTCAATTATTACAATCGAAAACTAAAGATAGTAGAGAGATGATGAATATAGATATAAAAAAACAAACAAGAGTTATAAAAGAAAATTTATTTTCCTCTCCTGTGTCAACTTTGTTGACGTTTATTACTAGTTATATAATGATAAGTTTCTTTAGGGGAATGTTTGGTTTTGCAACAGCTCCAGATAAAGATTGGTTGTCGGTATTAAACAATATGCAACTTTATATGGTTCAAGCTTATCCGGAATCTGATTTCATAAGAATCTGGATTTGCGTAGGTTTAGGTTTTATATTTTCTGGGCTTTCTGTGGGACTTTGGGAAACAGAAGAAAAAACATCTCTTAGTAAGTTGTGTTTAACATTTTCAAAAATAGTTTCCGGTATTATTTTTCTTACAATTATTGCTCCAACAACTTCTGTTGTAGTCAGCACTGCTACGGGAATAAGAGAACAAGTAGACGTTTTTTCATATGCTGAAAGAATTCCATTATTAAGCATTTTACTAGGATTATTAGTAGTATTTTTTCTTATCTCAAAGATCAACTTAAGTTTTAACAAGTCATTATTGGTGTCAATATATTTACTTGTTCCAATAATTCTTCTGTGGATTATGAAAATTCCAACTATACAACTTGATGCAGACAATCAAAGAGTATTCCCAGATCCTTTAATGCCAATAGCTAATTCTACGAAAATACCTTGGACTTTAATATGGATTTCCTTTGTCGTGGCTTATTTAGTTGGTGTATATTTTAAAAATAAAAAACAGTTTAAGAATGCAGTGTCTATTTCGTGGGTACTACTTCCTTTATTGATATTTTCATGGATTTTTAAAAAACCTCTTATCGATCTTAACGAACTTATAAGAAATGACATTCCAGTATTTATTGGATTTTTACTGATAGGTGTTTTAACTATATACTTTATTAATAATAAAATTGTTGAGAAGTTTTATAGTTATTATTTAGGCCTTCTTGTAGTTGTTACAATAGCCTCTCTATTTTTAAAAGTTATTCTACTTGTAAAAGCTGCTTTGTTATTGCTTTTACTATTTTCAGTTATTATTCCAGCAGTCTCTACTTCTGCAAAAGGTAAAAGAAGCTTAACTATTGTATGGGTAGTGTCTTTGACAACAACTGCATTTCTGCTTGAAGGAGGAACATCGACTACTCAGATAGTGGTTCCCGGCTCAAGTATTTTTGGAGGATTTTCACTAACGTGGCTATTAGCAATATTTGGTACATACGTATCTTTCCCCTTAGGAGTTCTATTAGCTTTAGGTAGAAATTCTTCACTTCCAATTATTAAAGGTGTTTGTACAGGAATAATCGAACTTGTAAGATCTGTTCCTTATATTACATGGTTATTTTTTGCTAGCGTGACTATGGCAGTATTTTTACCAGACGGTGTAGAGTTTAATCTTATAGTAAGAGTTTTGATTGTCACAGCTTTTTTTAGTGGTGCATATTTTGCAGAAAATATTAGAGGTGGCCTACAGTCAATACCTAAAGGACAATTTGAGGCTGCTGATGCAATTGGTATGAATACTGTTCAAAAGACATCATTAATTGTGCTTCCACAAGCCTTGAGGGCAATAGTTCCAACTCTAGTTAGTAGCATAATTACATCATTTAAAGACTCTAGCCTTGTTACAATCATTGGATTATTTGACTTTCTTACTATTGGTCGAATGGTAATTGGAAATCAATCAATTCCTATTAACTTCATAGGACACGATAGAGAAAACTTATTATTTATTGCATTTGTCTATTGGGTTTTTACATTTACATTATCTAGAAGAAGTATGAAATTTGAAAAGCGATTAGGATTAGGTGAAAGGTAATAATATGAGCATTATAGAGGCTAAAGATGTAAAAAAATGGTTTGGGGATTTCCAGGCACTAAAAGGTATATCTATGGAGATTCAAGAGGGAGAAGTACTTGTAGTTTGTGGTCCATCAGGTTCTGGAAAATCAACCTTCATTAGATGTATAAACAGATTAGAACAACACCAAGAAGGATCAATTATTGTTGACGGGATTGAGTTGACAAATGATATTAAAAATATTGAAGCAATCAGATCTGAAGTAGGGATGGTTTTTCAGAGTTTTAATCTATTTCCACATCTTACAGTTTTACAAAATATAACTCTTGCTCCTACATGGGTTAGAAAAAAAAGTAAATCCGACTCTGAGCAGAAAGCTATGGAACTTTTAGAGCGTGTAGGTATTCCAGAGCAAGCAAATAAGTTTCCTGGACAGCTATCAGGTGGACAGCAACAAAGAGTTGCAATAGCAAGAGCCCTGGCCATGGAACCAAAAATTATGCTTTTTGATGAGCCCACATCAGCATTAGACCCTGAAATGATTAAAGAAGTTTTAGATGTAATGAAAGAATTAGCAAAATCTGGAATGACCATGATTGTTGTAACTCATGAAATGGGATTCGCTAAAGAAGTTGCTGATAGAGTAATGTTGTTTGATGACGGTTTAATGGTTGAAGAAAATACTCCAAATGAGTTTTTTGATAATCCAAAAAACGATAGAACAAAGCTTTTTTTAAGCCAAATACTTTAAAGCTTATCCCAAAGATTCTTCTCAGCTAAATCGATTATTGAAGCTCCCATTGCGTATGCTCCATCATAAATAGCTTTATGTCCACCCGCTGTTATAGTAGCCGCTGCGTACTCTGGTTGATGATTGACCGCTTTTTTTTCGCCAATGCCAAGCATTGGATGTATAGATGGGAAGATTTGAGATACATTTCCCATATCAGTAGAACCTAAACCAGGTCTCGTAGCATCTTTTTGTAGAATCATTTCCCTACCTACATCTTGAGCATTTTCCATAAAAAGTTTATACAGAGTTTCATTATTGTTTATTTCCTCATATCTATAATCAGGAGATGTAATTTTTACTTCACATTTTGTTGAGAGTGCAGCAGCATTAGCAAAATTATAAAAGTCTTGTTCAAGTTGATTTAGACCTTCTTCATTAAGCGATCTTAAATACCATTCAGATTTTGTATATGATGGAATTATATTCGGCTTAAAACCACCCTCCCTAATCACCCCGTGCATTCTATTGCTCTGAACCATTTGTTGTCTGTAAGTTGATGCATTCACGAATAGTTGTATTTGCGCATCTAGAGCATTAATTCCTTGATCTGGAGCACCAGCTGCATGGGCATCTTTACCAATATATTCAACGGTGTATTGTTCAATTGTTGTAAAGGTTGGGTTCACTACATCTTCATAGCCTGGATGTATCATCATAGAACAAGAAGCATCTTCGAAGGCTCCCTCGTTAATAAGAATAATTTTCCCACCACCACCTTCCTCTGCAGGAGTTCCTAAAAGTTTTACCCTAATTCCTAATTTTGATGCAATATCTTTTAACCCCAACCCTGCACCTATAGAAGCTGTAGCAATAATATTGTGTCCACAAGCATGTCCGATTTCAGGCAAGGCATCATACTCAACACAAATAACAACTAGAGGACCATCGTCGCCGAATGTTACATCAAAAGCTGTTTCAAGTCCATGTGAAGGATAATTTACAGATTTAGAGTTTTTCTGAATGTAGTCAACTAGATGCTTTGATGTTTTGAATTCTTGAAAACCTAATTCTGGATTTTCATACATCCAGTCACTTACATCACACAAGCTTTTATGTAACTCATCCAGATAATTTTTAAATTCAACTTTGAAGCTCATGATTCAATTTTAGTAAAGAAATCTTCTTGATACACACTAGAATTATTCCAAATTATCCAATCAAGACCCTTGTCCTCAGCTGCTTTAATATTTAATGCAACATCTTTTGATGAGTGCCAAAATCCTTGAAGGAATGGCCTTAGTTTTTTTTGATCCACCCCTCTTAAAAGACCTTGATTTAACGATGCTGTGACAACTTCATATGGGTGGTTATTTGGATAATTATATCCAAAAGAACCTCTTGAATAATGAGATGGGTAAACCATTGGCGAAATAAAATCTACCGTATTTACTATTGTTTCTAAGTATTGACCTATTCCATTATCATTTTTGGAATTTAGAACATATCCGAATATATCTGCCGAAGCTAAACAGCCGATATCGTGTAAGGCATTTGTAGCATTAAGAAGAAACGAATCAATATTCTTTGTTCTATTTTCAAAGTTACTTTCTTCATCGTAGACAAGACCTTGGTAAGAGGTGTCTGGGTATCGAATATAATCAAACTGAATTTCATCAAAACCAAGCAAGCAGGCTTCAAGTGCAATATTTAATACATAATCTTTGCTGTTTTCATCGCTTGGATCAAGAAAGTATTGACCATTTTGTGAATAGGGAGTATTTGTTTTTGAATCAATAATTGACGATTGTGAATATTTTCTTGAAAAAATTGGATCTTGAAAAGCAACTACACGACCAATCAAATAAATATTAAGCTCCTCTTTAAGGTACTTAAGCGCTGTTGAGTCATATTTTATTCTTTCGTTATCTAATTGCTCAACAGACTCTATTTGACTGTCGTACATTAAATGGCCGTTGTCAGTTTTAACATCAAGCACTATAGTGTTCACAATTGTATTTTTGACTATTTCTTTGATTGGATTAATTTTATCTTCTCTCAGTAAATGATAGCCACTTAAGTAAATCCCTTTAATACCATTATTGGTTTTGCTAAATGTTTCCCATCTATTTTTAGCGATAAAAGCATTTACACCTTTCAATGTTTCTATTTGCAAGCTTTCATATTGACTTAAAAAGCTATTTTGTGAATCGCTGAGAGAAGTAAAGTTTTTACTGATCTGGGCTCTTTGCTCTTCGGAAATAATAATTTCTACTTCTTCTGCTGGTTCAGAATCATTTATTAAACTGGATCCAAACTCAGTGATTAGTTCAAAGTAACTAATTCCCTCACTGTTTATGTTGTTTATGCTTAATGGAATCACCAGTAGTGAAATAAATAGTATTAAAAAAAATACCCTGTTCATAATCATATTTTAGATTACTAATATTAATCTTTCTCAGCTAGTTTTATAATATCTATATGAACAACCAGAAATATTTGAAAGCAGAAAAGTTTTTCGAAGTACCTGTGATGATTTCGGTACTTATGCTTATTCCGGTATTAATAATTGAATACACACAACAATCGCTTGGTACGGTTGCTCTATATTTGAACTGGGGAATTTGGATAGTTTTTTTGCTGGAGTACATAATTTTGTTCTATTTTGCAGAAGATAAAATAAGATTTGTTAAAAGCCATAAAATTGAATTAATTATTGTAATTTTTTCATTTCCGATTGTCCCCGAGGGTTTGGAGTCATCTGGTTTTTTGAGGTTTGCTCGATTACCAAGATTATTAAATGCATTAAGATTTTTTAGACTTGCAGCTTTACTAAGTAGGTTTGGAACAACTGTTAAATCAATCTTTAATTCAAAAGGATTGAGATTTATTGTTTATGCAACCATTGCAATTGTTTTATTTTTTGGCTTTCTGTTTTATATTTCTGAACCAGATGTTCAATCATATAGTGATGGATTGTGGTGGGCACTTGTGACAATAACTACTGTTGGATACGGAGATATTACTCCGCTAACAAACCTTGGACGCATAATTGCTAGCTCTTTGATGATTATGGGTATTGGGTTTATTGCAACGATTACAGCAGCTGTATCTTCATATTTTATTTCTAGCTTTAGTGATAAAGAACTTACTATTAATGAACTAGGTGATAAGTTAGATAAACTAGAAGATGAAATAAAAAGCTTAAAAAAGGAAATCAATGACAAATAACGAATTGCAACAGCTCTCTCAGGACTTTTTTCAAAACTCTCTAGATTCTTCTCCCACATCAGCAATCATGAGAGGACACAAGCAATATTTTGATCAAATAGAAGAGATGACCGATGAAACTTTTGAAAAAGAAACAAAAAAAGTAAATGATTTTATTTCAAGGCTTGAGAGCATAAACGCAGAATCTTTATCGAACAGAGAAAAAGTTACTCATGGAATGTTGGAGTTTGCTTTAAGTTCTAACAAAGATTCTTTGTTAGACAGGAGTTGGGAGTTTGGAGCCGGTGTCTCTGGCTTCACAGGATTTCTTATTGACTATAACCAGCAAATGTTTGTTCCAGATTCAGAATCTGCTGATATGTTGTTAAAAAGACTTGAACTTTATAAAAGACTTTATACACAGATCGCAGAGGTACAAAAAATCGGCTTAAACAACAACAGGGTAGCTACAGAACGAAATTTACTCAGAACAATTGATCAATTGGAAAATTACTTGGGTTCATCGCTGGAAGAAGATCCATTATTACTAATTAATTTTTCACCAGAAATTTCAGAATCTTTTATATCTGATTGGAAAGAAAAAGCTAAAAAAATTATAGATGTAAACATAAGGCCTACAGTATTAACTTATTTAGATCAATTAAAAACAGAACACATTCCTAAAGGACGTACAGATGAGCATTCTGGAATAATGTGGATTGAAGGTGGGGAAGAGACGTACTTAAGAGCATTAAGAAAATACACAGGCCATAAAGATATAACTGTACAAGAAGTTCATAACGTAGGACTTTCTGAAATAGGTAGGCTAAAAAAAGAATTTTTTGAGATTGGAGAAAATGTATTTCCTGGAGTCAGTACTCCAGAAGAAGTCTTACAAAAAATGCAAACAGAGCCCTCAATGAGATATGAAAGCAAAGAGCAGATGTTACAGTTAGCTGTTGATACTATTGAACGAGCCTATAAGCCTTTAGAAGAGTGGTTTACAGTATTTCCAAAATCTCCTTGCAAGGTCTTGCCAGTTCCAGCTGAGTCTGAACAGCATGCTCCACCTGCATATTATTACCCACCTTTACCTGATGGTTCAAGGGATGGGACATATTTTCTTAACACTTACAAAGCAGAAGCAAAAAGTATTTTTGAAGCAGAATCTGTAGCTTTTCATGAGGCGATACCAGGTCATCACCTTGATAGAACTATTGCAGTTGAGCTACAAGATGTACCAGACTTTCAAAAGTATGTAGCTTCAACAGCATTTGTTGAGGGCTGGGGACTTTATTCAGAGCAATTAGCTAATGAAATGGGCCTTTATTCCAATGATGTTCAACAGCTAGGAAGACTTGGAAATGATGCATGGAGAGCTTGTCGTCTTGTTCTTGATACAGGCATGCATGGAATGGGCTGGTCAAGAGACAAAGCAATTAAGTTTTTCAAAGCAAATTCGCCAATTGAAGCTATAAATGCAGAAATTGAGACCGACAGATATATTGCCTGGCCTGGACAAGCATGTTCATATAAAATGGGCCAATTGAAGATTGAAGAACTACGAAGAAAAGCTGAAAATGAACTAGGTGATAAGTTTGATATTAGGTATTTTCATGATGAAGTCTTATGCGATGGGGGAATAACGCTTCCAATTTTAGAAAATAAGATTGATACATTTATTGAAAAGCATAAAAGCTAAACAAAAAGATAAGTAAGTTTTCTCCAGAACCATTCAAGCGGACCATATCTCCACTTATCTAAAATTGGTTTTGACCAGTATATTTGCAACCCCCAAATAATGACTATATACAGAACTAATTGAGACCTTGAAAAAGTTCCAATTCCAAATAAACCACTAAGCACAAATACACCAAGCAATGTTTGAGTTATATAGTTTGTAAATGCCATCTTCCCACATGCACGTAATCTAGTTGAAATATTTTCTCTGAGTTTTATATTCATGATTGTTAGCAATCCAACATAACCAAGCACCATTGGCATTACTGAGAGGGTAAGCCATAGCTTACTTGTAACTGCAATTGCAGCGCTATATTCAGATGAAATAAGTAAATAAATACTATAAATTGAAAAAGGCAAACCTATGCCAAATCCGCAAAACATCAATTTTTTATAAAAATTAAGCTCTCTAGTTCCTTGAATTATGTTCAATCTGTACAGTAAAATTCCCACAATCATTAAAGTCATTGCTCTATTGCCGCCATCTAAAATAAATAAAAGTCCAAATATATTTCCCCACTCAGATTCTTGAGGAAACCAAAACTTTCCTAAATTTAAAGAACCGCCTTCACTTGCAGCAACCACCCAGGCTTCTTCTAAAATTAAATTTCCAGAAGGATCATATAAAGAACCAACATAATTTATGAGCAAAAGGTCTATAAAAACTAAAAATGTGATAGAAAATATTATTATTTTATTATTTTGGACCTGAGGAAATAAAATAATAAAAAAAGCACATGAAGCATAAGTTATGAGAATATCTCCTTCCCAAATTGACAAATGAGCAATGCCAAATATAAGTAATAAAAAGTTTCTCCAAAAAGATAGCAATTTAGGCCTTTTAACTTTTGGTTTTGCATTATCAAGAAAAATCATAAGGCCAACACCAAAAAGCATAGAAAATAAGCCCATCATTTTATATTCAAAAAATACTGAAGAGATCACGATAACAACCCAATCTAATAAGTTCTCCGCACCATAAGTAGAGTGATTAAATAGAGCTGTAACAGGCAAGCCAAATGATATTACATTTATTATAAGGATTCCAAGAACAGCAAAGCCCCTGATAAAGTCAAGGTTTGTAATTCTTTGAGAAGAATTCATTCAATTATTCTTCTTCGATATAACTTTTATTAAACATCCAAAGTATTGTGTAGGCCAAAGCAAGTCCGAATATGAAGAAATTAAAATTTGGAAGTTCGTTAATTTCCAATTCAAAAATACCATCAACTATAGCTATTAAAACTCTGAGAACGATTCCAGAACCAATTAGCCTACCAAAACTAAATTTTTTTAAAAATGAAATTATATTCCCGGTATCCATTGAATTTATTTTAGAAGGTTTTTCTTATTGTTTGATTATTTTTTTTAACGATTTCGTTCTTATAACTTTTATGAATTTCTTTTGCTTTATTTTTAGAATCAATTTTTTCACTTGAGATTTCATTTTCTAAAGAAATAATTTTTTCTTGTAGTTCTTCAATCTTATCTCTCATCTCATAAATTATTTTTATACCATCTAAGTTGATTCCTCGTTGAGACAGATTTTGAATTTGTATCAACTTATCTATATCTTCTTGAGAATAACGTCTTGTTCCCCCTCCAGTCCTGAACGGTTTTATTAACCCTTTTTCTTCATAAGTCCGAATTGTTTGTTGATGTATGCCCGAGAGTGTAGAGGCTACGGATATAAAGTATATTGCGTTTGACTCTTCACTACTCATCTAAATACTTTCTTGGAGAATCACCAGATTCAAACTGTTCTTTAAATTTTTCCAGGTGTTTTTTTGCAGACCTTGATAAGTCCACAGGGGGAGTAATAAATACTTTCACATATAAATCACCGGACCTTCTTCCTTGCGGAGCTATACCCTCACCTCGAATTTTAAATGTTTTTCCGCTAGGTGTTCCAGATGGAATTTTTAATGTGACAGATTTTGTTAATGTGGGAATCTTAATGCTCGCACCTAGGGCAGCTTCAGTAAAGAGTAGGGGGATTTCTAAAATTAAGTCCATATTGCTTCTTTTAAAGAACTTATGAGGCTGAACGGAAACTTGTACCAATAGATCTCCATCAGGTGCCCCAGCAGCTCCAGGACCTCCACGGCCCCTAAGCCTAATTACACTTCCATTATCTACACCTGCGGGAACTTTTATTTTTATCGATTCGTTTTCTATAGGTAGTACTACTTCAATACCAGAGGCAGCTTCAGCAAATGATATAGTGATATTAGTTTGGTATGTTTGACCCTTTCTTCTTCCGCCAAAACCAAAAATATCACCAAGGTTTTCAAAGATATCTCCAAAGTCATCAACAGTAAAGCCCTGACTAGTGAAACCTCCAAAACCTGAACTTCCCATTGCTCTGATTTGATCATATTCTTGACGTTTCCTATCATCGCCTAATACAGCGTGTGCTTCAGAAATTTCTTTAAACTTTTTTTCTGCTTCAATGTTTTCTGGGTTTAAATCCGGATGATTTTCCCTTGCTAATTTTTTGTAAGCTTTTTTTATTTCATCTGAGGTTGCATTTTGGGGTACGCCAAGTGTGGCATAGAAATTTTTATCTAGCCAATCTCTACTCACTTTTGACCTTAACCATGGCAGGTCGAATTAGGTTCCCTTGAAATTGATACCCTTTACGTAAAACTACATCAATTTTTTGTATATTACCTTCACCAGTATGTTCAACAGCCTCATGTAAAGCAGGGTCAAAATCCTCTCCAGCATCTCCAATTTCTGTGACTTGAAGACTTTCTAAAACTGACGACAATAGGCTACTAAATGTTTCAACTTCTTTAGTAACTTTATCTTGAGACATAGCCATTTCAAAATTGTCTATGAGAGGAAATAAAGTATTTACAAAATACGCAATAGAAGCTGAGCCAATATTTTCTTTCTCTTTTTCAGATCTTTTTTTATAATTATCAAAGTCAGCAGCAAGTCTTAAGTAGTCATCTTTTATTTTTTCGTACTGAGAAAGAGGGACGCTTGATTCATCAGCTTCTGTATTTTCATTTTCAGAAGAATCATCAGGTTCTTCAGTATGCTCCTCTTCGTTACTCATCTTCTATGACTTCACCTTCTACCACGTCATCGGATTCACTTGAAGACGGATCAGGAGTATCATTTTGTGTTTCTGAATATAACTTTTCAGCAAATGATTGACTAGCTTTAGAAAGCTCTTCAATAGCAACCTTGAGATCATTAACTTCGTTATCTTCATTTTCTAGGAGTTTCTTTAGATTTTCATTTGCATCAGTAATCGATTTAATCTCATCATCAGTTGCTTTATCTTTGTTATCTTCCAACATTTTTTCTGTTGAAGTAACCATTCCTTCAGCCATATTTCTTGTCTCGACAAGATCTTTCTTTTTTGCATCTTCATTTGCATGTTGTTCTGCATCTTTTATCATTCTGTCTATCTCATCGTCTTCTAAAGCAGTTCCACCAGTAATTGTTATTGCTTGCTCCTTACCAGTGCCAAGGTCTTTAGCATTTACATTGACAATTCCATTTGCATCAATATCAAAAGTTACCTCTATCTGAGGTGTACCAGCCATTGCTGCAGGGATATCGGTTAATGTGAATCTGCCCAAAGATTTGTTACCAGAGGCCATATCTCTTTCACCTTGCAAGATGTGTATTTCAACCTGAGTTTGATTGTTTTCAGCAGTACTAAATACTTCTGACCTCTTAGTTGGAATAGTAGTGTTTCTTTCGATCATCTTTGTCATGATTCCACCTTTTGTTTCAACACCAAGTGTAAGTGGAGTGACATCGAGCAAAAGAACATCCTTTACATCACCTTTAAGAACGCCAGCTTGTATGGCAGCACCAGAAGCAACAACTTCGTCTGGGTTTACACCTTTATGAGGATCTTTACCAGTTAAAGATTTAACAAGCTCTTGCACTGATGGCATTCTTGTAGAACCTCCAACTAATATTATGTGATTTATATCTGAAAATTTCATTCCAGCATCAGACAAAGCATTTTCAACAGGTGCTTTTGTACGGTCTACTAAATCAGCTGTAATTTTTTCAAATTCAGACCTACTTAACTTTTCTAATAAATGTTGGGGACCAGCATCATTAGCAGTAATGAAAGGTAAATTAATTTCTGTTTCACTTGTAGAAGAAAGTTCAATTTTTGCTTTCTCTGCACCTTCTTGAATTCTTTGGATAGCCATTTTGTCTTTTGATAAATCAATGCCTGTTGATGATTTAAATTTATCAATTAACCAGTCCATAACTCTCTGATCCCAGTCATCACCACCTAGTTTTGAATCACCAGAGGTTGACTTTACTTCAAAGACTCCTTCAGAAATTTCCAGAATAGAAACATCAAATGTACCACCACCCAGATCAAATACTAAAATTTTCTGATCTTGATTATTTTCTAAACCATACGCAAGTGATGCAGCTGTAGGTTCGTTAATGATTCTTAAAACGTTTAATCCAGCTATCTGACCTGCCTCTTTAGTCGCTTGTCTTTCTGCGTCATTAAAATATGCAGGCACAGTAATAACAGCTTCAGTAACGTCATCTCCTAAGTATGCTTCAGCATCCCTTTTTAATTTTTGAAGTATTCTTGCTGATATTTCTTGTGGAGTATAATCTTTCCCTTCAAAGCTTTCTTTCCAATCAGTTCCGATGTGTCTTTTAATTGATCTTATGGTGTTATCAGGATTTGTTATTGCTTGTCTTTTTGCAAGCTCTCCAACCAGTACTTCTTCAGACTTGAAAGCAACTATGGATGGAGTCGTCCTATTTCCTTCTGCATTTGCAATTACAGTTGGTTCGCCGCCTTCTAATACTGCGACAACACTATTTGTCGTTCCTAAATCAATTCCTACAGCTTTTCCCATTTCGGATTATCCTTTCTTAAAAATTTCTAATTATGAGATAGGTTCTTGTTCTCTTGGTAAATGGCCTCTTACTCTTGGGTAGGAGACAGGTGCATGAAGAAAACAAAATTTCTTTTTGTTGTATACACTTATTACTGTTTCACAAGCATCAAATGCGCATACACGACCTGTAGTGTATTTTTTTGACCTTCTAACACCAGGCTTAACTTGAGATGCAGTTAATGTTCCGCTCATTTTTTACCTTTCTAATCTATACTTTATTATATATAAAATCTATGTAAATTTACTTAGATTTGTATTAAATATAACATAATATCGATATTAAACAAAAAAAAATAAAAAAAATTTTAAAAAGTAGCTTTTTTTAACCTCTCATCATTTAACTGATATTATTGAAGAATGGAAAAATTAGATATTCACATAGTTGGTTTAGGTAATTTAGGATCTGCATTCTTAAAAGGTTTAAATATTGTTGATGGTATCAACTTATTTTTATACGAGGATTTAGATGTTGTTAGACAATCTATAAATGATGAATTTTCTATTACTCCAGATGACTCAATAATTTCTATTCAAAATGGGGTACTTATTCTTTGTATTAAGCCTCAAAATATAAATAATTTTTTTACAAATAACAAAGATAAAATAGACCCGGATGTTTTAATTTGCTCCCCTGTTGCTGGGTTAGAAATTAAAACAATAGAAAGTTTTATCGATAATAAAATTCTTCGAATAATGCCTAATTTACTCATCGGTGATAATAAAGGATTTATTCCATATGTATCAAATTATGATGGAGATTATTTCACTTTTAAGAAGAATGTTTTGGCGAAACTTGGTGCTATAAAAGAATTTGACGAGGCAATGTTTCCAATAATTACAGCTTTGTCAGGAAGTGGTCCTGCTTGGTATTACGAGCTATCAAGTCAACTTGTTAACTCTGGTCAAGAATTGGGACTTAGCTTAGATGATTCCGAAATGATAATTAAAGAACTTGTAAAAGCCCTTCCAACACTTGTGGCAGAAGACAGCTCATTTAAAGATCTAGTAGAGCAAGTAAAGTCACCTAATGGCACAACTGAGGCTGGACTCAATTCGCTTAATAATGATTCATTTGATAGAATAATTCTCGATGCTATTCAAAAAGCAACGCACAGATCTACTGAAATATCAAGAGAACTAAGTAATGAATAAATTTTTAAATAAATACAAAGCAAATGATTACGTGCTTCTGTTTTCTGCAGGAGCTGCAGTAGGCACTCTTTTTTTGTGGGCAGCAAGCTATATATTTCCTGAAGGGGAAATAGTAGGTGGAAGAAGAGTATTTGAAAATATTCCTAAAGTACTTCAATACATATTTTATGTTTTAAGTGCTACAACTGTCTATATATCAGGTTATTTGTTTTCACTCAGAGTAAAAAACTGGACAAGAGGCAAAGAAGAGAAGCGAAATGTAAAGTTGTCACAGAGAATTTTTAGTCTTTTTGATGGCTTGACTATGAGAACTGTGCTCAGGTTTAAAGCTGCAGGGTTAATGCATTCACTTATTTATATAGGATTCCTTGGCTTGTTCGCTGGAACTATTACTTTAGAGATTCATCATCTAATGCCACCATCATTAAAATTCCTTCAAGGCACAACTTACATCGTTTATTCATTCACTTTAGAGCTGGCTACGATAGCTTATTTAATTGGTCTTTTTTGGGCTTTAGCAAGACGTTTAATCGGTACAGAATACAGAATTAAAACAAAAACAACTATAGATGACTATTTAACTCTTTCCTTATTAATTTTTATTGGAATTTCGGGTATAACTACTGAAGCTGGAAGAATAGCATTAGAAAATTTTCCAGATTATGAACGATGGTCATTTATTGGATATGCAGTAGGTGAAGTTCTAAATCTTTCTAACCCAGGCCTTTTTCACAGAGTTTCCTGGGTTCTACATGTTGTGTCATTTTTTGTTTTCCTAATTGCAATACCGTTATCAAAGTTGAGGCATATATTTACATCACCAATAAATATGTTTATGTCTCCAAAAGAAAGACCTAAAGGTGCAATGAAATTTATTGGAAATTTACTTGAGGCAGAAGATATTGATTCTGTTGGCGCTGGAATAGTTGACCACTTTACTTGGAAGCAATTAATGGATTTAGATGCTTGTACTGTTTGCGGTCGCTGTACTTCAGTATGTCCTGCAAATCAAACTGGTAAATCCTTAGATCCCAGAGAGATTATTCTAAAAGTTGGCCAAGTAATGTCTGAATCAGGACAACCCGCTGTACCAGCAACAGTTTCAACTCCAGGTCCTTTACGTGTTAATTCTGACAATGTATTTGAAAGAATAACTTCTGAAGAGCTTTGGGCTTGTACCTCTTGCAAGGCATGTGACGAGATATGTCCTGTAAATATTGAAATTCTGGACAAGATATTGGATATGAGAAGACATTTAGCTTTAATGGAATCTGACTTTCCTGCTGAGCTTGGTAAAGCATATGTTGCGATGGAGAACTCATCAAACCCTTGGGGAGCTTCTCAAAATGATAGATTGAAATGGACTGAAGATCTGGACTTTGAAGTCCCTGTAATAGACGAAAAAAATCATGAAGAATATGATTATTTATATTGGATAGGGTGTGCGGGAGCTTTTGATGATAGAAACGTACCTGTAACAAAGGCAGTAGCTACTCTCTTAAAGCGTGCGGGAGTTTCTTTTGCTGTCCTTGGCCCTAAAGAAGTTTGCACAGGAGATTCTGCAAGAAGAACCGGTAATGAATTTGTATTTCAACAATTAGCAATCCAAAATATTGAAAATATGAACAATCTAAAAGTAGATAAAATTATCACTCAATGTCCGCACTGTTTTAACACAATAAAAAATGAGTATCCACAATTAGGTGGTAATTATGAAGTCATTCATCACAGTCAGCTATTAACAGAATTAGTCCAGTCTGGAAGGATTGAAGTAGGAACAAGCGACAAGCCTTATAAGATAACTTATCACGATTCGTGTTACCTAGGTAGACATAATGATATTTACACTGCTCCACGAGAGATAGTAGGTTCTATTGGTGGAATTGAAATTCGTGAAATGAAGAGACAGGGAACTCAAAGCTTCTGCTGCGGCGCCGGAGGCGGAAGAATGTGGATGGAAGAATCTGTTGGAAAAAAAGTCAACATTGAGAGATCACAGGAAGCTATTGAAACAGGTGCAGACGAGGTGGCGGTTGCGTGTCCTTTTTGTTATATAATGATGGATGATGGCGTTAAAGAATTGGGGTATGGTGATAATGTCAGAGTAAGAGATGTATCTTTAATTCTCTTAGATAATCTCAAGAAAGATTAAAAATTTTGACCCATAAAAAATTTTTGAACACTTCCATCTGAATTTCTAATACTGTAAATTACATATAGAGCGATAGTAAAACTTCCCATCGTCATAACAAAAAAAGTCCAAATAACTGCCGGTAGAACTCTTTCTTTATAAAATATCCATATACTAAATAATATAAATCCGGAGTAAAGATCAACTAAAGAAACAATACCCCAAGGCATGCCTGCAATAGGCGAGTCAAATATTGACACTTCACCCTGAGCCCAAATTATTACTCCTGCCATAGAAACAGTTATAAAGTATGAAATAATTTTTGTTATAGTCATAAGATAGATTTTAAATAAGGAAAAAATAAATAATGAGTGAAAGACAAATATTTTCTAAAATCTTACGTCTTGATAAATATATTTACAATGAGCTAATAGTCCTTGACGGAGCTTTACAAAGAGGAATAGCAATTTTCTTAGCTGTTACAACCTTAACTACCTTGAGTGCTTTTAGACTTTTTAATGGCTTAATTGAATTCCTTGAGAGCAACCTTGTTTTATTTAGCGGTGAAATGTCTGACGAAGAGTTTGCAATGTTTAAATCCTTAATTGATGAACTCTCAATAATTTTTATTCAACAAGACTCGACTACCACACTACTTTTCTCATCAATAGTCTCAACAACAGTTACTTCAATAGTCGGTCTTATTGTTTGCTTTTTAATTCTTAAATTTTTGTTTAGAAAAGAACCCAGGCCAATTGATTTAATTATTATTTCATTTTTTTCAAGCGCTCCTGGCTTGCTTGTATTTCCGGTTCTTTTTATTTCAGATTCTTTTTTTCAAGCGATACTAGTACTAGTAACTTCTATCTATGCTCTTGTAGCTTTTGGATCTGGACTTAAGCAGGTTTATTTCTTAAGAAACATTGAAGTAATTTTGGTAATAGTAGCTCTTACTTTTGGCGGTTCAATACTAGGATCATTTTGATTATGAATGCAGCAGTTATACTAGCAGCTGGTGATTCAAGTAGAATGGGCTTCCCAAAACAGCTAGCAGAAGTAAAAGAGAAGCCTTTACTTCAACTAATTATCGATAAAGTTAATAATAAATTCGAATATTCTTCTGTTGTTCTAGGATCAGAAAATGAAGTAATTTCAGAAAAAATTGATTTCAAAAATTCAAACATTTTGATTAATGAAAGCTGGACAGAGGGCATCACATCTTCCATCAGGACATCATTGTTTTTTTATCAAGGCCAAAAAGAAATTGAAAATATAATATTTTTTCTTGCTGATCAACCAGAGGTAGAAAGTGAAGTTATAGATAGTCTGATAAATAATGATCACGATGGAACGAAAATTTTAATTCCACAATATCGGTACAAATTAGGGTTTCCCATTTTAGTTCCAAGATTATTCTGGCCTAAGCTAGAACTTATTACTCAAGATGATAATTTGGATGAAGAAAAATCTGTTTTTCAAGATTTTGATTTAATTGATTTCTTTATTTCGTCAGAAATAGAAACTAGAAATTTAAATTTTAATTTTTTAGAACCGATCGATTATGACGAAGAAAAAGATTTTTAAGAGTGGGAAAAACTCTTAAAAAAAATCGTTTCTTTATCTAAATTATTTTGTAAAATTTAAAACATGAATTCAATTGACTCTATAAATGGTATGACACACACCGAAGCAACAAAATTAAGAAGAGCTAGAGTCAGAACAACAACAACTTTCTTACAGATTGCATCTTCTAGGTCTGGCAGAGCATTGCTTACTAAAGAGACCGGCATAAGTTCTCCAAAACTTTTACACTGGGCAAGAAGAGCAGAGTTAATGAAAATTAAAAATCTTGGAAGAGATTATGCAGACTTACTTGAAGCAGCTGGTGTTGAAAGTGTATCTGAGTTAAAACGTAGAAACCCTGAATCTCTTCATGAAATGATGGCAAAAATTAATTTTAAAAAAAACATTGTAGACAGGATGCCCTCATTAAAAAGAGTATCAAAGTGGATTGACGATTCTAAAGATATAGAAATTAAGGTTTCTTCATAACCAAACATCCCATCTATCATTAAATTGTGAATAAAAAAACCATAAGAATTACTGGTGCACAAATGTCATTTCCAGTTGGTGCGATACAGAAGAACAAGCAAACTATCTTAGACTGTTTTGAAATAGCTGAAGAAAAAGAAACTGACATCTTAATATTCCCAGAACTGGCTTTAACAGGATATCCTCCAGAAGATTTACTCTTGAGAGAAAGTTTTATTGGTAAAAACTTTGCAGTTCTAGAAGAGCTTGCAGAATTTTCTAGTGCTACCAGTGGTGTTATTGGTTTTGTGGATAGAAACTTAGATGAAGACCACACAGATAAGCAAAAAAGAGGAATAGCTAATGCTGCAGCAATAATTCAAAATGGTGATGTAAAAGGAATTTATCATAAGTGTTACCTTCCGAATTATTCTGTTTTTGATGAAGCTAGATATTTTGCTAAAGGGAATAATCCTGGCAATCTTTTTTGGTATAACGATGTAGCAATAGGAATTAGTATTTGTGAAGATATTTGGATTGATGAAGGGCCGTCACTACAACAAGTTGAAAATGGAGCGTCTTTAATAATAAACATAAATGCTTCACCTTATGACCAAAACAAAAGTAACTCTAGAAAAGAACTTGTAATTAGTCAGGCAAAAAAACTTAAAGTGCCAATAATTTATTTAAATATGGTTGGCGGTCAGGACGAACTCGTTTTTGACGGTGGGTCATTTGTTGTAGACGGGGAAGGAAAAGTAATTTATCAAGCCAAGCAATTTGAGGAAGAATTATTTCATATCGATTTAGATCTTGAAGTAAAAAAACAACCTATTGGATCGGCTTTAGAGATTAGGGAAAAGACCACAGAACTTGAAAAATTATACTCTTCTGCACTACTCTCAAAAAATGAATCTTTGTATGCAGCACTAAAACTAGGGCTTTTCGACTATGTGAAGAAAAATAATTTTGAAAAAGTACTCATAGGGCTATCCGGAGGAATTGATTCTGCATTGACAGCTACAGTCGCTGTAGATGCTCTGGGTTCTGAAAATGTTATAGGTGTTGCCATGCCATCTAAATATAATTCAAAAGAATCTCTTATTGATGCAAAGTCTTTAGCTGAAAATCTTAAAATAGAATTTAAAACTATAGAAATTGAAACAATAGTAGAAAATTTTAGAACTACGTTAGCTGGCATAATCAATGAAGATCTTGGACAAACAACTGATGAAAACATACAGTCAAGGGTTAGAGGCAATATTTTAATGGCCCTTTCTAATCAAACTGGAGCCATGGTTGTGTCTACAGGAAATAAATCAGAAATGGCAGTAGGCTATTCAACGCTTTACGGTGACTTAGCAGGAGGATTTGCATTATTAAAAGATTTATATAAAACAGAAGTTTATAATTTATCAAATTTTAGAAATACAATTTCCAAGGTAATACCACAAAATACAATTGATAAAGAGCCAAGTGCAGAATTAAGGCCAAATCAGTTTGATAAAGATTCACTACCAGAATATGACCTACTTGATAAAATACTTCGTTTGTATATTGAGGAAGACAGCTCTTCAGAAAAAATTATCTCTTCTGGAATTAATGAAAATATTGTTTACGATGTCTTGTCTAAAGTCGACAGAAATGAATATAAAAGAAAACAGGTTGCTCCAGGGGTAAAATTAACTGAAAAAGCATTTGGCAAAGATAGAAGAATGCCAATTACAAATACATATATTAGAGAACAGGATTAAGCAACGTGTATTTTATAAATGAGGAAGAGGTTAAGAAAGAGGATTTTCACTTACCAGTTGAAAATTTAGCTGTATGGAGAGGTGACGGAGTTTTTGAAGCTCTAAGAATACATGATCGTTACCCTTTTGGTATAGAAAAGCATATTGATAGGCTAAAGCAGTCTTGTAGAAAGCAGTTATTTGAAAATGTTGATTTCAGTCTTATTGAGAATAATATTTCAAAAATTGCATCACAGTATGAAAATGGCTACGTCAGAATTCTTATTTTGAGAAATGATTCTGATGAAGATTTTACGATTTATTCTTTTTATCAATTACCAATTAAAATATCAGAAAATTATAAATTAGAATCTCAACCTGCTCCCTGGCATCCTGGGGGAGATTTTGATGTTAATAGTGATAACATTGTAGGGTCTAAATCAACTTCATATGCATATAATATTAAGCAAACAAGAGATGCTATTAGGAATGGGTTTAGTGACGCACTACTCCTTAGCAGCAAAGGGGTAGTTCTTGAGGGCCCCACCTTCTCAGTGGGATGGATTAAAGATGAGGTAGTATACGTTCCAGATCTAGATTTGGGAATACTCGACTCAATCACTAGGAAATACTTGCTTGAATTTGGAAGTGCAAATAAAATCAATACAGCAGTATCCAGAGTCACTATAGATGAGTTATATACGGTAGATACAGTTTTTGCTATGTCAACTGCCAAACACGGAATATTTGTATCTAAAATTGATGACAAAGAGTACACACAGTCGCCTCTATTGAACACTATTCAAGATTTATTCAAGAAAGAAGTTTTAAAGGAAAAACAAGAAAGTTAAGGAGGGTAAAGTGAGACTTACAGAGTATTCTCATGGCTCAGGTTGAGCATGTAAACTCTCCCAAGGAGAGCTTGCTCAGGTTCTGAAGCAATTACAACAAAATAATCACAGCAATCCTGAAATTTTAGTAGGACTAGATAACCCTGATGACGGTGCAGTTATTGATTTGGGTAATAATTTAAAAATAGTTCAAACTGTAGATTTTTTTACACCTATCCTAGACGACCCTTATGACTGGGGGAGAGTTGCTGCTGCTAATGCATTGTCTGATATATATGCCATGGGTGGAGTGCCTATTTCCTCACTTCAGTTAGTAAGTTGGCCAAGAGAAGATATTGGATTTGATATCTTATCAAGTGTAATTAATGGCGGTTCAGATGTAATGAAATCAGCAAACTGCAGCATTGTAGGCGGGCATAGTATTGATGATAAAGAACCAAAATATGGCTTTGCTGTGACAGGGATAATCAATGAAAAAATATATAAAAAAACTGATATTAAAAAAGGGGATAGACTCTTTTTGACCAAACCACTCGGCTCAGGAATAATTGCAACAGCAATCAAAAAAGGTAAAGCCGAAAAAGAAGCTATAAGTCAAGTTACAGAGATTATGACAACATTAAATGACAGAGGTCTAGCAGTAGCCAAAAATCTAAATGCTAATGCTGTTACAGATGTGACCGGTTTTGGACTCTTAGGGCATTTAAGCGAAATGTTAATCAATGATAATTTGTCAGCAAATTTAATTTTTGACGACATTCCAATAATTGAGTATGCAAAAAAATATTTTGAGGAGGGTATCTACCCATCTGGAAGTCAAAGAAACTTTAATAGTTTGAAAGATTTCATAACATTTGAAAATGAAGACGAAGCATTAATATTATCTGATGCTCAAACTAGCGGAGGACTTTTAATTGCAGCTCCTAAAGAAACAAATGTAGATTTTAGCGAAATTGAAAAATCACATGGGGTAACAATAAAAGAAATTGGGAATATAACTGATAGATATAATAAAAAAATAAATATTATTAGTAATTGATGATAAAAACATTAACCAAAATATTTGCACTAACAGCAGTGACAAAAAGCTTACTTGAAACAAAGAAAAGTCAATCTGAGGGAACAACTCAGTTACATCCAAGTAAACTTCCAGGAAGAACTCTATTTATTAGAGAACAAGAGTTCTTTATTAGGGAAAACTTAGTAGAGGGAACAATTCCAGTAGTATTTCTTCACAGCTGGGGATCTGACTCTTTAGGAAGCTGGTTTAAAATACTTCCAAAAATAAAGAACGAGAGTTCGTTTATAGCAATTGATATGCGTAATCATGGCAAGTCTGATGCTAGTTGGGATAGGTGGGATGTTGATGAGAATGCAGATATTGTTATCAGTATTTTAAAAGAACTAAGTATTTCACAATGCAATATAGTTGGATGGTCAATGGGCAGCGCTGTTGCAATGTCTATAGCTAAAAAAAATAAATCACTAGTGAATAAACTTGTTTTAATTACTCCTTTCAGCTGGCTTGGTGGAGCAGTGTACAATGATAAAATAGCTTTTAAAATTTTTGTAAGTTTTGTACGTATTAGAGAAAGACTATTTCCTAACTTTAATCCTAAGTCTAAGTTTTCCTTTTTAAGAAAATCAAACTCTATAAATGACGAATATACAGAGTGGGCATGGAACAACCTACATAAATTGAAAGATGATTTTATTTATGCGGATGGAGGAAGATTTGTTGTTCCATACGATGCGCGTCCCTGGATAGAAGAGATAGAAGCAGAAACACTGGTTATAACTGGTGGTAAAGATAAACTTGTGCCAGAGGAGACGTCAAACGATGTTGTTAAGAGATTGAATAATGTCAAAGTTCAAACTTTTCCTGATGCTGGGCACTCAGTGCCTTGGACTCATGAAAATGAACTAATTAAAGAATTGAAAGAATTTTTTCAATAATATGAAAAATGTTTTATTTGTTTCACCAACATTTTACAATCTTCCCTTGAGTGAAAATATCATAAAAAAACATAAATACCTTAATGAAGTTGCAAATGTTACAGTTCTTGCATTCGCAAATCAAAAAAAAATTTTTGAAGAATCTGAAACTAACTTTTATTTAAGTAAAAAAATAAACTCAAGACTCTTAAATTATTTGAAGATCTTACTTATATCATATTTTAAAATTCCAAAACTAATTAATAAGCACAAGATAGAAATAGTCACATTTCAGGATCCCGTTACTAGTTTTTTAGGAGTTTATAAAATTAAAAAAAAATTCAAAAATGTAAAAATTGTTTTAGAGTCACATGGGGACTTCATAAATACTTTAGACCTTGAGAAAAATCTTGTAATTCCACAAGTTTATAAAAAATTATTTTCAAAAATGGCTTCATTTACAATTAGTAATTCAGACATACTTAGAGCAGTATCTTCTTCTACTGAAGAACAAGCTTTGTCATTTGATCCCTCAAAGAAAGTTGTAAGATTTCCTGCATGGGTTGATTTTGAAATATTTAGTAATGTTAAGCCTTTAAGAAACAATGAAAAAAATTTTAAAATTTTATTTATTGGAAGCGTAACAGATAGAAAGAAGCCCCATTTAATTGTTGAAGCAATGAATAATTTCAATAGTAAAGATATAAAACTATACATTGTCGGCCCAACACCTAATGAAAATTATTTATCTCAATTAAAAAAACTTGTCCAAGAGTATGACTTAGTTGATCAAGTTTCATTTACTGGTTCTATTGATAGGAAATCGGTGATGGACCATTATGCGGATACAAATTTGATGATTTTACCATCAGTTTCTGAAGGCTTAGCAAGAGTCATATTTGAATCCCAGGTTACTGCGTGTCCAGTACTTGTAACCGATGCTCCAGGAATGGGTGATATTGTAATTGATGGACAAACAGGGTATATATTTGAGAGTGATAATCTTGAAAGTCTCACTAGTAAAATACAAGAAATTAAAAACAATTATCAAGACGCAATCCATGTTGGTAATAATGCAAAAAATTTTATACTAAGTAACTATTCAGCAGATAATTTTAAATTTAGTTTTAAAAAGCTTTTTGATGCAGTCTAGATAAATTAATTATTGTTTATATCTGATACAGGGTTACTGCAGGATTGTAACACTCTTATCTATCAAATTGTCTGTACTAATTGCTATTCTTAAACTATGGAAATAGGATTTTATATATTAATTATTTTGCTTCTTGGAGCAAATCTTTATTTTGTTACAAAAAAAGACACCGAAGAAGAAAACCATGATGATGAGTACTTAATTAAAGGTATTGTGAGCGAAATAATTGAAAATGAAGAATCTCAAATATATAAATTACTTAACAAGTCTGACCAAACTGTAAAAGAGTTTTTAGAAAAAACTGGAGAAATTAAAAGTTCTATAACTGGTGTAGATCAGCAAACTAGAAATTTGATTTCTGTACTTAATAACAATCAAAGTAGAGGGCAATGGGCTGAATTTCAAGTAGAAGATCTACTTGAAATTATGGATTATAAGGCTGGAATTCATTATCAAACTCAAAAAAGAATGTCTAGTGGCACTATTCCTGATTTTACTTTTTACCTTCCTGAAAATAAAACCATTAACATGGATTCAAAATTTCCACTTACAATTTATATGGAAATTGCAAAGCTTAATAGCGATTTAGAAAATGAAACTCTTGATGAAATTGCTAGAAGAGATATATTAGAATCTATTAAAAATAAAAATAAAGAATTTTTAGATAAAGCAATTAAAACAAAAATTGATGAAACATCTTCAAGGGAAGGTTATATATCTTCAGAGGAAGGAACTGTTGACTTTGTCTTGATGTATATACCACTTGAGAATTTATATCATTTTTTATTAACATCTGAGATCGGAGCAAATAAAACCCCAGTAATTCAATATGCTTTTTCAAAGAAAGTAATCTTGGTAAGCCCACAAACTTTAATGGCGTATCTTGAAACCATAAGACACTCAATGAAATTATTCAGTTTACAAACAGACACGAAAAATATTTTGGCTACACATGAAAAAGTAAAAGATGAGCTCAGAAAGTTTATAGATTCATTCGACGATGTTACAAAGAGACTAGACCAAACTGTAAAGTCGTTTGACGCGTTAAAGACGACTAGAGTTAATAAGCTTGAAAAATCTTTTGAAGACTTAGATAGCGTAAATAAGGAACTCGAAGACTAATAATTATTTTGAAGTCTCGCCACAACCATAATGCATTTGTCATCAATATAGTTTTTATTTTGAGATTTTAAATAATTTGAGATTTCTTGACTCTCAGCTCCGGGTTGGTACCAATAATTGTCATAACCACCCTCAACTAAATCTTTTGTAATTTTTAAGCCAACACTAGGAGGCACCACAAAATTAATTATTGATGGTTTTTCTGACATTTCAGATACATTTTTGTATGTTTTTAATCCAGCGATTATTTCCTCTTTTGGATTAATGGGCACAACTTTGTGTTTTTTTGAAATCAAATCTAATAAAATTTTGTTTCCATATTTATTTTTATCATTAGATGCACCGATTAAGGCGATTACATTATTTTTATTGTTTAATAACTCAAGCAATTAAAAGTTTTCTGCCTTCATAGCATATAGATCATCTTTTCCTGCAGTTACAGACGAAGCATATCCTGAAGCTAATGGAAGCAGTTGTTCGATATAAAATTTTGATAATGTAATTTTATCTTTGTAAAATTCATCACCAGTTTCTTTAAACTTTTTGTTTGCAAGCATTGCGGCTTTACCCATATAGTAACCACCTAAGACTTGTCCAAACATTTTTAAGTAAGGTGTTGCACCTGAACTCGCATCAACTAATTCTCCTTCAAGCAGCTTAGAACCTAACCATAAAGTTATTTCAGAAAGTGTATTTACTTCTTTTTCTAGCTTTTCAGCCATTAAAACTATATCTTCATCATCTTTTTTCATTTCTTCAATAACTTTATTCACATCTGAAAGGAGCCTTTGCATGGCTTGACCATTATCTAAAGGAAGTTTTCTAAACATTAGATCTAGTGCTTGAATACCATTAGTTCCTTCATAAATTGGAGCAATTCTTGCATCTCGTAAATACTGGGCTACTCCTGTTTCTTCCACATATCCCATACCACCATAGACTTGAATCGCTATATTAGATAATTCAACTCCAAGGTCAGATATCCAGGCTTTTGTGATTGGTGTTAAAATACCACACCTTTCTTCACCAAAGGACTTCATTTCTTCATCTTCTCCAAAATATTCAACATCAAGCATTAATTGATTGTCATACATTAAATATCTCATTGCATCAACATAAGCCTTTATTGTCATCAACATTCTTCTGACATCCGCATGGTCAATAATTGTTGAATTTTTAGCATCTTCTTTTGACATTCCTACAGGCCTGCCTTGTACTCTATCTCTTGCATATTGAGCAGCACCTTGTAAAGAACCTGAAGCACAAGCTAGACCTTGTCCCCCTACCCACACACGAGCTTCGTTCATCATGGTAAACATGTAATTAAGACCTCTATTTTCTTCACCAACTAAATATCCAACTGAGCCATCATATTCCATTACACAAGTAGGGCTTGCATGTATTCCTAATTTTTCTTCTATAGATATACAACTTACGTTGTTTGACTCGCCAACAGACCCATCATCATTAACAATATTTTTAGGAACAATAAACATAGATATACCTTTAGTACCTTCAGGAGATCCAGGAACCTTAGCCAAGACAAGATGAATTATATTTTCTGTCATGTTGTGTTCGCCAAATGTGATCCAAACTTTTGTACCAGTAATTTTGTAAGAACCATCATCTTGAGGTTCAGCTTTTGTAGTAATCGTTCCAAGATCTGAACCAGATTGAGGTTCACTTAAGTTCATTGTTCCAGTCCACTCACCCGAAACAAGTTTTGGTAAAAATTTATCTTTTTGCTCCTGGCTTCCATGAAAATTTATTGCAGAAATTGCACCTGCACTTAATCCTGGAGCAAGACCGAAGGCTAAATTTGCTGTACTTAATATTTCTAATGTTCCCCCAGATAGGGAAATTGGCATTCCGCCACCACCAATTTCAGATGGAAGAGAAATTGAAGCCCACCCTGCTTCAGAAAATTTTTTATATGCATCTACAAACTCTTCAGGCATTGTAACAACACCATCTTGGATAGTCGCACCTTGCTGGTCTCCGATTGCATTAATTGGTGCAAGAACTTCTTCTGAGAATTTAGCACACTCTTCCATTGTTGGAACAACAATATCCTCTGAGAAATCACTAAATGCAGAAATTTTATTTAAAACATTGTACGAATCAATAACTTCGTATCCAAATACAATATCTTTAACTGGAGCTTTATATGGAACTGCCATAAGTAATTATATTAGTAGATTTTTTTGAAAAGTATAAATTGCTATCGGAGGTTTACGTCAACGAGTGATGATATTTCTTGAATTTTTTCTAAGGTTGGTTTTTCATTTGTGCCAGCTATTATAGCTCCTGCCGCACATGCATTTTTAATAGTAGGTATTAAATCGTTGATACCAAACGCAGCAATATAAGCAGCTGTTGCATCTCCCGCACCAGTTGAGTTAATAGTTTTAAAATCAGGAGGTACAATTTCTATGTTGCCTTCTGAGCTAATTAGTCTTGCAGGCAGGCTTGATGATGTTAATAGTATATATTTTACTCTCTTAGTTTCAATTAAATCATTTGCTTGCTTTACAGTAATTTCATCTTTGCTAACTATTAAAAAATCTAATTTATAGTTAATTTCATATTGGTAACCAGCCTGGCATATAAATAAATTAGTTTCATTTTTGAGATTTTTGAGATCATCCTTAATAAATTGGATTGAATATCTATCTAAAATAAGAGAATCAAAATTATTTAAATTTTCTAAACTACTCCACTTGAGCGCTTCATAACCTGAGGAAACAATAGTTCTTTCACCAGAAGAGTCAACAAAAATAGAGCATGTGGGAGTAGATGTATCATTAATAATTACATCGTCATATTGAATATTATTTTGCTTTAAATGATTAACTAAAAATATACCCATAGGATCATTACCAATGCTGTTTCCCCTTACATGCACAGGCTTATTCCAGAGAGCTATAAGTTCTGAACAATTTATTGCCGTTCCACCTGCTCTTATTTTTGAGCTATAGCTTCTAATGTCGTCACCTCGATTAGGTAACTTATCAACGAAGTAAATTAAATCAGGATTTAATGTGCCAAAGCAAAGAATATTATTAAAAGACATAAAAAAATAGTAGGTTTAGCTACACAAGTCCACTAATTATTGCACCTGCAACCAGGATTGCGACATAACTAAACAAACCGCCGACTATAGCAGCTAGTTTCATACTCCGAGAAATTGCACTAGGTCCGACAAGATGGTAAACCAAAACTCCAAAAAATGGAACAAGGTAAACAACACCTAACCAAACGTATTTCATACTTCCGTTGACTCTTTCATTAGAGTCAATGTCTTTTATTGCCAAAGCAGCCCATGCAGCGTACAACACAAACGGCATTAAATATCCGTAAAGTTGAAATAGTAGCTGCCATATTGTTGGGCTTGAAATTGGTACTCCGCTCATAATTATCTCCTTTTCAGCATTGTAGTAATTTTCTAAATTCTCGTTAAGTAAGTTTGTCGGCACCTGGATTGATTCAAGATCAGGTACATAAAATAAATTTATTGCTGGTGAAGGTTTATTTAAATCATCGAATTGCATGTTTTTTTGCTCTTTTGGCCATGGATATTCTTTGTACTTATTCTTATCAAGTTCAGTTGTTTGTGCATCCGCAAAAAATCCAGCAAGCATCATTAAACCAGAAGGGTCACCCTGGAGAGGAAACCTTGCAATAACATTCGAAGAATCTATAGATGAGCAGTTATGAAGTTGTTCTAGAAGAGGCGGCGTGCTTGTTTGATATATATTATTTTCAAAACAGTTACCTGGACCCCATGGACCTGCAAGCGCTAAGTCTGTATATCCAGAATCTAAAACAACGTTGTTTTTAACACTTACATGTTGTGAAAAATATAAATTTGCATCCAACATAGGACTTGCAACTATTCCATATCTGTCATGATTAACGACCAAATTTTTCTCTATTATATCGCCAACCCTTCCAGGCACTACAATCCCCATTCCTTTTGCGACAACACCAAATCTATTTGTTGGAGCATCATAATTATTATTATCTATAACCAGATTTCCAACAATTGTAGTTTCTCTTCCAGGTGGATTTAGTTCTGAGTCGAGTGTATTTGGTACGATTCCCGACATGTTATCTCTCCAAATATTATTGTATAAATATAAATGACCACCAGCATTTGTTCCTGAATAACCCAATGCATTACCCTCTACAACATTGTCATAAATTAAAGAATTACAAGGGTAACATTGTCCAATGTAGATTCCACTATCTGGATGTCCGGATGCATAAACATTGTCAAAGACTCCATCGGTAGAATTAAATGCGTAAACCCCATAATCTCCATTGTTGTAAACAGTTAAGTAAGAACCTTTAAAACCCTTTGATGTATTCCAATACACTCCATTTAAAGTAAAATTTCTCACAGATAAATTTTCAACGGCTACACCATCTGTTTCATATATCTGTATTCCATTTTCACTCATAAACTGACCATCAATAATCACTTTGTTTCTATCTGTACCCCGAAGTGTTATATAGGATGTAGTCACTGTTACGCTTTCGTTATAGACACCAGGCCCTATAAGTACCAAGTCTCCTGTACCTGCATCATCAACTGCATCCTGTATTTTTGTGTACTGTTCGTTTTTACCAACTTTTAGCACATTGTCACTTAAGGTCACCTCGGCAACTTCTTCCGTGACTACGTAATCTACATCACCTACAACTATGGTGCCAACCATACCTTTATTATTTGTTCCATGATATGGACAATAATATTCATATATGCCTGGCTCATCAAAAGTATGCTCATACTGATCACCCTTAGTGATGATTCCATAATCAAAATAGTCTGATGAAATTGCCTGCCATGACCCATCACTAGCAATCACATTATGATCGTTTGCTCCTCCGGATTCCCAAATTACGGTTGTACCTGGCTCAACATACAAAACTCTTGGTGAAAACTCATCATCAACGACTTTTACAATTTGTGGATCAAGACCTGCAGCTTCTTCAGAGCCACAGGCAAATAGGAATAATAGCATTGAAAGAGACAGAACTCTTAAAAATCTAGACATACCAAATTTTACCCCGCTATTTTTTACCAGTCCATTTAAAAGTAATTTTAGATATTTTTTACTATCCTCTGATTGTGGATCAAAAAAGATACCCAGTTCAGAAAAAACAGTGAGTCTGCCCTAAGTGCGAATCTACTAGTTTTTCAGAAGACACTGTTACGATGACAGGCAAAACTTGGTCACGTTTTATGAATATTCAAAATCGAAAATTTATAGCAATCACTTGTTCAAATTGCCAATATACAGAGTTCTATAAAGGTACATCTAAGGGTTGGGAAAGCGTCATTGATTTTCTAGGAAATTAGATTATTTAATTTTTATATAAAACTTAATTTATAAAGCTTGAATCCAATCTTCAGGATTGTCATCAACAAAAAAGTCTGAAACCAGAGTTGCTTCTGGATCAATCGCGTACTGATCAAAATCTGTAATACCTTCTTCTTCTAAAACATCTTGATCTAAAAAGAAATTACCTGTACATGTTGAAGAATCTCTCTTTAATACTGCATAAGCAGCATCTGCATAAATAGATGGCTTTCTAGATCCTTTTACCAACTCTTCACCAATTACATTTCTGACAGCGGCAGTATCAAGCGAGGTTCTTGGCCAAAGGCAATTAGACGCTACATTCTGTTTTCCAAGTTCTTCAGCTAAGCCATGAGCAACAAGTGACATTCCGTATTTTGCTGTTGTATAAGCTAATGTAATTCCAAACCACTTTCTTGATATATCAAGCGGCGGGGAAAGGGTTAAGATATGGGAATTATCGCCCTTTATTAAATGAGGAATACATTTTTGACTAAGCATGAATGTTCCTCGAACATTAATGTTGTGCATTAAGTCATATCTTTTCATTGGAGTATTGATTGTATCGGTTAAATGAATAGCACTTGCATTATTGATACAAATATCGATACCGCCAAATTTGCTCGCAGTTTCTTCAACAGCAGCTTCTACTTGCTCTTCGTATCTAATATCACAAACTATCGGAAGAGCAGTTCCTCCTACTTCCTCAATTTCTTTTGCAGCTGTAAAAATAGTACCTGGAAGTGTAGGATGTGGCTCAGTTGTTTTCGCTAGTATTGCAATATTTGCACCATCTCTTCCTAATGCTTTTGCAATTTCAAGACCCACACCACGTGAGCCTCCACTCATTATTACTGTTTTGTTTTTAAAATATGTCATTTTTATATTCTATTAAAATTGTGCATTCTCTGTAGAGTCTTTTTCTGAAAGTAATTCCGAGTCATCTCCAAGCAAAGCTTCACCAATTTTTTCATAATAGTTTCCACCAACTTCTTGCTGATGTCTCATTCCTGTATAGCCATCTTTGGACAGGTCTTTTTCAAATTGTTGTAATTCAATTATGGCATTCATATTTCCACCCTTGTATTTATTTGCTAGATCATACATAGAACTAGCTAGGGAGTGAAACCCTGCAAGCGAAACAAATTGAAGTTTATAACCATAATCATTTAGATTATTTTGAAAATTTTCAACTTCTTCTTTAGTAAATTTATCTAACCAATTGAAAGACGGAGAGCAATTGTAAGCAAGAATTTTATTAGGAAAAGATTTCTTAATTTCATCAGCAAACTCTTTAGCAAATCCTAAATCAGGGGTATTTGTCTCGCACCAAATGACATCAGCATACTCGGCATAGCTTAATGATTTAGAGATGGCCATCTCATTATTATTTTCAATTAAAAAATAACCATCAGAAGTTCTTTTTTTACTTAAAAATTCCCTGTCTCTATCATCGAAATCTGATGTCATTAATTTTGCATTTAGTGCATCCGTTCTTGCGATAATAACTATTGGTATACCTGCAACATCTGATGCAAGTCTTGCAGAATTTAATTTTTTAATATATTCATGAGTTGGTATAACAACTTTTCCACCAACATGGCCACATTTTTTTTCTGAAGCAAGTTGATCTTCAAAATGAATTCCTGATACGCCAGCATCTATAAATTGATTAGTAAGTTCGAATACATTATAAATTCCACCAAATCCCGACTCTCCGTCAGCAACAATTGGAGGCAACTTATCTTTGTTGAGTTCTGCCATTCTTCTGAGTAAAGTATTGTTTATTTTTTTTACAAAATTTGGAGTACTGTTTGAAGGGTAAAGAGATAAGTCTGGATAGGTGTTTGTACCTATATTGCTCTCTGCTGCAACTTGCCAACCACTGACATAAATAATTTCATAATCAAGATGAAACATTTGAAGTGCTTGTTGTACTGTCGCAGCGCCTAGTCCAGAAACCCAAGAATCGTGTCTGTTAAGAAGGTCTAAAAGTGACTTGGATCCTATTTCAGATAAAGAGTGTTCAACTTTAAATGAAGGCCTTAAAGAACAAATATCGCTCGCAGAGTATTCTCTCTTTACACTAGACCATGTATCAGATGCTAAATATTCTTCTACTGTTTTTATATCATTAAAAATTTGATTCATAAATTTAGTGTTGGCTTGCTGCCACACTAGCAATTATCACAATAAGAGTCAATACACCTGCGGATGCGATCACAACTTCACTTCTTGTAATTTTTATCTTCGGTGCTGCGCTCATGGCACTTGCAAATAACAAGATTGCAGCTGAAATAATCAATGCAAAAAGCGGAGCATATTCATGAAAGTTTAAGAATACTTGAGCAATGGCCACAGCAATTAAACCACCAACAACTATTGATCCCATTGGAATCATAATTGACCCAACAATTCTTTGACGTATTTTCTGGGCTTCATTATCTTCATACTCCTCTAAGCCCTTTGGAACGCCTAAGATCATTGTAAATACAGAAATAGCAGCTTGAACAAAAGTTGACAGAATAACAACTCTCCAAAAAGTACCTCCGACTGTAATTAAATTTATTACAGGGTCTTCTGGCAAGATTGGCTCTATAGTTTGGCCAATGGTGTTTATTATAAGAAACGCTGTTGAAGATCCAAATAGTAACCCCAAACCTCCACCAGTAAATATTGATTCTCTGTCAGTAGTCAATATTCCAAAACCATCGTAACTTGAATCTAAAAACTTTTTAATATTTAATGAATTAAGTGTCCCAAGAAAACTTGTTGATAGAGAAATAATTAATACAAATGATAAGGTGTTGTATTCAGCTATTAATTTTTGTGTTTCAGCTTCAAGTATTAGTCCATCATAAAGATAGGAGCTAGAAAGTAGGCCTTGAACAAATCCTGCAATGACACCAAAACCTAAACCAAATTTTAGAGATTTTAGAACTTTTTCGCCAATACCAACAGGTGGGGGTAAGTCCTCTTTTATTAAGACTTCAGTTTGAATAGATGGTGCTGTAATTTCAGGTTCAACCTCTTCTATTTTTTCTTCTATAATTTCCTCTGAAAAACTTGGAGATTGTTCTTCTATAGTTGCCACTTCAGTTTCCGGTTCAGTTGTTGTGCTTGGCGAAGCTTGGATAGCTTCTCCACCAGTCCAACTATTTAGTACGTCATCTGTAGAAACACCAGATGCTTCTGCTCTAGCTTGAGCAGATCTTGAAACGAGCATTTGTGGGATACCACTGCTTGTACTGATTTGTTCTACTAGTTTTTCGTCCATAATAAAATCTATATAATTCTAGTCATTTGAGTTGTTTCTAACTACATCATCAAACGTTTTTTCATCTTGGTACCACCTCATCCAAATAACTAAGATAGAAACCCATAAAATGATTCCACCACCAAGTTTTAAAATTAAACCTGCCAATGTTTGGTCATTAATTACTGAAATGTTAAATATGTTGTCACTCATAATATAAGCAGAGTAAAGTGGTTCGGTGCCAAAAGCTAGAAAACTCGCAGGTATTGTTGGTAATAAAGACTGAAGAAATAAGTATGCTATTTTTGCAGCAGAGTTAATAGGCCTAATCTCTTCATTAAATCCAATTACAGGTACCCACATATTTAGTGAGACTAAAAGCATTATTGAATGTATAAAGAAGTGGGCAACAGTATTGGTAACCATTAAATTTACAACAGATGACCAATGCATTCCAACCATTACAAAGTTAAACAAAAAAAATGCAACTACAGGTTTAGAAGTTATTTTTAATATTTTGATAAATGGTTTAACTGAAATAAGCTCTTTCATTTCTTTATGCATACCCATTAATAAAAGTGGAGGGGACACTAATGCAAGGACAAGATGTTCTACTGAATGAACAGAAAATAGATACTTTTCTCCAATATCATGTATTGGGTAATCAGTAAATATCCAAAGCACTACTAGTCCCGAGTACCAGGTTTTTCTCTTTGGTTTTTTTATATGATCTTTATTAGTAGTGAATTCAAAGAAAACAACAAGGGTAACAATTAATGCCCATACGTCATAGTGAGGATGCCATGTTAAGTTTTCCATTTATATTCTAAGAATAATTCGCTGACGCTCTTTCCAACATTACAATAGTGAAAAGTATTAATGCCAATATCATACCGCCAATAAAGAATCTATTAACTGTTTTATTTTCATATCGTAAATGCATGAACCAACCAACGACAATTATAAATTTACCAATTGCAAGAAAGATTAAAAGGGGATCAGTGAACACACCAACAATGTCTTCTGTGTAGTAAAGAGCAATTTCAATTGCTGTTAAAATACCAAGGACAATTGCTATTTGAACATATTTTTTTGGTGTTGGGTGCTCTAAGTGATTTTCAGACATATTAAATTAAATAAACTACAGTAAACAACACTATCCATACAATATCAACAAAGTGCCAATACAGAGCAACAAATTCGAGATTCATGCCTCCTTCAAGAGTCAAACCTTTTTGTCGTTGACCAATCCCCCAAAGCGCAAGAAGCAGAACAACACCAACAAATACATGTAAGCCGTGGAAGCCTGTTAGTACGTAAAAAGATGAACTAAAAATATTTGTGGAGAGTTCAAAACCTTTGTGATAAAACTCAGTGAATTCATATATTTGACCAGCTAGAAATACCGCCCCAAGCATAGCTGTTGCAAGAAGCCACACCCTTGTCTTTTCTTGATCATTTGCTTCCAAAGCATTGTGAGCCAGAACCATAGTCAATGAGCTCATTAATAATATAAATGAGCTAATGGAGGTAAACGGAATATCGTATACATCTGTTAATTTCATTCCTGGGAAGTCACTGCCTTTAAAAATCATAAAGGTTGTAATTAGTGTTCCAAAAAACAATATTTCTGTAGATAAGAAAACCCAGAAGCCAAGTTTTCTTGTTTCAACACCAGTTGGTTCATGCGGGTAAGCGTGTGAGCTACTCATCTGAATCTTCGTGAATTTCTTCTTCTAGCGGCTCAGTGCCCCAACCAAAACCTCCTATGAGCAGTAATACAGCGCCTATAAATGCTAACGGTATTGATTTGTAAATGACAGCGTATCCAAGAAGGGGGAGGCCAGAAGCCAGAACAATCGGAAAATATGATGGATTTGGTAATGCAATATGTTCACTTGGATTGAGGCCCTCTTCTTCTAAATCGAGTAATATTTGATCGGTTTCTTCACGCCTAACAGCTCGACCTTCTTCATCTTCTGTGTACTTTGTATGCCAGAAATCATCAAGGGCTCTTACTTCAGGTGCTTTTGAGAAGTTCCAAACTGGTGTAGGTGATGGAATAGTCCATTCAATTGTTCTTGCATCCCATGGATCAAATGGTGCTTTCTCACCGTTTCTTTTGGAAAAAATCCAATTTATCATAAAGACAATTATTGAAAGCGCAATTATAAAAGCACCAACTGTGACAACTATATTCCAAAATTGCAAGTTGGTTTCTTCTGCATACACCCAAGTACGTCTTACTTGACCTTGCAACCCTAACCAATGCATTGGCCCAAAAGTTAAATTAAAGCCAATCATCATTAACCAGAAATGAATTTTTCCAAGAGATTCGTTATACATTTTCCCCCAAACTTTTGGGAACCAGTAGTAAAGACCTGAGAAGATACCAAACAAAGCTCCTCCAAAAAGAACATAGTGGAAATGTGCAACAACATAATAGGTATCTGTTTGCTGAGTGTCAGCTGGAACTATAGAGTGGGTAACTCCACTTAACCCTCCAATAACAAACATTCCAATAAATCCAAGCGAAAATAGCATTGGGGTATTGAGCTTCAACTTTCCTCCCCATATTGTTCCGAGCCAATTAAAAATTTTCACACCCGTTGGGACTGCAATAACCATTGTTGAAAGACCAAAACCAGCTTGAGCAACCGGACTAATTGCCGAAGCAAACATATGATGTGCCCAAACTCCAAAACCAATAAATGCTATTCCAAATCCAGCAAATACTATTGCCGCATAACCGAATAATGGTTTTCTAGAAAATGTTGGTAACACTTCAGACACAATTCCAAAAGCAGGAAGAATTAATATATAAACTTCTGGATGACCAAACAACCAAAAAAGGTGCTGCCATAATACAGGATCACCACCTCCTTCTACTAAGAAAAAAGATGTTCCAAATTTTCGGTCGAATGTGACATAAAAAAGTGCAATTGCAATTATTGGTAGTGAAAACGCAAGTAAGAACGAAACAGCAAAGGTCATCCAAACAAACACAGGCATTCTCATGAAACGCATACCTTTTGTTCGCATATTGATAATTGTTGTTATAAAGTTAAATGCAGAAATTAGTGAAGCTATACCAAGTATTTGTAATCCAATAGCCCAGAAGTCCATTGCAGTGCCAGGTGAGTATTTCATACCTGCGTTAGGTTGATAACCAAACCACCCTCCGTTGGGAGCAGATCCTAGCCATCCAACTTCTTCTGCTAGGTAGCCACCTTCTGGAGCACCAGCAGTTCCAAATATAAATGTTGAATATAAAAAAGCTCCACCGAAAATAAATATCCAAAAGGAAAGAGCATTTAATCTTGGAAAAGCTACATCACGAGCTCCAATCTGTAGAGGAAGAAGATAATTAAAGAAAGCTGCACTTATAGGCATTATTGCCAAAAAAATCATAGTAGTTCCATGCATAGTAAACATTGCATTATATTCTGCAGCGGTTAAAAAATTATTATCTGGTTGAGAGAGCTGAATTCTTAGAACAAGCGCTTCAAGACCACCAATTAAAAGAAAGAAAAAAGCTGCATAACCATACATAATCCCTATTCTTTTATGGTCAACAGTGGTTATCCAGCTCCATATACCAGTTTCAGAAGAAGGTCTTCTAAAAATATTACTTTGTTTACTTGGTTCAATTATTTTTGTCATTTAAGTGTCCCTAAATACGCAATTAAAGCATTAATTTCTGCTTCAGTCAATTCTAGGTTAGGCATAAATGTACCGGGTTTTATTTCAGCTGGATTTGCCAGCCATTTACTCAGATTTTCTTCAGTATTATATAGAGCTGCACCTGCAAAAACATTTCTATTGGCGAAATGTGTTAAGTTTGGTGCAATCCTGTCTCCCTGGACATCCCAAACACCATCTATTACATGACATTGGGTACATCCAGCATTTAGATAAACTTGCTGGCCTTCAGCTGCAAGAGAGTTTCCTTCAAGTTGAATTGCATTTTGTTGTTGATTTTTTACCCATGTTTGAAATTCATTTTCTGAAAGTGAAAGTACTCGACCTCGCATTTTAGAATGGCTCAAACCACAATACTCACCACATTGTGCCCAAAATTCATCAGGTGAATCAGCATGAAGATTTAAATAAGTGGTTTGTCCCGGAACGAGATATCTTTTTCCATTTAATTTTGGTACCCAGTAATTATGAAGAACATCATTAGACCACATTTCAAGTCTCACAGGCCTGTCTGCAGGAATAACTAGTACATTTGCTGTGGTTATGTCGTAATCAGGGTATTTGTATTCAAACCACCATTGATGTCCAATTACTTCAATTTTTAATGCATCTTCTGGCTCATTAGCTAGGTCGAAAATCGTTCTAACAGTAGGTACTGCAATTACTGCCAAAATAATTACAGGGATAACAGTCCATAGGATTTCTAATTTAGTATTTCCATGAATCTGTTTTGGTTCAGGGCTATCTGGTTTTTCTTTGAATACAAAAACAGAAAGTAGTAAAGCGCCTTGAACAATAACAAAAATTACCACTGCTATCCAAAATGTTAGCCAGAATAATTCATCTATAGATCTTGCATAAGGGCCTTCTGGACTTAAAGAGTCTAAGGGAGCATTTTCTATACAAGCAGATAAGAATATTAAAAGAAAATATCTTAGATTCTTTAATTTAAAAATATTTTTCACAAGCATATTTATATTATCAACAATTATTAAGGATAGCGTTGAAACAATATATAGTGTAATCATAAGTACTATGTCGTTATGGATCTTGTAAGTAAAAAATCTATATCAAAATATTTAAGACTTTCAAAACTAAGAATAGTTGAGCTTTTATTAATCACAACAGTTCCATCGATGGTTGTCTCTATATATGGTTTTCCACCCTTAGATTTAATTATTTACACTTTGTTGGGAGGCACTCTTCTAGCAGTTAGTGCAAATGTTCTAAATCAGATATTTGAAATTGAAACTGACAGATTAATGGAAAGGACAGCCAATCGCCCACTTGTAACAGGGGAAATCACAAAAAACAGTGCTTATGTTTATTCAATCTTTCTTGGAGTAAGTGGATTTCTAATTTTGTATACTCAGACAACTGAACTGGCCGCTTTGATAGCGCTTTCAGCTAATATTTTTTATTCATTTATTTATACTCTTTTTCTAAAACCAAGAACAAATCAAAATATTGTTATAGGCGGTGCAGCTGGTGCTGCTCCTGTGCTCATAGGATGGTCTGCAACGGGTACAAATTTAGAAACGGGCTCATGGCTGTTATTCTTATTGGTATTTCTTTGGACACCAGCTCATTTTTGGGCACTATCTATTGACAAATTAAATGACTATAAAGATGCTAATTTTCCAATGTTGCCAACTCAGGAAAGCTATAAAAGAACATCAATTTTTATTGGAATATACTCATGTGCAACGGTCCTTACATCGCTGCTGCTTGCACCAATATTACAGCTAGGTATTGTTTACCTTTTACTAGCCCTAATATTTGGTATATATTTGATGTATAAATCATATCAACTTTATCAAAAAAAAATAAAAGCTATCTCTTACTTCGTATTTTCGAATACTTATCTTGCAGCAATATTTCTATCAATGGTCGCTGATATATTCTTTACTTTGAGTAATATCTAAATATGGAAGAACTTCTTTTCTCAATAACCTATCCTCCAATACCTATTACCCAAATAGGGCCTGTTGCATTATCGCTGCACGGTGTTTTTGCAGCTGTTGGTTTTTATTTTGGTGCAAATCATGCATTGAAACTTTCTGAAGAAGATGGTGCTGATACTGAACTGTTTTCTGAAGCATTTACTTGGGCTATTTTTGGTGCAATCCTAGGCGCAAGATTTTTTACTATTCCTGCTCAGTGGTATGCCAATCCTAATTATGGATTGGACGATATATTCACACTTGCAGGAAGCTACTCAATTATGGGTGGTATGGCAGGTGGAATAATCGCTGCTTATTTAAAAATAACAGTATTAAATAAGCAAGATTTTAAACAATATGGTGATTATGCTGCAACAGGTTTGATACTAGGAACAGTGATTGGCAGAATTGGAGATCTAGCAATTGTCGAACACTTAGGAAGAGAAACAAATTTCTTTTTGGGTTATGAAATAAAACCAGGTTACGATGTAGCCCCTCAACACAACTCACTTGAGTGCTTTGAGCCTTTAACAACTTGTGGAACTTTTCATCATGTTGCCATGTACGATCTCCTACTTGCATTGCTAATCTTTTATATATTTAGAAACTTTCAGACTCGCTTTACTTTTGGAAAAGGTTCTTGGATAGGCTTGTGGGCTGTATGGTATGGGTCACAAAGGGCTGTTCTAGACACACTAAGATTTGGAATGGGTGATTCAACCATAGGAATCTTTACTTGGAACCAAATTGGTGGGTTGATGCTTGCTTTAATTGGATTAATTATTTTTTTAAAAAATAAAGATACTAAAACAAGCTAATAAGAAACAGGACATACAAAGCAATAAAGACATATCCGAGTATCGAATTCCTCTTTATTATATTTCTTGATAAAAATATGACAATAAAAGAAACAAAGTACATTATAAAAAGTTGATAGTCAATTACAGAACTTATTTCTCCTGGACTAATCATTATGGCTGCTCCACCAACTAATCCAATGTTGAACAAGTTTGAACCAAAAATATTTCCAAAGACTATATCCGGCTTTCTCATTTTTGCTGCAGATATAGTGCCAGCAACTTCTGGCAAGCTAGTACCAATTGCAATAATTGTTGAACCTATAACCAATGAAGAGACTCCAAATATTGATGCAATCTCAACTGCATTCTCTACTACTAACTGGCTTCCATATAGAGTTGCAACTAATGACATTCCGCCTCTTAACCAAACATAACTTTTTTCTTCTTCTATTAAGCTTTCCTCATCATCGCTTTCTGAACTTATCATTTTATAAATTACATACAGAACTAAAACAAGAAGAGCTACACCAAGTAAAAATGGAAATTTATTTGTAAGTACATAAGTTGAAACAAAAATTGTAGTTAATATTGCCATCCAGGTGGGGCTGATTTTATTCAAATTTATTTTTTTTGAATAATCCTTTGGCAACGCCAGGTAAAGAACTGCAACTACTAGTAAGGAATTTGCAATATTAGAACCCACTATATTTCCAATTCCAAGATCTAAGTCACCTTTTAAAGCTGCACGTGTACTTGCAAACAGCTCCGGGGCAGAAGTTCCAAAACCAATAAAGGTTGCACCAACTATTGAACTTGGAAGTTTAAATTTTAAAGCAATTTGAATCGCAGAACTGACCATTTCATCGGCCCCTTTTACTAAAAGAACCAAACCAATCGAAAATCCAAAGAGAAGAATGATTATGTCCATTATTTAAATTTACTCTTTAGAGTCTCTCCAAGCGATCCATTCTTTTACTTGTGTAAGGTCGTAAGAAGGTCCATTAACGGCTAATGTAATTTCTGTTGCACCAGCTTCTAGCAAATCATCGGCTAAGTCAATTCTTTTAATATCAATCCCAATTGATCTACTAATCTCATTAGGGTCTCTGCCTACTTTTTCACACCAATTGTTTAGTACGCTGTTTTTGTGTGCCACAGTTTCTATTCCACTTCTCTCTTCTGTTTTTGTTGCAAACCCGTGCCAAATATCTGCGTATTGAGCTACTAGTCTTAAGGTAACTTTTTCTCCACCACCACCTATAAGAATTGGAATTTTTCGTTTTGGTTGTGGATCTAGTTTATCCATTCTGGCTACAATTCGTTCAAGTGATTTTTCCAATTCTTTCAATCTCCATATAGCTGTTCCAAATTCATAGCCATATTCTTCATAATCCTGCTCGAACCATCCTGAACCAATTCCAAAAATCAATCTACCATCTGAAATATGGTCGACTGTTCTTGCCATATCAGCCAAAAGTTCAGGATTTCTATATGAGTTGCAAGTAACTAAAGGTCCAATTTCAACAGAACTTGTTACTTCTGCCCAACTAGATAGCATAGTCCAACATTCAAAATGCTTACCTTCACGTCTTTCCCCTTCTTCCCACTGAGTGCCATCTTCTTTATAAAGTGGATAAAAATGGTCCCAGTTGTAAATTACATCTGCGCCAATTTTTTCTGACTCTAATGCAGCTGTTCTGATCTGGTCATATTCGGCATGTTGTGGTTGTAAAAATACAGCTATCCTTGGTTTCATTGTTTTCTCCTTATAAATTAAATTTAGTATTAATTAGATCTTCCTTTATTGAGTTTTTAAACTTTATATTTGCTTCCATTCTTTCAATTTTTTGTTTGGTAATTTTTTCAGCAGATGGGAGTGGATTCTCTTTAATAAAGATTTTAATTTCCTCACTCAACGATTCATCATATATTGACGATAGTGAATCAAGAATTCGTGAAGAAGTCCATCCGGGCATTACTTCTAGTAAACTGCTCCAATTATTTTTAATTTCAAGAAAAGCTGAAGATGCATTTTTGGTATTTGAAAGCAAAGTAGCAATTATATATGGGGCATCAGCTCCTCTTATTGATTGATTTAAAATTGCTCCGATGACCTTTTTTGGAGCATTAGGATCACTCAATGTTCCAATAACACCTCTGTATCTTGCTTCGATTTGAGGTGATGTTGAGTTTTTTAGCTTTTCAACATATTGATCTGTTGAAATTTCCTTATTCATGCCAGCGATATAAAGAACTAAATTAAAATAATTTCCATCAACATAGTTTTCATAAGCATTTGAATTAAATTGTTCAGAAAAACTATTTATAAAATCAGAATCTTCGGTTATTTTTGCATAGGTCCCACAAAGTAGGGACTTTAATTGTGATTCCTCTTGATTAAAGTCTGAACTGTAATCAAAACCAAGTTTTTCAATTAATGGATAAATAAAGTCTTTAACATAATTTTTGAATTCTTCACTATTATCAATTTTCGCAAAAGTAGAAAAGATACTACTGATTAATGACCAAGTGTTTATTTCTTCTTCGTTGGCATATAAATTGAAAAGCTTCAAGAACAACTTAAGTGAAAGTTCACCAGTCCTCAAAGCCATCCACGAATCTTCAAGAATTCGATATTTTTCATTAATATCAAGCTTTTCAAAATCTGCAATTATCATTTCAAACAATTCTTCACTATATGCTGAATGGAAAAATGACCATCCACCATTATTTATAAATGGAACTTTTCCATCTATTTCCATAATTTGAGATTCTGAGACTATAACCTCTTTAATAATTGTCCCGTTATCTAAACATCGTATATTTAAAGGCACACTCCAAAGTGAGTCGTCAGTATCTCCATCAATAAGATATTTTTTTTGTGAGATTTTAAAACTATCTCCTACTTTTTCTATTTTTACTATTGGGTAACCTTCTTGCTTTATCCATGTTGGAAGGATTTCACTTAAGTTATAAGAACTCGAATTTGTAAGTTCATTCCAAAGATCTGACGAGTGGGTATTTTTATATTCATATTTATTAAGATAGCTTCGCACACCCTTTTTGAAATTCTCTTCACCAATAAATGTTTCAAACATTCGAAGCACAGTAGACCCTTTTTGATAAGTTAAAACATCGAACATCTCTTCTGCTTCTTCAGGAGACTTAACTTCAAACTCAACAGGCCTAGATGATTTTAAAGAGTCAACCCCAAAACCTCTAGATCTATCTTGATTCATCTCATTCCATAATTTAAATTCAGGATATGTAGCTTCAGACGCAATCACTTCCATCAAACTTGCAAATGCCTCATTTAGCCAGATACCATCCCACCAGTCCATGGTTACAAGGTCACCAAACCACATATGTGCAAGCTCATGCGCGATAACAGAAATAGACCTCGACAGTTCTGATCTAGTTGCTTTTTCTACGTCAATTAGTAAGAGAGTTTCTCGAAAGGTTACTGCTCCAACATTTTCCATTGCGCCCATTGCAAAATCGGGGACCGCAATTAGGTCTAGTTTTGAACCTGGATAATCAATTCCATAATATTCTTCAAAAAAATTCAGAATTTTTATTGCAGCAGCACCAGCGTAATCAGTTTGTTCAGCAAACCCTGGTCTATGTACTATTCCAACATCTGTTGTTTTTGATTTACCTATTTTTGTAACCTCAAGAGGCCCAACAACAAAAGCAACTAAATATGTAGACATTCGCATCGAATCAACAAATTTTGTTGTTGTTCTATTGTTCTCAGAAGATTCACTTAATACTTTTTCGTTACTTACCCTTATTAATTCACTATTAGTTGTTAGAGATATAGAAAATACAGCTTTAAATTCTGGTTCATCCCAGCATGGGAAAGCCATTCTTGCTGCTGTTGGCTCAAACTGGGTTGTTGCAATCCAAACATCTTTATCATCTTTATCTTTAAAACTACTTCTGTAGAAACCCCTTAATTCGTCGACAATTTTGGCCTCAAATTCTAAATAAAGTTGCCAATCACCTTTTGTAACTAGATCTTCAAAAACTAACGAAATCCTTTCTTCTTCTGGCAGATAATCAATAGATGCTTCAATATGTTCACCTGAGTCATTTTCTATGAAAGCACTTCCTACATCAATTCCAAGTGCATTGAGCTGAAGTTCTTTTGTTTCGTCAACTATTTCCAGAAAAACAATTTCTTTTCCTTTGTAATTAAATTGATCTAAGGAGATATCTAGATTTATCTCATATCTATTTGGAATTGCTGTTTTCGGAAGTCTGATGTTTTCATTCATTAAAAAATATTAGTAAGAATTTAAATCAATCCCAGTCTAAGTGAATAAATTCGTCAGAATTATTTAATTGGACTTGATGTGCTCCAAAATAATCCCTTTGAGCTTGAATTAAAGATGAGGGGTTGAAGCTATTTGAAGTTCCTACAAACCAATTGTATGAAGAAGTTATAACTGGAATAGAAATACTCCCATCTATACATGTCTTAATAACATTTTTTACGCTATCAAGATTTTCTAATAGGGTATTTTGAACAAACCCAGAAGAGGTTATAGTATTTGATAAGTTAACACCTTCCAATTCCTTCAGTAAATCAGACCGTATAATGCAGCCCGCAGACCAGTTTTGTAAAACTTCTTTTAAATTTATCTCTAAATTTTCAGTTGAGCTTATATGTTCTATAAACAACATCCCTTGGACCATGGTTGCAAGTCTCGCAAAATAGATCGTATTTCTTAGAAACTCTATATTGATATCAATTTCTTTTTCTTCTAGCTTGTCTTTCCACCAATTTTGAAAATTGCTTTCAACTCTTGCATTAAATGCTTCATAAATACTTGGTAAAGGAAAGCCATAGTTTAAAGAGGTTTCAACAGTAAGTTTACCTGTGCCTTTGTGACTTGCTTCTGATCTAATTTGGTCAATAATGTACCCAGATTCATTTTTTTTCTGCATTATGTTGGATGTAATTTCAATTAAGTAAGAAGATCTATTTTCTTTTGTAAACTCTTTAAAAAAATTACTAATTTGCTCATTGTTAAATTTTGCTTTTTTGAGCATATGAAAAGCTTCACTAATTATCTGCATTTCTGCATACTCTATTCCATTGTGGAGCATTTTTATAAAATGGCCTGTTCCGTGTCCTTTGTAAAATCCGATACTAGGTTTGTTATTGAAACTAGCTGAAATTGAAGATAAGGATTTTTTCAACTCTTCATTAACTGGCTTAGAAGCGCCAATCATCAAGGCGGGACCTTTTCTTGCCCCTTCTTCCCCTCCAGACACACCCATTCCAACAAACTCTATTTCTTTTTTGGCACACATATCTCCTAGCTTGTTACTGTCGAGATAGTAAGCATTACCCCCATCGATTAATATGTCGTTAGGTTCTAGATAATCCATTAATTTTTTTGCCATATCCAATGTTGGCTTACCAGATGGGATCATCATCAGGATTTTTCTAGGTTTTGGTAAGGTATTTACAAATTCTTCTATATCTGTAGTGCCTGTTATGTTTGTGTTGGTGCCCTTGTTTATTAGAGAATTAATTTTTTGTTTAGATTTATTGAAAACATGCACAGGTATATTTTTATCTGAAAAGTTTAGAGCAATATTACTCCCCATTACTCCTATGCCAATTAAGCCAATAGTTTCATTCATGATAAAAGTTTAACAACATCTTTTTGAAGCAAATTTTCTAAATAATAATTTCTTATTTTGACAACGACCTCTAAGCCTTCTTCATTATTTTCCACACTAATAATAGAGGAATATTTATGAAGCTGATCCAAATCTTTTGGGGATACAAATAATACAACTTCTTTAATCTCTCCAAAAACATTTTTAGTAATCTCAGAAACTAGACTTTCTAAATTTGTTCCTTTTGTTGATGAAACAAATATTGCATTTGGATATTTTTCTGTCAAATAATTTAAAGAAGCCTTATCAATTTTATCTATTTTGTTAAAAACTAATAATTCTGGAATATCTGCTTCAATCTGTTCCAAAATTTCATGAACAGTATTGATATGCATTTCTGGAATTGCTGAAGCAGCATCAACAACGTGAATTAATAAATTAGCTTCTTTTACTACTGTCAAGGTTGACTTAAAAGATTCAATTAATGTAGTAGGAAGATTTTGAATAAATCCCACTGTGTCAGAAAGAATTATGTGTTCATTTATTCCGTCTATTTTTAATTCTCTTTGAAGGGAGTCTACAGTTGCAAAAAGTTCATTTGCAATATAAGTTTTTGATAAAGTTATTTTTTCAAGCATGGTTGATTTTCCAGCATTCGTATAGCCCACTATGGAAACCAATGGGGTATTGTTTTTCTTTCTAAAGCTAGACTGCACCTCTCTTTGTTTACTAACTTTTTTGATTTCTCTTTTTAGCTTGTTGATTCTGTTATCAATTAATCTATTATCAGTCTCAAGCTTGGTTTCTCCAGGACCCCTTGTTCCAATCCCACCACCTTGTTGATTTAGAGTTTTACCTAGACCAGCCAAGCGGGGTTTAAGATAAATTGAAAGAGCCAACTCAACTTGCAAACTTGCTTCTTTTGATTGAGCATGTAGAGCAAATATATCAAGAATAAGACCTGTTCTGTCTACAACATCACACTTAAATAAAGTTCGTAGTTCTTTTTGTTGGTTAGGAGTTAACTCACAATCAAATAAAACTACATCAATATCGTTAGCATCAGAAATATCAACCAATTCTTTTATGGAACCCTTACCAATAAACGTCTTAGGATCAATCTTTTCCACTCTCTTAGTTTGAATTATCACAGGACTAGATCCAGCAGTTTTTACTAAATTAACCAACTCTTTAAGAGACTCTTCTTTTTCAGCTCGTATTTCATTTTTTAAAATTATTCCAATTAGTAATGCTTTTTGTTCGGTAACAAAAATATCTCTATCAGATACTGTAAGAAGTCTTCTATCTGTTTGATTAGGATTATTTCTTTGATTCAATTATTTCATTATAGGTAGTTGGCCATTTTCAGATGTTTTTGATAGCTCTTCTTCAGCAATTATTTGAGATTCTCTAACTGCAAGGACTACTTTTCCAGTTGGGGGCCAAATGAATTTCCATGCACCACTTGCCACAGCCCAAAATTGCTGTCCTGTATCTACATCTATTAATGGAAGTGCCTCTGAGGTTTTTTCACTACCTGCTGGGACTAAAAGGCCAGATTTCGTAATAGTTTCCTCTTTTAGGTGCCCAACTCTCCATCCAGGAGAAACTTTGAACCCAGCGGGAGCATGCTGGATATCATCAATTAAGCTTTTTTCATCTGCCATTTTCTTATGATAAACACTAAATTTATATAAAAGTAGCGGAGGTGGACAGGAATCGAACCTGCCAAAGACTTTTACACCTTTCAACAGTTTTGAAGACTGTGGAGCCCACCAGGCGCTCATTCACCTCCATATTAAGACTAGTTATATAAAAAATTTTTAATTGAATAGAATTAAACTAATGAATAATTTTCAAAGAGAATTTAAAAGGTTAAAAACTGAAAGAGGGCTAAACAATAAACAAATAGCATCTTTTACAGGCGCTAAAGTCAAAGATGTAAAACAATGGGAAGCCGGAACTAGTTTTCCCGCAGATAAAAAAATTATTAATGCTCTTGAAGGACTCTTAGGTACTGAAATTACCCAGACACTTGATGGATTTTCAAGCGTGAACATAAAAGATGTAGGCTCTTTATTAACTGAAGAAAGTCTTTTTTTAGTTGATAAAGACGACATACAAATTAAACAAACTAGATTAGATAAATTTCGTAATACATTTCAAAAAAGAGAATCTACTTCAAACAATTCTGATTACGAATTTGAAGATACTTCTGAAACTAAAGATGAAACCTTAGAGGAGTACTTAACAAAACCAATTCAAACAACAGACATTTTAGAATACTCTAATGAAGAGCCTTATTTATTAGATGAAAAACAAATAGGGTTTTATTTAACCAGAAATATTAAAACAGTGGCTTTACTGGTAATTCTTTCATTTGTTATTTTTAATTCATTTGGTTTGTTTTGGGAATCTCTTAATACATTTATAGATAATTTATTGTGAAAATTAATTCGTATGCAAAATTAGGTCTTTTTTTATCTATAGTTTCAATTTTAGCTGGGGCTCTTGTTAGAGCTACAGGTTCAGGTGATGGCTGTGGTGCAACATGGCCTACATGTAAAGGAAGATTAATTCCTGCACTTACAGACACTTCAGAGTTGATTGAGTTTTCTCACCGCTCCGTTAGTGGAGTTTTACTCATTGTCACCTTGATTATATTTTCAAAAACTCGAAAATTTCAGAGCGGTTCTTTAGTAAAGTCAGTAACCAATTATCTTACTTTTTTTGTAATTTTTGAAGCAATTATTGGGGCAGTAATAGTTCTCTTTGAATGGGTTGGACTTAACAGTTCTTTACCAAGAATAATTGCAGTCCCAATTCATCTTGTAAATACTTTTGGTTTGCTTGGTAGCTATGCAATACTGTATAAAATTCTTGAAGACGACCTTAAAGATATTAAATTTATATTTAATAAAAGCTTTATTCTCATTTCTTTCCTTTTTTTACTAAGTGGTGCAACGGGATCCATAACCGCTTTAGCGGATGTTTTATTTCCGAGCGCCTCATTCATTGAAGGTTTCTTGGCTGATTTTGACAAAACATCCGAAGTACTGACCAGATTAAGAGTTTTACACCCAGTAATATCATCTTTACTGTCAGTAATACTTTTTGTTTACTCAACAAGAATATATAAAAAATATGGGGTAAATACAAAGCTACTACAGACATTTGTAGTTGTTGCAGTCTTTCTTGGTGTGCTTAATGTTGTATCCAATATTGTTCTGCCTCTCAGCATATTACACCTAGCAATTGCAGACTTTTTGTGGATTTCCTATATATATGTAAGCATTGATCTTTCAAAAAATAATTTATTTATCAATTCGCTTTAAATTAATTGTCTGTATATTATTCATCTTTGTAACTGAATAGCGAACATAAAGGTCAAATTACTGATGGTGACTAAAACAATACCTTCTAAGCCAAAACCAGAGGCAAAAGAAGCAGATTTTTCAAATGAAGATGCAACCTTATCTCCTGAACAGGAGAAGGCTGCACGTGAAAAAGCTAAATCTTTAACAAAAAAATTAGCCGATGATAAAGGGAAATTGACTACAGACCTCGTTAGTCAATATTTAACTGCAATAGGAAATTTTGACTTATTAACTGCAGAGCAGGAAGTAGAGTTAGCTCAAAAAATTGAATCAGGTGAAAAAGCTGCTATAAAACTCCAAAAGAAAAAATTTAAAGATAAAAAGGGTGAAATAAGATTAAAAAGAGACAGAAAAAAGGGTGCTGAAGCTAAAGATGCATTTCTTACTGCAAACCTTAGGCTTGTTGTTGCAAACGCAAGAAGATATGCAAACACTTCTGGTATTGATTTTCTAGATTTAATTCAAGAGGGTAATCTTGGCCTAATTCGTGCAGTTGAAAAGTTTGACTGGAGAAAAGGTTTTAAATTTTCTACTTACGCAACATGGTGGATTAGACAAGCTATAACCAGAGCTATTGCAGATAAATCTAGAACGGTCAGAATTCCAGTACATCTTCATGACACTATGGCAGCTGTCCGTGCTGCTCAAGCACAACTCAAAGCTGAGTTGGGTAGGGATCCAAAGCCTCAAGAAATCGCAAAAGAAGCTGGTGTAGGAGTGGACAAAGTAGAACTTGCCCTAAGTGTTGCTGATACCGTTTCTCTAGAACAACCCGTTGGAGAAGATGGCGCACAGCTTGGCGATTTTATTCAAGATGAAGATGCTAGTGATCCATCATTAATTGTGCAGGATCTTGACGTTGCAGAGAGTTTAAGAGATAGCATAAGCAGACTTCCCGAGAGAGAAGGAAGAATATTAGCTTTAAGATACGGATTTTATGATGGTGTTCCAAGAACTCTTGAAGAAATAGGTGAAGAATTTGATCTTACTCGTGAAAGAATAAGACAGTTAGAAAAGCTAGCTCTTTGTAGACTTCGCCATCCATCGTTTGGAATTAGAGAGCAAGATTTAGTCTAATTTTTCTATAAATTTTTCTAACTCCTCAACATTTTTATAATATTCAAAAAAATTACTATTTAGCTCCATATCCTTAGGCATATTGTCAATTATTTCTTTCCAATACTTTTTTTTTAAAAAAATTGGTATAACATCTTTATCTTTACTTATGTTGTATAAGTAATTTGTATTCCATGCAACAATAAGCTCAGTAAGAGTTCCTATTTTTCCTGGAAGAACAACAATAGCTTTAGAATTTTCAAGTAAGTGATGGATTCTTTTCGACAAACTTTCTGTTTTAATTTCTTTATTAATGTACTCATTTGCATTAACTTCAAAATTATCATCATTCATATTGGAAAACAATGAAGGAACGGTGATGCCAATTACGTCTACGCTGTATCTAGAAGCACCTTTTGAAACTGCTTCCATTGTCCCTTGGTACCCTCCGGTAGCAACATTGTGCCCTAGTTTCCCAAGCATATTTCCAACGCTCTCTGCAAATGAATATTCTTGGTCACCTTCGACGCATCTTGATGAACCAAAAACTGTTATATGTTTCACACAACAAGATTACAAACAATGTAACTTATATTTGTGTAAAATGAATTAAAAATGTTTTCAGAAATTAACCTCAGTATTGATTCAGCAATAAGCAGTGGTGCAAAATATGCTGATGCTCGTATTCTGATTTCTAAGTCCAGAAATATCGCTGCAAAGAATGGCGAAATTGAAAATCTAAATGAAAATGAAAAGATCGGCATTGGCGTAAGAGCATTAGTAGGTTCTTCTTGGGGCTTTTACTCTACATATGATTTATCAAATGAATCTTTAAAACAAGCTGGAAAGAAATCTTTTGAAATAGCTAAAGCATCTTCAACAGTCTCAGGAGAAGAGTTACCATTTGCAGACATACCAGTAGTTGAAGATAGTTACACAACCCCCCATGATGAGAATCCATTTTCAGTCTCTAGTTCTGAACAAATTGATCTTTTACTTTCGTCTACTGAAAAAATGAAAAAACTTGGAAGTTCAAGGGCCTTTGGGCGATTAGATTTTTGGGATACAGAAAAGTGGTTTGCTTCAAGTCAAGGTCATAAAATATATCAAAATATTATAGAATCTGGAGGAGGAATATCCTCACTATCGGTTGGTGATGGTGAAACCCAGATTAGATCCTACCCACAGTCTTTTGGGGAATATAGAACTGGTGGCTGGGAGGTAGTTAAAAGTTTTGAATTTGAAAATCATTTAGAAAGATTGTCTCAAGAATCTCAGAGACTTTTGGTTGCACCTCAATGCCCACAAGGAACAATGGATTTAATTCTTGAAGGCAGTCAGCTTGCATTACAAATTCATGAATCAGTAGGACATGCAATTGAGCTTGATAGAATTTTAGGTTGGGAAGCAGCTTACGCAGGAACTTCTCATTTAGATCTTAAAAAATTAAATAAACATAAATATGGGTCAGAACTAATGAACATAATTGCTGACGCTACCCTTCCTGGTGCGCTTGCAACTTTTAAATATGATGATGAAGGAACACCCGCACAACGAGTCGACATTGTTAAAGAAGGAATATGGACAGGTGTTTTATCAGGTCGAGACAGTGCAGCAGTTGCAGGAGTACCTCCTGGAGGAATGGTACGTGCAGATGGTTTTGGAAGGTTACCTATGGTAAGAATGACTAATGTCGGATTACTTCCAGGTGACTCATCATTAGAAGAGATTATAGAAGCTACTGATGAGGGAGTTTACATGGAAACTAATCGTTCATGGTCAATAGATGATTTAAGATTAAATTTCCAATTTGGGTGTGAGGCGGGCTGGTTAGTGAAAAATGGAAAAATAATTGATATGGTAAAAAATCCAACTTATACAGGAATTACACCTGAGTTTTGGGGAAATATGGACATGTTATCTGGTGAAGAAGAATGGATTTTTTGGGGAACTCCTAATTGTGGCAAGGGGCAACCAAGCCAGATAGGACATACTGGTCATCCCGCATCCCCTGCTAGATTTAAAAATACACGAATTGGAGTTCGGGGATGAAAATTTGGGAGGACCTACTTCAAGATATTGAAAAAAATATTCCATCTGGGACAGAATGTGAATTAAAAATGATGCACTCCAAGAGTGCCCTAACGAGGTTTGCTAATTCTCAAATTCATCAAAATGTCGATGAAGAATCTGCTGATGTTTTTTTGACACTACATAAAGACTCAAAAACTATAACTATTTCAGCAAATTTAACTGCCTTAAAAAATCCAATGGAATTTGTTTCTAAAGCAATGGATTCATTAAAAAGTAGTCCAATAGACAAAGGATGGGCTGGTCTTCCAGATTCTTCGGAATCATTCAGTGGTCTTTCTAAAATAGATGAATCAACACCTGACGAACGAGCCAATAAAGTTAAAGAGTTTGTTTCAGAAGGAAAGCAAATGAACGCAGCAGGATATTGCTCAAGTTACACAAACAATTATTTTGTTTGGAATACAAATGGTTTAAATTCATCTGATTCCTCAAGTAGTGCATTTATTGATGGAATTTTTAGAACTGAATCATCAGCTGGATCTTCTCATAGGGGAGGGATATTATTATCAGACATAAAAGCTCAACAAGCTGGTAATGAAGCAGCAAAACTAGCTATTGATGGAGAGAATCCAGAAGATATTGAGCCAGGAAATTATGAAGTAATCCTTGGTCATGAAGCAGTAAGTACAATATTAGTTTTTCTTGGTGTTTATGGTTTTAATGCAAAAAGCAAAATTGACGGCATGAGCCCTATAAATTTGGATGAAAAGCAGTTTGATGAACAAATAAATCTTATTGATACACCAGAAGACGATGATTCAATAGGATTTAAAATAGATGCTTCTGGAGCTAAGAAAAAGAATTTAGAAATTGTAAAAGATGGAGTTTCAAAATCATACTTTCATACTCGACGAACTGCGAAAGAACTAAACGCTGAAAATACTTTTCACGAGTTATTTGGCTGGGGAGAAAATTTTGGTGGAATCGGAACAAATTTAAAACTTTTAGGAGGCAATGTTTCCCGGGAAGAAATGATTAAAAGTGTCAAAAAAGGTATATACATAAATGAGTTTTGGTATTGCAGAGTTTTGGATCCAATCACTCAAGTTGTAACTGGCCTAAATCGAAATGGCTCTTTTTTAATTGAAAATGGAAAAATAACAAAACCAATTGGTAGATTGAGATTTACACAAAGTTTTATGGCTTCACTTGCTCCGGGAAATATTTTATCTGTTGGAAATAAGTCGAGATATGCAGATTCAGAATTTGGAGAAGGAATGTTAAGAGTTCCAGCTCTTCATTTAAAGGAATTTAATTTTACGGGTGGGGTTTCTGGATAATAAATTATATTTTGATGGAGATAAACCATTAATCATTCCTCATAGGGGAGGATCAAATTTAGTGCCAGAAAATACACTTCACGGTTTAGAACTAGCTATTACAGAAGGCTTTTCACACTTTGAAACTGATTTGAGAATGTCTAAAGATGGAGAAATATTTCTTCATCATGATGAAACTTTTGACAGAACAACTAATGTTTCTGGGAAAGTTCAAGATTTTAATTGGAATGAAATTTCAAAAATTAATGCTGGTTATAAATTTTATATGAAAAATAATCAAAAAGGCAAAACAACTAAGTTTGTAAAGTTAGTTGACGCATTGATGATGAATCAAAAGTTGAAATTCAACCTAGATTTAAAGCAAACAGGTATGGCAAAAAAAGTTGTAGATATTATAAACTCACTAAATGCAAATGAAAGAGTTTTAGTTTCATCCTTTAGTCCAAAAAGACTAGACGAGTTTTTAAATGAAAGTAAAGGAGATATATTAACTTCCGGAACTTTTAGAGAAAATGCTATTGCACGATTTCTTCCTTTGAAAAAAAGAAATTTTAAGGTTCAGGCATTACAGGCACCTTTTAGGTGGAAAGGAATTCAAGTTCATTCCAAAAAGCTTGTTGAATTTTGTAAAATAAATAATCTTCAATTGCATATATGGACAGTAAATTCTATTGAAAATCTTAAAACTTGTCTAGAAATAGGATGCGACGGTGTTATAACTGATGAGCCAATTTTGTTTCGTGAATATTTAAACTAAAAAATATTTAAATAGTATTTTGTTTGATAAAATTTTCAGCTTGTATGAAAATATGTTTTTTTCTAGATGGTTCAAGCCTATCAAGAGATCTTACTAGTAAAGCCAATCTAGGATTGTTTTCATAAAATTCTCTGTTCTTTTCTGTAAATTTCCAATACAAGCCATCAAGGGTGTCACACCAGTCACCTTTTTTATAGTTGCTCATTTTTAAAATATAGTTTGAACCACAGGTGTAGGGTTTTGTTGACATCATTCCACCATCAGCATAAGTAGCCATACCAAATACGTTAGGTACCATTACCCAGTCTGATGAGTCGATATACATTTCCATAAACCACTTGTATATTTCTCTTGGATCTATTCCGCATAAATTCATAATATTGCTGATAACCATAAGCCGAGGTATATGATGTATATAACCATCTTGAAGGGTTGTTTTGATACAATCATCAAGAGGATCAATACCAGTGGTTCCATCGTACCAAGACTGGGTTAATTTCTTTGAGTGATTCCAATAATTACTGTTAATCTGTACTTCGCCTTCTTCATGATAAATTCCTCTTATAAATTCTCTCCAGCCAATTATTTGTCTTATGAAACCTTCTACAGAGTTCATGGGAATGTTGTTCTTTTTAGCAAATTGTAAAGTCTTATTTATCACTTTATCAGGAGTTAAAAGACCAGTATTCAAAAAAGGGCTTATGCAGCTATGAAAAAGAAAATTTTTGTTTTCAAGCATTGCATCTTCATAAATACCGAAGTTTTCGAAACGAACTTTAAGAAAATTATCAAGTTGTTTTTGTGCCCCAGCTCTGTCGACAGGAAACCATATATCATTAAGATTTCCTGGGTGATCATCAAAATTACTAATTATGAGATTTTTAATTTCAACATTATATTTTGATTCTTTAAAAGTAATCATCTCTGGAGGGTTAACATTTTTGGGTATTTTTTTTCTATTTTCTTCATCAAAAGACCACTTTCCACCGAGCGGCTTACCGTTTTCATCCATTAAAATATCCATATTTTTTCTTGCTCTTTGATAAAAGGAAGACATCCTATAAACTTTTTTTCCTTTTGCCATAGAAATAAAGTCATTTCTTTCAAATATGAACATCGGTGACTTGATAATATTTACTTCTACACTTACCTCAGTCAGTGCTTCGAGGAACTGATTTTCAAAATCTTTATCTTCAATTTCAAAAATATTAATTTCTGTTATTTTTTTATCTTTAAGAAATTTTATGAGCAAGTTTACGTAACTTTCATTTTTCTTTCGACTGGGTAATTCAAAATAATTTACATAAATAGATTCTTTATGCAATTCATCTCTGTATTCACGCATGCCTGCAAGAAAAAGGTAAAGTTTTAATTTATGGTGTTTAAAGTACGTACAAAGTTCATAATCTTCAGCCATAAAAACTTCATTACACTTATTTTTTTTTAAAATCTTTGGATCAAATAACTGATTTCCAAGTATTACAAAAAATTTGTTTTCCATCTTAACCATGAATAGTTTACCATTGTAATGTAGAAGCTATAATTCTATTCAGTGTACGGGGGGGGAAATGTATCAAGAAATTCTAGATAGTGGTTTCATACCAAATGAAATATGTGAAAATCTTCCATCAGGTTTTGAAGATATAGAAAAACTAGCAAGTGAGCTACCAAAAGTTCTCGCTAATGAACAAATTGTTCAAAGAGTTGCTCAATTAGAGTCAGATAAAGATATTAGCCAATTAAATTTAAGTGAGCTTGAAAGGGCTATGCTTTTGTATTCCTATATTGCCCATGCATACATGTGGGGGAAGAAAGAGGTTGAAAACATAATCCCACGTCAACTTTCTTTAACTTGGTTTGCCATCTCTGAAAAACTAGAAAGACCTCCAATATTGTCTTATGCATCATACGCTTTAAACAATTGGAAAGTACTTGATGAAACAAAACCGTTTGATCTAGAAAACATAGTGATTATGCAAAATTTTTTAGGTGGGGTTGATGAAGACTGGTTTATCATGATTCACGTAGCAATTGAGTATGAAGCAAAAGAAATACTTTCAAATTTGAAATCATATTTTCTTGAAGAAAAGCTAGACCAATCCTATTTACATAAGTCATTAGAAAGCATCCAAAAAATTAATTCAATTATGAATAGAATGCCTGAAAAATGTGATCCTTTCATTTATTACAATCGAGTAAGACCATATATTTTTGGTTGGAAGAATAATCCTGTTACCCCTGAAGGTGTAATTTATGAGGGTGTTGAAGAATTTGCTGAAGAGCCACAACTTTTCCGAGGTGAAACTGGTGCTCAAAGTTCAATAGTACCTGCATTGGATGCACTTCTTGGGGTTACTCATTCAAACGATCCTTTAAGAGAGTACTTAGATGAGATGAGACTTTACATGCCTAAAGAGCACAGGGAGCTATTAAATGAGTTGGATAAATGGTCAGAAAAGAATAGAAGCAAATTAGAGATTGATGAAGAATCCGTAAAAATAATAAATGATTTGATAAAGGAAGTACATATCTTCAGAAATAAGCACCTAGAGTATGCAAGAGTTTATATTTACGAGCAGTCTTTAACAAATAATTCAAACTCAAACATTGTTGGCACAGGGGGAACCCCGTTTATGAAATATTTAGATAAGCATTTACAGGAGACAGTCCCATCAAATGATTAAAAAGCTTGGAATTCCAAAAGAGGTAAAGAAAGATGAAGGGAGAGTTTCATTAATCCCGCAACATATAACTCAATTCACTGGCTTAGCTGATATTTTTGTAGAAACTGAAGCTGGGTTAGGCTCTGGTTTTGCAGATAAAGATTACGAAGCTGCCGGAGCTAAAATAGTATCAACCGCTCAAGAACTTTACGAAGCTTCTGAGATCATATGCAAGGTGAAAGAACCCCAAACTGAAGAGTTCGAAATGTTAAATTCTACACATGTCATATTTGGATATCTTCATTTAGCGTCAAACCTTTCATTGACAAAGACACTATTAGACAAAAAATTAACTGGCATTGCTACTGAAATGATAATGGATGGTAAAGAGTATCCTTTATTGATTCCAATGTCAAAGATTGCTGGTAATTTAGCAGTTCAAAAAGGTATGCAATTTTTAGAGTACTCATCTCAGGGTAAAGGGATCCTTTTAGCTTCCATTTCAGGAGAAAAAAATTCAAAAGTAACAGTTGTTGGATGTGGTGAGGTAGGTAGAAGTTCAATACATAAATCTATACAAATTGGAGCTTCAGTAACTGCCATTGATCTAAATGAAGATATTTTGGAGGATTTAAAGAATAAATATGGAGAAAATATTACAACATTATTGAGCGGAACTGATGAAGCAAAAAGCGCAATCAGATCTGCTGATTTAGTCATAGGAGCAGTATTGCTTCCAGGACGAAAACCACCAATTGTTATTACTGAAGAAGATATTAATCATATGGAAAAAGGTACAGTTGTTGTCGATGTTGCAATTGACCAAGGTGGTTGTGTTGAAGGGGTCAATTCAAATACTCATAGTGAGCCTTTTGAAATTAGAGATGGCGTCATAATATCTGCAATTGCAAATTTGCCTGGTGCAGTTCCTCGAACATCTTCTGTGGAATTGTCAAAAAATTTACAAAAATATGTTGATAATCTTTTAGTTGAAAACTGGTTTGAAGAATACAAAAATGACAAAAACTTAAGTCCGTCTCTCCAAATACATAATGGTCTTTTGCTTTCAGAAGAGGTCGCAGATAGCTTAAGTTTAACCCTATCTAAGCTAATTTAGGTTTCCAGCTTTTTCTGGCGTTACTATAGTTTTCAATTTGATCAATATAACCAAGTGTTATATCAATTTTATCTATACCCTCAAGAATCCTTTTTTGTGAAAAATCATCCAAGTCAAATAAGAAATTTATATCTTCACACTCAACAGATTTAGTTTTTATATGTATTTCTATTTTTGTGTTTGGATTATTTTTAATTTTACTAAAAAGCGCATCGACGTTTTCTTGGCTAGCTTCAATAGGAAGTAGCCCTATATTTATGGAATTTAATCTAAATATGTCTGCAAATTTAGTTGAAATGATTGCATCAAAACCCCAGTCTTGAAGACCCCATGGGGCATGTTCTCTAGAGGACCCAGTTCCAAAATTGTCACCTGCTACTAAAACTTTCGAATCTTTGTATAAATCATTATTAAGAGGGAATTTAGGATCTTTTTTCCAATCATAAAATAAATATTCACCATAACCTGAACGTTCTACACGTTTTAAAAATTGTTTAGGCATTATCTGATCTGTGTCAACATTAGACATGTTTAGGGGAAGCATAGTTGTGTTTATAATGTTTAATTTTTTCATTTTATAATTCTCTAATATCTACAAATTGTCCATACAATGCAGCAGCAGCAGCCATTTTAGGGCTTACAAGGTGAGTTCGACCTCCAGCACCTTGTCTTCCTTCATAATTTCTATTAGATGTTGATGCACACCTTTCTCCAGGACTTAAAATATCTGGATTCATTCCTAAACACATTGAGCAACCAGCTTCTCTCCAGTCAAAACCTGCATCAATAAAAATCTTATCCAGGCCTTCTTCTTCTGCTTGTTTTTTGACTTGAGTTGATCCAGGAACAATCATTGCGCCAATTTTTTCTGCAACTTTTTTCCCTTTTACTACTTCCGCGGCTTCTCTCAAGTCTTCAATACGTCCATTAGTACAGCTGCCTATAAAAACTCTATCTAGGGATATTTCACTAATTTTTTCTCCTGGCTGTAAGTCCATATACTCTAGCGCCCTAGAAGCAGCTTCTTTTTCAGACTCTTCTTCATAATCTTCGGGATGAGGAATAGTATCATTTATAAATATTACTTGTGAAGGATTTGTTCCCCAAGATATTGAAGGCTCAAGTTCACTAGCATTTATGGTCACTACTTTGTCAAAAGTAGCATCTTCATCAGAATATAAATCATTCCATTCTGCAATAGCATCATTCCAGTCACCATCTTTGGGAGCATAATTTTTACCTTTTAAATAATTAAAAGTAACTTGATCAGGTGCAATCATTCCAGCTCTTGCTCCACCTTCGATAGACATATTACAAATTGTCATTCTATTTTCCATACTCATATTTTTTATAACATCACCAACATACTCGATTACATGGCCAGCACCTCCACCAGTTCCAATTTTTCTAATAATTCCTAAAATTATATCTTTTGGCCCGACACCTTCCGAAACATCTCCAACTACTTCAACCTTCATAGTTCTTGGTTTTTCCATTGCTAAAGTTTGGGTTGCTAGGACATGCTCTACTTCTGATGTTCCAATGCCAAATGCTAATGCTCCAAACGCACCATGGGTCGCTGTATGACTATCACCACACACAATTGTCATTCCTGGTTGAGTTATACCTTGCTCTGGCCCAATTACATGTACAATTCCCTGACGTGGATCATTAATTCCAAACAAAGTTACTCCAAATTCATCGCAATTATTTTCTAATGCTTCAATTTGAATTTTTGAAAGAGGATCTTTAATTCCCAACATTCTATTAGAAGTTGGTACACCGTGATCTACTGTTGCAAGAGTCAATTCAGGATGTTTGACCTTTCTTTTAGCCATTCTTAAACTATCAAACGCTTGAGGTGAAGTAACTTCGTGAACAAGATGCAGATCAATAAAAATTAAATTTGTGCTCTCGTCTATAGACGTAACGAGATGCTTGTCCCAAATTTTATCAAATAATGTTTTTCCCATTTAGATATAAATTATATATTTTTTTCTTTAAATAATCTATAGAGATATTCTTTGTTCGCATTCTTTAATTTCTTATCATTTAATCTCTACTCATTTAAAATAAAACATCATGGAAACAATTATTGAAAAATTCTTGGAAATAGCAATAATTTTAATTGCTGCTAAATTCGGGGCCGAAATTATGAGAAGGGTAAACCAACCTGCGGTAATAGGTGAGTTGGTTATCGGAATTATTATTGGGTATTACGGACTTGGCTTACTGCCTCATTTTAAATCAGGCGATGTTGTTTCAACCTTAGCTGAAATAGGAGTCATTCTTTTATTGTTTGAAGTTGGTTTAGAGACTAATTTAGATGAATTTATTGAGCTCGGATCTACCGCATTACTTGTCGCCATAATAGGTGTTGTTGCACCATTTGCACTTGGCTTTGGTTCAATTTTTGCACTTGGTTTAGGAGGAGAAAACCAATTTGAAATTGCTTTATTTGTAGGGGCTGCAATGACTGCAACTTCAGTGGGAATAACGGCAAGAGTATTTGGTGACTTAGGTGCCCTTAAGTCAAAAGAGGCAAAAACTATAATTGGCGCAGCTGTTGTTGATGATATTTTAGGGCTTCTAATTTTAACTGTTGTCGCAGGAGTTTTAGGTAGCTCAGGTGATTTTTCAATAGTAGATCTCGGTGTAATTAGTGCTAAGGCAATAGGATTTTTAATAGCGGTAGTAATTATTGGTAGAAAGCTTTCTAAACCGATTTTTAACTTTTTTGTAAAAATACCGTCACCCGGTACATTTGTAACAGGTAGCTTTATATTTGCTATGTTGCTAGGTGCAGCAGCCCATTTTGTTGGCTTGCACCCAATTGTAGGAGCATTTGCAGGTGGAGTGGTTGCTGGAGAATCTGGAATGACACATAGAATTAGAGAAGAGATGAAGCCTTTGAATTTCTTACTTGTTCCAATCTTTTTTGTTTATATCGGTTCTGAAGTAAATATACAAACGCTTGCTTCATTAGATGTATTTCTATATGGAATGTTGGTAAGCCTCTTGGCTTTTGTAGGTAAATATGTTTCTGCGTTAGGCGCTATGGGCAAAGGCCTGAATACTTCACTCATTGGAATAGGTATGTCACCAAGAGGAGAAGTTGGCTTGATTTTCGTTGCTGTTGCAACAACTACCCTTTCAGATGTAATTACTGCAGATATTATCTCAATAATTATATGGATGGTAATAGTTACAACAGTAATCGCTCCTATATTGTTGAATAGAATCTTGCAAAAAGTACCATTATCAGAAAGAGATGATGATGAAAGGTTCGAAACACCTGTCGTTGAGTAGTAAAAACACTCCAATAAATTAGATTTTTAGTATCATATTATGAGTCATAATAAGGGGAAATAAATGCTAGTTAATTCTATGATTGCTGCCGCTGCGGGCCTTGTACTTGCAGCTTTTTACGCGAATAAAGTTTTATCAATAAAAGTTACTGACTTACGAGTAGAAGAGCTTTCTACCGCTATCAGGCAAGGTTCGATGGCTTTTTTAAAAAGAATGTATTCGTGGATTAGTGTCTTTGTCGTAATTTTGGCTATATTGATTTCTACACTTACTGAGTGGGGCTATCCGTGGGGTTCTGTAGCATTCGTTGCAGGCGCATTACTTTCCTCACTAGCAGGATTCGTTGGTATGAGAATTGCAACTGCAGCAAATGGGAGAACAACAGAAGCTGCCAGAGATGGGGGTACCCTTAAAGCATTACCCGTAGCATTTAGAGGTGGAGCAGTTATGGGCTTCACAGTTGCAGGCTTAGGGTTACTCGGAGTAGCTTTAGGATATTTATTATTTATTGAAGTACTAGACCTTCCTAACGGGTATGACGTACTAGCAGCAATAGGTCTTGGAGGCTCATCAATAGCTCTTTTTGCAAGGGTTGGCGGTGGAATTTATACTAAAGCAGCAGACGTTGGGGCAGACTTGGTAGGTAAGGTTGAAGCAGGAATTCCTGAGGACGATCCAAGAAACCCTGCCACTATAGCTGACAATGTTGGAGACAATGTTGGTGATGTTGCAGGAATGGGTGCAGATCTCTTTGAAAGTTATGTTGGCTCACTTGTTGCTCCACTTGCCTATGCTGCAATTGTTTTTGCTGGGCAAAGCGTGCTTCCTTCTTTATTACTTTTCCCACTAGCTGTGGGCACAATAGGTATGGGAGCATCAATTCTCTCCTCATTTTTAGTTGTTCCTAAAGAAGGAAAGCTTGCACAGGCTCTTCATAGGGGTACATATAGTGCGGCACTATTAACTGTTATTGGTGTTTATTTTTTAAGTGATTTTATGTTCGCTGATTATGCAGAAAATCCTATAGGATTATTTTTCTCAGTTATTATCGGGCTTGGTGTCGGACTATTGGTAGGTCAAATTTCAGAGTGGTTTACGTCTGATCATTACTCAATTGTTAAAAATATTGCAGATCAAGCAAAAACTGGTCCAGCAACGCTTGTGTTATCAGGTATATCTGAGGGTATGCGATCAGCAGCTTTCTCAGTAGTCGTAGTTGTTTTTGGAATTTACGGTGCTTATACGGCAGGAGACTGGGCATTAGGTGCTGATGGTGGAATTTATGGAATTGCTATTGCAGCAATTGGAGTTTTGTCAACATTAGGCATAACTGTAGCTGTAGATGCTTATGGTCCAATTGCTGATAATGCTGGTGGAATTGCTGAAATGGCACATCTACCTCCAGAAGTTAGAGAAGCGACTGATGAATTAGACTCTCTAGGAAATACAACAGCTGCAATCGCAAAAGGGTTTGCAATTGGTTCTGCAGCAGTTACCGCTTTAGCTTTATTCTCAGCTTTTGTGCAAAGTGCAGGTATCGAAAAATTAGATATTACAGAGGTGGAAGTAACTTTAGGTTTATTTTTGGGAGGTATGTTCCCATTTTTGTTTGCAGCTATGACTATTAACGCAGTAGGAAGAGCAGCATTTAAAATGATTGAAGAAGTTAGACGACAGTTTAATGAAATTCCAGGTTTGAGAGAAGGGAAAGAAGGAGTTGTCCCTGACTACACAAAATGTGTAGACATAGCCACAACAGCAGCATTAAAAGAAATGTTACTTCCAGGTGGCTTAGCTATTGCCCTTCCGTTAATAATTGGTTTTTGGGATAAGGAGGCACTCGGAGGTTTCCTTGCTGGGTCGTTGGTTACTGGGTTTCTCTTGGCAATATTTATGGCAAACTCTGGTGGGGCTTGGGATAACGCAAAAAAATATATTGAAGCTGGAGGTGGAGCAGGAAAGGGTTCTGACGAACATAAAGCTGCTGTGATTGGTGATACAATTGGAGATCCTTTTAAAGATACATCTGGTCCTGCAATGAATATTGTTATTAAAGTTATGACAATCGTCAGCCTTATATTTGCTTCTGCATTTTAAATTAATTGAAAACAGTTCACTTAGTAAGACACGGTGAAACTGAGCAAAATGCGCTAAAAGTATGGCAAGGACATACCAACACACCATTGAATAGCAATGGATTGCAACAAGCTAAACTGCTATCGATTCGACTAAAAGACCGTAATTTAAAAATATTCTCTTCAGACTTAAGCAGAGCTTTAGAAACAGCATCTTTCTTATCCAAAAACATCATCCAAAGAGAAAGCTTAAGAGAGATTAATGTCGGAGACTTTACAGGGAGGTCTGTAAAAGATACATATACTTCAAATAATGATATTTTTCAGTCACTTAAAGAAGATAATTTTGAATTTCCTAATGGAGAAAAGGTAAAGGAATTTAAAAAAAGAGTTAAGAACGAAATTGAATATATTTTCGACAATACTGAAGAAGATTCTGAGAGTATTGTTTTTACTCATGGATTTTTCATAGGGACCGTTATTGGATTGACATTAGGTTTTAATAACTATCCATTTCCTATTGGTAATATTGAAAATACATCAATTTCAACAATTGTTAAAAGAGAAACAGTTACTCAAGTAAATAAATTCAATGATTCAATACATTTAACAATGGAAAATATTGACTATCCTGCAAAGATCAAAAATACTGCACTGATTTTTATTAGGCACGGACAAACTGATTCAAATCTTGGAGGCATTTGGCAAGGACATATAGACAATCCCCTAAATGAAACTGGTGTAACTGAAGCAAGGTTACTTAACAATCTTTTTAGAGATTATGATTTAAATATTTCATCACCATATAAAAGGGCCCACCAGACTCTTTCGTTGATCGTAAACGATGATATTCAAACTTCGAATGAATTAACTGAAATGAACTTAGGCAAGTGGGAAGGCCTAACTACAACAGAAATACTGGAGAAATATCAAGAACAATTTATTGAAGCTTTATTTCTGAATCATAAGTCAAAATATGGTATCGATGGAGAGTCTATACATGAAGCAGGTTCAAGAGTTGAAAAACTCATTAATAAATTAGAAAATAATAAAATTTTAATGGCAAGTCATGGTGGAACTATTAAATCTGCTGTCACCAAGCTAATACAATCTCCAGAATCAAATGCAGCAGCTGCATTTACAATTCCAAATAATTTAGGGGTATCTTGCTTAGTTCCTAAAGATAACAAATATTTTCTTTGGTCTTATAATGTAGGAAAAATAGGATATGAAAACATTAGTTATAACAAATGATTACTCACCAAAGAAAGGTGGTATATCAACATATGTTCAGTCTTTCTTTGAAAATTTAAATTTTGAAACTTATATTTATGCACCTAATTGGGCTGAGGGTGAAAATGTAATAAACTCTAAATATAATTTCATCTTTTCAGGAAAAAGATTTTTCCATGAAATCAATGATATTGTTAATAAAAAAGATATTGAGATTATTATCCACGCTTCTAGCAATCCCCAGTTTCTTCTAGTTAATCAGTTAGAAAAATTAGGTTGTAAACAGTATATGATCATCCATGGTGCAGAATTTAATATTATTAATTCAATTCCACTCATTAAAAACGTAATGAGAAGAAGTTTTAATTCATTAGAAAAGATTTTTACTGTGAGTTTCTTTACAGCTAGAAAATTAGAAAATATTACTGAAACAGAAGTTGTTCTAATTGGAGCTGGAGTTGAACCCAACGAGTTTAGTAAAGAATATAAAAAAAATGACAAACTAACAATTGGTGTCAGTAGTAGATTTGTTTCCAGAAAAAAAATTGATTGGGTTATCGATGCTCTCCATGAGTTAAAAATGGATGGAATGAATGTAGATTTGAAAATATTTGGTTTTGGGAAATTGGAAAAATATTTAAGAAAGCTAGGAGATGTATCCTCACAAAACATTGATTTTTATCATGATGAAAATGAAGAATCTTTGACAAACTTTTACAAAGAAATAGATTTATTTGCAATGCCAGCTAAGTCTCGATTTTTTGGAAAAGAATTCGAAGGACTTGGGCTTGTGTATTTAGAAGCTGGTAGTTTCGGTCTACCAATTTTAGTTGGTAGTTCTGGGGGTGCATTTGAGACAATTATTCCAGGAAAAACAGGTTTTATTGTTGGATCAAGGCGGGACATCTATGATGGAGTTAAATTTTTTTATGACAACCCAGAAGAAGTTGAAAGTTTTGGTAAGCGTTCTAAAGATTTTGTAACAAGTAATTTTTCATGGGAAAAAACTATTAATAAATTTATCTCAGCAATTTAAACAGAGACACTATCACCAAAAAGTGACATTATCTCTTCTTTTTTGATAGTTAATGCATCTCTTGGGTTTTCAAGTGGTTTATTTTTTTTCTCTATCAAAATCTTGTTTATTAAGTTATCTTTTGTTGCATCCTCTGGCTTCATTCTGAATCTTCCTCTATAAAATATTATCTCAAGAGACTTTGCCAAACCAACTAGGTGTTCTTTTGATAATTTTTTAATATATTTTTCATCAAGTAAATAATGATTATTAATCATTTCGATCATTTTATTTTTTGTTGCACTTTTTGGAATTTTAAGGATTTCACCACCTAGAAAATTTGAAATATTTTTAATTTTTTCTTGGTCTAATAAATCTCTTAATTCATCTTTTGATAAGCTCTCTAATTCTTCTTTATCAAATACAGTTCTATTTTTTTGCTTCATAGCATATCCGCCATATGGTCCAACCGCTGATGAATAAGTCCATTCTTCAACTTCTACAACTTTCCTAGGATTTTTTGCAGATAATGAGAATCGCTCTACACACTCATCTGGAGATAAATTATCAGGGTCTTCATCTTCAAAAATAGGACCTATCAAATTTTTTAATATGCATTTTTCTTGTCTTACACCTTTTTGTTTTTCACCGTGTTGAATATAAAAACCACCATTTGGACCAAGCTTTATAAAGATAGAAGCTGAGCACAAATTACATTTTGAGACAGTTCTTTCTTTCTTAAGATTATCTTCTTGATGGCTTTCAAGTTCTTTTATGTATTCATTTTCTATTTCTTCTAAAGTTATTTCTGGAGGAAGACCAACTTTAAAGTCATCATCCCTCAATAGATAAGGATATGGTACTTTACCTTGAATTCTTCCTGTTTTTACCACATACCTAGATTCAAATGGAAGGTTTACTGTTGTAAGTAAAAGCGGATCTTGAGTTCCATATTTTTCAATATGACTATTTATTGTGTTAAAAGAATTTTCTAAAAATTTAATTTTTGATTTTTCTGGATCTTCACTTTCTAAAATTTTATCCAGTTCATCTTCCATTGATTTAGAAAACTCATAATCTATGTATTGGTTGAAATAAGGCTTCATAAAATTATTTATTAATGCCAAAGCTAGGATTCTAGGTTTTAAGTTTGATTCTGCATTTATAAAAACTGAAGTGATACTCTCAATTATTGATACGTAAGTTGATGGCCGTCCAATTCCCAATTCTTCGAGTTTATTTATCAATGAAGTTGAAGAGTACCTGTTTGGTGGATTTGTATATTTTTCTTCCCACTCTGCTGATGAAATAGATAATTGATCATTTTCTTTCAAGTCAGGCAACTCCTGAGATTTTTCTGTTGCATCTTTTATTAAATCTCTATATCCACCAAATGTCCAAGTAGTTCCAGAAATACCAAGAATTAATGATGAATAGTAACTATCTTCAACTTCTATCTCAATTGATTTTGTAATTCCTTGAGCATCTGTCATTTGAGAGGCAACGGTTGTGTTGAATATTAGTTTGTATAGTTTGTATTCGTCGCTGTCTTCTTTATGAGTCGAAAGCAGTTCTTCGGGTGTAGTAAATTTATCACCAGAAGGCCTGATAGCTTCATGTGCAGCTTGTGCATTTTTTGTATCCCCATAAAGATTTGGCTTTGAAGGAAGATGTATGCTTGAAAAGTTTTCAGCAATATAATCTCGAGATGCTTTGATTGCAACATCTGAGAGCCTTATTGAATCAGTTCTCATGTAGGTGATTAATCCTTCTTGATAAAGCCTTTGAGCGACACCCATTGTTTTTCTTGGTTGAAAACCCAAGTTACTTCTTGCTGAAGTTTGAAGACTTGTAGTTTTAAAAGGTTTCGGTGGTTTGCCACTTCTTGAAGATTCTTTTATGCTTGAAATTTTTGCAGTTGAGTTTGATAGTATTTCAACAATATTTTCAGCATCTTGTTTTTCTAAATATTTTTTGTCGTTACTTGTTTTATTACCCTTATCATCAAAATCAGTTGATGAAGCAGTTCTCTTACCACCAACTTTTTTCAGGCTTGCTGCGAAAGGTATTTCTTTGCTTACACAGTTAGCCTTGATGTCAAAGTAAATCGATTTAACAAATTTTATTCTTTCTTCTTCTCTTTCAACAATTAGCCTTATTGCAGGTCCTTGAACTCGTCCAGTTGAAATAAATGCCCCACCGAGATCTCTAACTTTAGGAGAAATCTCATATCCAATCATACGATCTAGAGTCCTTCTGGCTTCATAAGATTTAAACTTCCCAACATCAATAGTTTCAGGGTTGCTCATAGCCTTTGTTACTGCAGCTTCTGTAATTTCATTAAATTTAATCCTTTTTGGTTCACCTTTAATTTCAAGAGCTTCTTTAAGATGATAAGCTATTGCCTCACCTTCTCTATCATCATCAGTCGCTAGGTAAACTTCTTCTGCTGAACTTGCTAATTCTTTAAGTTCGTTTACAATTTTTTTTCTATCCTCCGGAATTACATATATATTTTCAAAGCTAGCTGGCTTTACAGCACCCCATAGAATACTTTTATTATCAAAAGCTGAGGGTATAGATTTTGCGTTTCTTGGTAAGTCTCTTATATGACCAACACTTGACTTGACTATATAATCAGAACCTAGAATTTTAGATATAGTTTTAACTTTTGTTGGCGACTCAACAATTACTAAAGGCTTTGACATGTTCTTATTGATAACACTATTTTGTTCATATGTACAGTATTTAAGAAAAAAAGTAATTTTAGATATTATTAGGATGAAATAAAAGATATGAAATCAGTAAAAATATTTTCAAGATCACCCTTCTCTATTCTATGGTGGTCGGGCACGCTTTCTAGCTTTGGTGACTGGGCAACCCTATTTGCATCTGTCGCACTTGCAAGTTACTTAGGAGCAAATGATGGTAATTCCGAACTTACTGCAGTGGTCCCGGTTGTTGCAAGAATTATCCCAGCATTCATGTCTTCGTTTGCAGGCTTATTAGCTGATAGGTTTAATAAAAAAAATGTAATGATTATATCTGACCTTGTCAGAATGGTTATAGTTTTAGGCTTGTTTTTTGCCACAACTCTGTTTCAGTTATTTTTAATCAACTTTGTTGCTGAAATATTTTCATTAATTAGGCAACCATCTAGAGAGGCAATTGTTCCAGAATTAGTTGAAAATAATTATTTAGTAAAAGCAAACTCACTTTTTGTAGTTGGAACATACGCATCCCTTCCGCTTGCTTCTTTGATATTTGGATTTTTTTCAGATGCAAAATTTGTAGATAAAATAGTTACATTCGGAAATGGTTGGAGTGGTTCAATTGTATTTTTACTAGACTCTTTGACTTTTTTGCTTTCTGCATATTTTCTGTTTTTTTTAAAGACAAATAGTTCAGGTCAAAGTCCTGAAGTTAAGAGTTCAGCAATTTCAGACTTAAAAGAGGGATTAAATTATTTTTTTAATAATAAAGAACTAAGAACTGTGACAAATTCTATATCTTTGAGCCTTATCGGAGCTGGAGCTTTGTTTGTGTTAGGAAGTTCTTACCTTACGCAATCACTACAATTTTCACAAAGTTCATTTGGCTTTATGATTGCGTCATTTGGTTTTGGAATAATATTTACAATGATAATTTTAAGCTATTTTGTAACATCATTTAATCGCGTTTCATTTTTTATTGGAATTAGTATGATTATTACCGGCTTGTCACTTCTATTTGCATTTAATTCTTATGAATTTTCTACAATTCTATTTTTTATATTTATTTCTGGTATTGGCTCAGGCACAGTGTATTTATTAACAGTTAGTTATTTACAAAGTACAACTGATGAAAATCTTAGAGGGAGAGTTTTTGGAAATTTTTATACTATTGGTAGGTTATCTCTTCTAATCTCTGTATTTATCTCTGGATTTTTGGCTAGCTTTGCAAATAATTATTTTGAAGTTGACGGAGTTTTATTAGTTCTTAGATTGAGTTCCTGCTTTATCCTATTTTCTGGTCTTTTAACATTTATTAAAGGATATAGAAAAATCATAAAAGACTTTGGGTTTGAAAATTCCAATTTCAACAAGTTAAGATTAAATCTTGAAAGCAATGAAGATGAACCATTATGAATTCTAATTACATAGCATTTGAAGGTATTGACGGATCTGGAAAAACTAGCCTTATTGAAAATTTGTCAACCATCTTAGATTCTCAAAATAAAAAACACATAATTGTCAGAGAGCCTGGTGGAACATCTGTTGGAGAAGGAATTAGAGAATTATTATTAAGCCATGATTATCAAGTCAACCCTCTTGCAGAAGCGCTTCTGATGAGCGCAAGTAGAGCTCAGTTGATCCAAGAGACAGTAATACCGACAATTAATAATGGACAAGTAGTTGTTACAGACAGATCAGCATATTCATCTGTAGCATACCAGGGGGTTGGAAGGGGATTAGGATATAAAGAGATATACCAATTAAATGATTTAGCAATTGATGGTTTCTGGCCTGAAAAAGTAATACTTCTTGATATTGATCCCAAAATATCTTTATCTAGACAAAAGATTGCTGACAGAATTGGAAGTGGTGAGGTTGATTTCTTTCAAAAAGTACGTTCAGGTTACTTAAAGCTTGCTGATGAGTTCGAAAGTCAATTTCTAGTTTTAAATGCTACAAAAAGCATTGATGAAAATGTGAATTCTATTTGTAACTGGTTAGAAATTGATAACACTTAATAAAAAACTTGTAAACGAATTAGAGACCCCTTTTCATTCCTATTTACTGTTTTCAAACCTTGCTTCAAATTTACTGTCACAATCCAAAATGTTTGCGATGTCCTTATCGTTTAACTCTATTGATTACATTGAACATCCAGATATAAAGGTAATTGAATCTGAAAATTTAAATACTTTAGGGGTTGACGACATTAGAGAAGTAATAAACAAAGACAACTTGTCTCCAATTGAAGGGAAGTATAAGGTTGTAATTTTTCCTCCAGTAAAATCGCTAACTGAGGAGGCTTCAAATGCTTTGCTAAAAACAATTGAAGAACCCTCAAGCAGCAGTATTTTTTTAATTCTTTCTTCTGGAAAATTTTGGTCGCATGCAAGGGATGATTCAGAGAATATGATTTTATCAACAATCAAAAGTCGGTGTCGAACAATTTTTCTAGAAACAGAAAACGAAATTAAATACGATTTCTCATCATCAGATTTTGAAAAATTTCTAAATGGCAATTACTACGATTTAAAATTAAACAAATCAGACTTTGACGAGTTATTGGACTCAGTAAAAAGTCTTGAGCAAATTAATAGTTCAGATTCAAAAAGAATCAAGGACACACAAATCTTAATAAATAATACAAATAATTTTATAACGGGTTTTGACGAGGATACGACTATTAATGCTACTTCACTCTTAGTTGAGAGCCTTTCTTATCTTGCAAGCACATTATTAATTCAAGAAGATCTTAATAATAGTAATTATGAATTTGCCTTAAAGATTGAAACTGCGATGCAAGAAATTAATGCTGGAATGAAACCACAAATAGTTTTAAGTAATTTGATGTTAAACACAGGTACTCATGGATAGTATTGTTCTACTAGGAACAGGCTGCCCAAGTCCAAGTCATGAGCGATTTGGACCAAGTACTTTAGTAACATCTGGAAACCAAAATATTTTAATTGATGCTGGCTCAGGAGTTACACAAAGATTAAGTGAGCACGGTTTAAAACCATCTGCTATTGATATTATTTTGATTACACATCTTCATTCAGATCATATTGTTGACCTTTATCAACTATACATATCTGGTTGGCATTCTGGAAGAACAAAGCCATTTAAACTTGTTGGTCCTAGAGGTATAGAAAAGTTTTTCAATAAAACTATGGAAGCATATGACGATGAACTCAGTCTAAGAATTGAATGGGAAAAGAGGCCAAACAAAGGCGGCTTAGAAATCGAAATTATAGAAATTAATGAAGAATTTACTTTTGACGATCAGGACATAAAGATAAAAAGTATAGAAGTACAACATCAGCCAGTTGAACCAGCATATGGATATGAGTTTTTAGTAAAAAATAAAAAAGTAACGTATTCAGGGGATACCAAATATAGTAAAAATTTGGAAAATGCGTCAAAAAATGCAGAGTATTTGATTCATGAAGTATTTGTTGATTTAAATTTTGATGATAAAAGAATGACACAGGATACTCTAAAAAATGTAAGAGAATATCATTCTACTCCTGAAGATGTTGGAAAATTAGCTCAAGCTGCAAATGTTAAAAATCTTGTTTTGAATCACTTTGTACCCCCGGTGTTTGATGAGGAAGGCTTAAGAAATGAGATATCAAAGTATTACGATGGAAAAATTATTGTGGGTAGTGACTTAGATATTTTTAATTTATAAATTATCTATATTTCTTTTCAACCCAGTCTTAGAATTGTAAAATACTTATATGAATGTTCCTGTGGTCCCTAGCCTACCTATTATTGGTCACTCTATTCCATTTCAGAGGGATGCATTAAATTTTACAGCAGGTATGCAAAAAAAATATGGTGATGTATTTCAAATTTTACTTCTTAACCAAGATTTTATAGTTTTGCTAAACCCAGAAATAACTAGAGAGATATTCCTTGATAAAGATGATAATTATTCATCCAAAGAAGGCTGGGCAGTTACCCTAGGTCCAACATTTGAAAATGGACTTATGCTTCGTGATTTTGATGACCATAAGTATCACAGAACACTTTTGCAAGATTCTTTTCGACATGAGGCTATACATAATTACCTATCAATTATTCAACCCATTATTGATGATTGGATTGATCAAATTAAACAAAAAAACTCTTTTAATTTATATGAATCTGTAAAACAATTAATGTTTGATATATCGTTAAGCTTGTTTTTCCTAGATGTAAAAAAAGATGAGTCTCAATATCTTAACAAACTTTTTATGGACTCTATTGCGTCAGCAACATCTGCAGTTAGATGGCCACTTCCTTTTACCCAGTTAAAAAAAGGGCTAAAATCCAGAGCTTATTTGTTGGATTATTTTCAATCAAAATCTGAAATGATTAATGAAGAAAGTAAAAAAACTTTATTCGCTGAACTTGTAAATACTAATAAAGGAGATGTTGGATTAAGCAATTATGAAATAGCAGAACACATGATTTTTCTTCTTCTTGCAGCTCATGACACTACAACAATTACACTTACAAATTCGATTTATAATCTATCAAGAAACGAAGACTTTTTATCTGATATACGACAAGAAGCATTTGAAGTAGACCCACTCGATATCTCGTCACTTAAAAACGGAAATTTTGCTGAATCTATATTTCAAGAAGCAATTAGATTCTACCCACCAGTTCCATTTTCTATCAGAAGAGTTATGAGAGACACAAAAATTCAAGATTACCCAGTTAGTCGTGGCACTTATCTCACGATCAGCCCACTACTACTCCACCATGATGAAAGATATTGGGACAATCCATCAAATTTTGACCCCTACAGGTTTATTGACCCAAGCTATACGAACAAAGCATACTTTCCTTTTGCAGGAGGCGCTCATACATGTATAGGAAAATTTTTTGCTAGCTATATGTTTAAAAATGTGATTTATAAATATGTTCAAAATATTGAAAAGCCAATCATAGAAGATGGACTAAAAATAAGACCTACACCAATTCCACATCCAATTGAAGATGTCAGGGTATCTATTTAAGACTCAATCATTTGCCACAAATGCAAGCAGGCGTGGGTTTTATAAGGACTCCATTTTGTCGCGTACTCTTCATATTCAATTTTTGAAGCTGATTCGCTAACCATTTTTAATTGATTCATAGCTTGTCTCAGTGCTGCGTCGCCATAAGAAAAAACATTTTTATTTCTAATACAGAACATTTCAAACATTTCCGCACTCCACTGACCTATTCCAAAAATTTTTAATAATTCTTTTTCCCTTGTTGCTTGGTCTAAGTCATAAAAAGTTTTAAAAGTTGTATGATTCTCTATCCAGTATATAACTGCTTGTATTGACTTAGCTTTATTAAGACTTAGACCTAATTTTTTGATTTCTAAGACATTTAGATTTTTAAAATTTTTAATTTTAAAATTTTTTTCATTAAATTTTTGTAATATTTTTCTTTTTATACTGTTCGCTGCATGTGTAGAAATAAATTGTGAAATAATTATTCCAATTAAAGCATCAAATGGATCTGTTTTTTTATTCGAAAAATTGATATGGCCATTTGTTGTTATTACTTTCGATAAGATTTTGTCATTCCGAATTAAAAATTCTTCTTCCTTGCTGTAGTTAAAATTCATTTAGTCAATATTGAGTTTTTTTAATTTTTTTAAATTGATGAATAAATATAAACTTACAAACATTCCAACTATTACTAGCCCTCTATATCCTATTAGCAAATAAGACATTCCTAAAGTTGTATGAGCCATAAAGCTCCCAAGAAAAACAAAGGAATCACTTTTTATATTAAGTGGAGTTTTATATTTTATTGAAAATTTAGATATTGCAGAACTAATGGCAACATAATTGAAATTCCAACCCAACCCTAGTAAATAAAGCCCAATCTTTAGAAAAAGGGGCTCTGAATTTATAAATATAGTTGAACAACTAACAAATAATATCCCAGTACCAATGTACGTAAAATTTTTATATCCATATTTGTCTACGTAACTTCCTAAAACTGGTGATAGTAAAAACATACCTAACGTGTGATAGCTTATAATTACCCCAACTAGTTGAACTGTTTCTCCAATATCTTGAACATGAAGAGGTGTTGCTGACATTATTACAACCATGGTGAAGTGATTAAGTACAAGTAGAAGTGTTAATATATTTCCATCTTTTTTAGTTTCACCAACCTTCTCTATAGCCTCTTCAATTTCTGCAGGTTGTCTTAGCGGGCTATTAGAGGAAGTAAAAGTTAGAACAGATGCTGAAGCAAAAAGCATTCCAACCACAGCAACTATATAACCAACAATTAATTCAGAATTAAATAAAGTATTAAAATAGTCTGAATAGAGGCTTACTAACCTTGGTCCAAAAACAGAACCAAAAACAGAAAACCAGACAGCTAAAGATAACGCAGTAGCCTTAAATTTTTTGCTAGCAACAAAAGAAGCTGCATATCTCGATTGAAGGGTGGCTGATTGACCGAACCCGAGCACTAACGCCCCACACATTAATAATATAAAAGAATCAATAATCAGACTGTAAAACAATACCACGCTACCAAGCGCACCTACAAAAAAAGTAAGAGACAGTGCTGCAAGTCTTGAGTATTTTTTTGAGATTTTATAAAACATTTGTGTTCCAAGAAAAGCACCACCAACTCCTACAGCATTTGGAAATCCAAGGAAAAGGGGATTACTTGAGACTTCTCTTGCCGCCAAAACAGTTACAGTTATTGCTGCAATAAACCCTATTGACGAAAATCCAACTGACAAGAGAAGTCCCATAATTTTTTTAATATCAGAAATCATACAAAAAGGTTAGCTAGTGAATGATTTAAAGTTTTCTTTATCAATTAATTGAAAAAGATTAAATTCTTATTACCATATTAGTTGCATAAAGAGAGGGAAACCTCAGCAACCTAGTTGCCAACTAAGGTGCTTTTTGATGTGGTTTAATTACAAAAATGGCATTCAAAATCTTTAAACTTAAACAAAATTGGAGATATTAAATGACTAAATATGTTACTGCTGAGACTGTTTCACCAGGACATCCTGATAAAATTGCTGATTTAATTTCAGACTATGTTCTTTCTAAGGCCCTGCAAAACAATAATTCATCAAGAGTTGCTGTAGAAACATTTCTAACAGGAACTAAAAATGGAGGAATAGTCCTTGTTGGAGGAGAAATCAGCGAGATTGCCAATATTACAACTGAAGATATTGTTGAAATTGTTAAAGAAGCTCTCAAAAAGACAATTAAGACTAGTTTTGAAGATTTCAATTTAGATAAGTTGTCTATTTATAACGAGCTTACACCACAATCTGAAGAAATCAGAGCAGCTGTTGAAGATGACGAAGACCAAGGAGCTGGTGACCAGGGGATTATGGTTGGGTTTGCAACAGATAAAACAGAGTCATTCATGCCTCCTACATTTGATATGTCAAGAAACATACAAAAATCTTTATGGGATCTCCAAAATTCTGATGAAATGCTTGACTTGGATTCAAAAGTACAAGTAACAACTGGAGGAGAAAAAGCTAAAGTAGTTGTCTCTACACAGCACCATAAAGATATAAATATCGAAAAACTTTATGAAGAAGTCTTTAAGATTGTTTCTAATCACGTGAATAGTGAATTTGAATTAGATTTGAATCCATCAGGCTCATTTGTTAAAGGAGGACCAGCAGGAGACACTGGCCTCACGGGAAGAAAAATAGTAGTCGATGCTTACGGACCTTCAGTTCCAGTTGGTGGAGGTGCGTTTTCAGGTAAAGATCCAAGTAAGGTTGATAGATCTGCTGCTTATGCTGCAAGACATTTAGCAAAAAATATTGTAGCTCATAAACTCGCAGAGGAATGTCTTGTAAGAGTTTCTTATGCCATTGGTAAAGCAGACCCTTACGAATTAACAATTGATACTTTTGAAACATTAAAGGTTGAAGAAAATTCTTTAAACGATTTTGTAAGTAATTTCAACATGAAGCCAGGTGCAATTATTGAAAGGTTAGATCTTACAAATGTTGACTATAGAACAGATACATTGTTTTCCCACTTTGGACACCCTGATAGAAATTGGGAAAAAATTGAAAACATTTAGTCTTATTAAAAAGTTTTGATATAATTTTACTAAGCATAAAGAGAAGGTTAAGACCTCGGCAACCTGGAAGACTATCCAAGGTGCTAGAAGATGTGGCAGAAATGCAACTAAATAGTCAATATCCTTCTCCAAAGTAAAGGAGAAAATTATGAAATACGACTCAAAGCTACTACATGCAGGTTGGGATTCAGATGCAGATTCAGAAGGATCGATAACAGTCCCTATTTACAAAACAACAGCTTATCAATTCAATAATACTGAGCACGCTGCAAACTTGTTTGGATTAAAAGAATTTGGAAATATATATTCTAGATTAGGAAACCCAACAGTTGGGGCATTAGAAGCAAGACTCACAGCTTTAGAGGGAGGGGCTATGAGTGTAGCTCTGGCTTCAGGAACTTCGGCTGTTATGTATTCGCTCATAAATATCATGAGCCAGGGCGACAACTTTGTTACTGCAAGCCAACTTTATGGTGGAACTTATACAATGTTTGATAATATTTTGCCTGAGTATGGAATCAATGCAAAGAAAGTTGATATAACCGACTTAAAGGCAGTTGAGGATAGCATTGATGACAAAACAAGGGCTGTTTACTGTGAGACAGTAACGAATCCGGGACTTGTTGTTGCAGATGTAACAGCGCTTTCAGATATTGCTCACAAGCATGGCATTCCATTAATTGTTGATGCCACTTTTACAACCTCAGCAATTCAGAAATCATTTGAATTTGGAGCAGATATTGTAGTTTATTCACTAACAAAATGGATGTCAGGTCATGGAAGAGTCATTGCTGGAGCAGTAATAGAAAAAGGTGGTTTTGACTGGGGTAATGGCAACTTTCCATTGTATGATAAGCCCGACACAAGTTATGGCAATATGCGCTGGGGGCATGACCTTGGAGACTTAGGCAATGTAGCATACTCACTCAGACTAAGAACCGTACCATTGAGAAATCTTGGTGCAAATATGTCACCAGATACAGCTTTTGAAGTTATGTCTGGGCTAGAAACCCTGAGTCTGAGAATGGAAAAACATTGTAGCAATGCTAAGAAAGCTGCAGAATTTTTATCTAGTCATAAATCTGTTGAATGGGTGAGATTTCCAGGATTAGAAAGTGATCCATCCTATGAATTATCAGAAAAATATTTGAACGGCACAGGAGGAACTATGGTAGTTTTTGGGATAAAAGGTGGTAAGGAAGCAGGACAGAAATTTATTGATAATCTTAAAATGTTTAGACATGTTGCAAATGTTGGAGACACTCGATCTTTAGCAATACATCCAGCTAGCACAACACACTCTCAACTTGATGAAGATCAATTAATAGCAGCAGGTTCTCCAGCAGAACTTGTAAGGCTATCTATCGGTATAGAAGATATCGAAGATATTGTTGAAGACTTGTCACAGGCACTTGAAAGCTCAAAGTAATACGAGCAAGTTTTATATTCCACAGCTAAAACTTGATTCAGGAGAAATACTTGATGACGTAGAGGTTGCATATACAACAAACGGCATTCTTTCAGAGAGTGGAGACAACGCCATACTTATTTTTCACGCCTTGACTGGAAGTCATATGCTGGCTGGGCAATTTACTAAGAATGACAATCCTGGAATACCATGGAATGAAGAATTAGAAATTGGTTGGTGGAGTGATTTTGTTGGTGCAAATAAAATTATTGATACCAATAAGTATTTTGTTGTTTGTGCAAACTATATTGGAGGTTGCTATGGATCAACTGGCCCTAACTCAAAAAATCCGATTACTGATGAAAGTTATAACTTTGATTTTCCTCCTATATCTTTTAAAGATATAGAGGTATCACAAAAACTATTACTGGATCACTTAGGTGTCGTATCATTGGAAGCAGTAATTGGACCTTCAATTGGGGGATTAATGGCACTTGAATTTTGTACTTTATACCCTAATTATGTAAACAAATTGATATCTATTTCAAGTGGATATAAGTTATCAACAATACAACTCCTACATAATCTTGAGCAGGCATACATATTAGACTTGAGCAAAGATTCCAATGTTCGTAAGAAAGAGTATCTTTCCCTTGCAAGAATGATTGCTCACAAAACTTATATATCTCTAGAGCTTCTATCTAAAAGAGCAAAAAGTGAAAGCCTATATGATGATGATTTGATTGAAGGATTTTTAAATTCTCCACAAGAATCTTACATGATGCATCAAGGTGAAAAATTTATAGAGAGGTTTACTCCAGAATCATATAGTTCAATAATAAAAGGTTGGCAGAATTTTAATTTAGAAATGGAGAGTATATCTAAATTAAAAAATATTAACACTTTAGTAATTTCTGTTGATTCAGATGTATGTTTTTACCCTGAAGAGCAGAGAGAATTTGTAAGCATTCTAGAAAATTGTAAAGTTCAAACGACATATCGCATGATCGAATCTACTAAAGGCCACGACTCTTTTTTGCTAGAGCCAGAATTATTTAAAGAAATAATAGAAAATTTCATCTAAACCTCGCGAAAAATACATTAGTAAATATCTTGCATAAGAACAAAAACTGACGTATATTTATAGAACACTATCGGAAAAGAAATCGCAAGATTGAAAAGAAGATAGGATAAAAAATCCCGGAAGGTCGCAAGATCAATCGGGATTTTTGCTTTTTGCAGTGATCTTTTTTATAAATTAAAATTTAAATATGGAAATTTATATTGTTGATGGTACATATGAGTTATTCAGAGCCCATTTTGGTTATCCAAGTAGAAAAACTAAAGAAGGAAAAGAAGTTGGAGCACTAAAAGGTTACATTAATCACTTACAATCATTGAAAAAAAATTATGAGTATTTAGGAGTAGCATTTGATTCAAAAGTTGAATCATTTAGAAATGATATCTTTAAAGAATATAAATCAAGCAGAGGTATTGATAAAGATATCTTGGGACAATTTTCATTAGCTGAAAAAGCTACAGAACTTTTAGGTATTACTCTTTTATCAATGGATCAATATGAAGCTGATGATGCCATTGCTTCTGTATGTAGTGTTTTTAAAAATAAAAATATAAAAATTATTATCGGATCTTTAGATAAAGATTTAATGCAATGTTTATCAAATGAAAATATTGCTATGTATTCCACAAGGTACAAAACCTTCACAAAAAAACAAGATGTATATGAAAAATTTGGAGTATACCCAAAACAAATACCTGACTTTCTAGCTTTAGTAGGTGATTCATCTGATGGCATACCAGGCATGAGAGGCATTGGTGAAAAAACTGCTGCATTATTGCTTCAAAAATACGAAAATATTGAAAATATATATAAGAACTTAAGTGAATGGAAAATAAATTTTAAAGGAGGGGTAAGGCATTCAAACACAATTTATGAAAATTATGAGTTATTAAAGCTTTTTAAAGATTTAACGACCCTAAGAAGTGACGTTAAGGTTCCTAGCAGTATAAAAGATTATTCATTATCTGATATCAACATAAGTGATCTGTCTAAATTCTCAGATAAATATCAATTGAATATTAATTTTTAAAATCTTTATATTTTTAAAAACTTTTACTAGTCTCATAATGTGAAAAAGTTTGCATTTCTGCTTGGTTTGTTTTTGATCATGACACCAGCAATAACCGTACTGGCTGATGATCACATGGAGGAAGATGAGACCCAACAGGGGACAATGTCTGAGAACTTACCAGTGCCTGCAATAGTAATTGAGGAACCACCAGAGCAGATAGAAGATGTTGCATGGACTTACAGATTTTTAATTCCTACAACAGTTGCGATAGCTACTCTGGTGATTCTTGGAAATGTCATTCAGTACTTCAGACAGGTAACTCGAAAAAGATATAAAGTTATAGAAAAGTAAAGTAAGTCTTTTTGTAATGACTGAAATTAGAGATAAAATTACCAATTTAATACAACCATCTAAAAACTATGTTGTTGCATTGAGCGGAGGTGTTGATAGTTCAGTATTACTTCATGTAGTAAAAACTCTCACCCCTAATGTCAGGAGCTTATTCGTTAACCATAATCAGCAAGATTCCAATTCATTGCAAAAGTCAGCGGAGAAGTTCGCAGGAATTATGAATGTTGAACATACAAGTCTAGAAACAGAACTAGAGCTTGGTGCTTCAGAAACTAAAATGCGGGAAGCTAGATATCAATTATTGTTCAGTAATTTAATGTCTGATGAGGTACTCCTACTTGGGCACCATCATGATGATAAGATAGAAACATTTTTGATGAATCTGTTTAGAGGAACAAGGTTAAAAGGACTTCTTTCAATTAAACAAAAATCTCAAAATATATTGAGGCCTTTTACGGAGATTAAAAAGACATCAATTATTGAGTATGCAAAACAAAATGATATTAAGTTTGTTGAAGACTCAAGTAATAAAGATAATTCAGTTTTGAGAAACTGGCTAAGAAATGAACTAATTCCTGACATTGAAAAAAATTTTAAGGGTGATTTAAATAGTAAAATTCAAAACTTAATTTTAGAAATAGAAGAGTTGACCAGCAATCAAAAAAAATTAACCCCTTATATAAAACATGCAAATGGTTATCTTGAAATTCCTATTTCTCTTATAAATAAGAATGATTCTAGGACATATTATTTAGCTTCTGTTGTTTCACATCTTATTGGTCAAGAGGGCTTACAAACCTCTGATTTGGAGAAAATATTTTTATCCAAAGAAAGCAGTGGTAGGAGTAGCTTTTTTCAAAATTGGAGTGTTTCTAGGCAAAGTGGTCTGCTTATATTCATAAATAAAAATATGTGGAATACATCTGATCAATTGCTAGCAACACGAGGTTATTTTAACTTTACAACAGAGAAATCAACAAACTTATTAAGTAATTGGTCCTATTCTTTACCAAACTATTTACGAAAGGAAATTTATATTTCAGAAATAAGTAATGGTGATTTATTTAAAACAGAAAAAAACACGCAGAAGGTATCAGAAATATTTCGCTCATACGGTATCAACAAATCACTGAGAGAAGTATGGCCAGTTCTTAAATTGAAAGACACTATCTTGTGGATACCAGGTATAAGAAAATCTAGTGAAGGAAAATGGTTGGAAACACAAAAAGATAAATTTATAATAAGTGCTTCTGTAGAAAAGGATAAAATTGAAAATTTCTAAAACTTTAATAACGGAAGAAGAGATTGAGAATAAAATCTCAGAAATTGCTGATGAAATTAATGCAAAGTATAAAGGCGAAGAACTTGTTGTTATAGGAATATTAAAAGGAGCTTTTATTGTTATAAGTGATCTTGCAAAACAGCTTCAGATTGATGTTGCTTTTGATTTTATGAGTATCAAGTCTTATTATGGCTCCGAATCAAGTGGACAGGTAAAAATAGTAAAAGACCTAGAGTATGATATTTCAAATAAAAATGTTCTTATCGTTGAAGATATTTATGATACAGGGCTTACTCTTTCAAACCTAAAAAAACTACTTGAATCAAGGAATCCGAAAAGTGTTGAGATTTTTTGCATGTTTGTTAAAAAAGGAGTTTCTCAAGACCCAATGGATATTAATTACAGAGGGTTTGAAATTGGTCCTGAATTTGTTGTTGGATACGGTCTTGATTACAACGGTAAATATAGAGAATTACCATATTTAGCAGTCCTCTCTTAGATCTCGGTATTGCTTTTAAACCTAAAAGTATTAAATTGATAAGATGGATAAGAAAAAAGATCAAACTAAAAAAAACAACAATAAGTCTTTTTTTATGTACTTTGCTTTAGGGCTTTTAATTTTTTTAGGTGTTCAACAATATAACTCAACAGTTAATGCCCCAGAAAGTAAATCATTCACAATTTTTAAAAAAGAAATTTCCTCAGGTGCAGTTACCGAAGCAACAATTAAAGAGCAATCAAATATGGTTGAGTTCAAAATAGTTAATGATGAAAATGTTTATCAAACAGAGTATCCAGAAGGGTTTGAAGGTGAGGTTTTTCAGCTTTTAGTAGATCAAGATATAATCTTAAATACTGATACTGAACCAGCAGGTTTTCAAGATTATCTTTTTGCATTTTTACCGTGGCTCTTCTTAGCTGCGTTTATGTTTTACATGTTTTCTCAAGTTAGGTCAAATGGCAATCAAATAATGCAATTTGGTAAGTCTAAAGCAAAGGAATTAGATGAGGAATCACCAAAAGTTACTTTTCAAGATGTTGCGGGTGTTGAGGAAGCTAAAGAAGAGCTTGAAGAAATAAAAGAGTTTTTAAAATCACCGGAAAAATTTAACAAGCTTGGAGCAAAAATTCCAAAAGGAGTTTTACTTGTTGGGCCTCCTGGTACAGGGAAGACACTACTTGCTAAAGCTGTAGCGGGTGAAGCAGGTGTACCTTTTTTTAGTATTTCGGGTTCGGACTTTGTTGAAATGTTTGTTGGTGTTGGTGCTAGTAGAGTAAGAGACCTTTTTAAGAAAGCGAAAGAGTCCTCTCCAGCAATTATCTTCATCGACGAAATTGATGCTGTCGGTAGAATGCGTGGTGCTGGACTTGGCGGTGGCCATGATGAGAGAGAGCAAACTTTAAATCAACTTTTAGTTGAGATGGATGGATTTGAAGCCAACCAAGGTGTAATACTTATGGCTGCTACAAACCGACCAGATGTTTTAGACCCAGCTTTGTTAAGACCTGGAAGATTTGATCGACAAGTAATAGTCGGTAGGCCTGACTTAGCTGGCAGAACACAAATTCTAAAAGTTCACTCCAAAGACAAGCCTTTAGCTAAAAATGTAAATTTTGAAGTACTTGCTAAGCAAACTCCAGGATTTACAGGTGCTGATCTGGCAAATTTATTGAACGAAGCAGCACTTTTGGCTGCAAGAAAAAATAAAAAAACTATTGGCAGTGTTGATATTGAAAATTCAATTGACAGAGTTATGGCTGGTCCTGAAAAGAAAAGCCAGGTTATGACTGAAGAGGAAAAGTTAATTATTGCTTATCACGAAACGGGTCACGCTTTGGTTGGTTGGGCGCTTCCTAATGCAGATCCAATTCATAAAGTAACAATTATTCCACGAGGAAGAGCTCTTGGTTATACAATGGCACTTCCAGACAGCGAAAAATACCTTTCTTCAAAAGCAGAACTAAAAGACAGGTTGGCAATGTTGATGGGTGGAAGAGTGGCTGAAGAATTAATTTTTGCAGATCCTACAACTGGTGCATCAAATGATATTGAAAAAGCAACTGATATAGCCAGAAGAATGGTGATGGAATTTGGTATGAGTGAAAAGCTTGGACCAATGCTATATGGAAAAGGCTCAAATGAGGTATTTCTTGGTAGAGATTATGGTAGACAACAAGATTATTCTGATGAAGTAGCTTCATCAATAGATGATGAGGTTAGAAATCTACTTAATGACGCACATATTATTGCTGGAAAAATATTGAAAAAGTTTAAAAAACAAATGGACGCAATGGTGAAATTGTTAATAGAAAAAGAAACAATTAATAAAGATGAGGTAGCAGAAGTATTTAAGTCTATAAAAAAAGTTAAAATTCAGGGTACTGGGAAAAATTTAAGGCTTGCTTAATGGGCAAAATACAAACAAATTTAAGTAAAGCAGAAGAAGCGTTATTTATTTTACTTAAAGACATTACCGATAAAAGTGATGAAGAGATAGACAAATTAACATTTAAGTTTTTGGATCAGATTCAAAAAAAACTATCTAAAAATAGTGAAAGTGAATTAAATTTTGAAACTCTTGATAAAGCCGTTTATAACCAACCAATTTATATAAATGGAATTTCTTACATTAGCTTGTGTGAACACCACATGTTGCCTTTTCACGGATCTGTAAACATTGCAGTTTTTCCAAAAAAAAATATATTAGGTATATCCAAATTTAGCGATATCGTAAGTCACTTATCAAACAACTTGACTTTGCAGGAGAAACTAACAGAAAAAATTGCTACATTTATTTATGAAATTCTGGATGCTGATGGAGTATTTGTAAAAATGTCTGGAAAGCACCTTTGTTCTGATTTATTAAATGCCAAAAATTCGTCTGAGGAAGTTATAACAACTTTTTCTACAGGTGTTTATGAATTAGATTTCTCATTACGAAATGAAGCAATTTTGAATTTTTCTTAAAATTGTCGGACTGGAATAATCTTTTAAATTCAATCAATAAAAAAGTTATTGGAATAATTAATTCAAATGATGATTCATTTTCTGGTGATGGTATTTATAAAAATAAAGATAAATTAACTCAACTACTTTCTATTGCAGCGAATAATGGAATAAAAATTATTGATGTTGGGTGTGTTTCTACAAAACCAGGCTTTAAAGATGTTAATTATGAAGAAGAATTTACAAGATTAAATTTCTTTTTAGATAATTATGATGGAGCTTTTAGATTGTCAATTGATACAATGAACAAAGATATTGCAAAATATGCTCTAGATAATAATTTTGAGATCTTAAATGATGTTAGTGGCTTTAAAGATCCAGGAATGATTGAATTAGCTGTCGAGAAAAGTTCTAAAATCATACTTGTTCACACCCATCCAGACGCATCTCATATTCAGGAAAAGATGGAATTTAAAGATGTAGTTCAGGAAGTAAAAGCTCAATTAGAAATAAAAATTAATTATCTAATTTCCAAAGGCATTAAAGAATCTCAAATTTCAATTGATCCCGGATTGGGGTTTGGTAAAACAATGAGAGACTCTGAAATATTGTTTAAAAATCTTGATGTTTTTTGCTTCGGCTTCCCCTTGGTTGTTGGTTATTCAAAGAAAAAATTCACAGAAATTCTAAATATGACAAATTACCAGTTATACACGCACTGTATTGACTCAGGTGCTGCATTGGTTAGGTTACACATAGCTTCTTAGTTTTAAATTTAAGCTATGATTATCAACGGAGGATAGAATGGCTGGTTTAAAACCTAATGACTTTCACTGGATAATTGAAGGAAAATTAGCCGTTTCAGAGTGTATTGGCGGCGGAGGACTTACTCCTCGCAAAATTAGAAGAGAAGAAGAAATTCAATGGCTTAAAGGACAGGGTATAAATGCAATCTTTTCTTTACTTGATTCAGATTTCAATCTAAAGAACTACCAAGAAGTTGGGTTTAGAACCTATCACTATCCTTTAAGTGATGACATTCCAACAGAATCTCTTAATGTGATTTTTGATGCAATAAAAGAAGCCTTAGCAGATAAAGATCGAAAGCTTTTAATACATCGTGAACTATTAGACGAGCAAGTTCCAGGAATACTTGCTGGCTATTTAATCTATTCAAAGCTACTAGATGATCCGATACTGGCAAGAACAATACTGGAGAAAATACTTGAAAAGCCACTATCACCAAGTGCTATTTCTTTAATTCCATCTGTCTAAATAATGTCTTTTGACATATATCTTTCGAAAATAGAATGTTTTGGAAAACATGGTATTTATGATAATGAAAAGAATAATGATCAGAAATTTCTTGTAGATATATATATCAAAATACACGATTTCACAGAAGATGATATTGTTAACACTATTAACTATGAAGAAGTTGTTGATTTAGTTATAAAAATTGTTGAACATGAAAGTTTTGATTTAATTGAGTCATTATCAAAAAATATTGTTAAACAAATTTTTACTCAGTATCAAAAAAGCAATGTAATTATTCATGAGATTCGAGCTACCGTACATAAGCCAAATACAATTTTAAAAAGCAAGACAGAAGACATATCAGTTTCATACTTTGAAAAATTTAAATAGTATTTTTCTTTCATTAGGAACAAATGTTGGTGATAAAAATAAAAATTTGTTAGAAGGCTTAACTTTTCTTAAAGAGTTTGTAAATATATTGAGTATTTCTTCTGTTTATAAAACTGAACCACTTCTTTACGAAGATCAAGAAGATTTTTTAAATATTGTTACTGAGATTGATTACCAAGGAACAGCAAAGTCTCTACTTCTAATTATTAAAGATATAGAAATACAAATGGGACGAAAAAAAACTTTTAGATACGGACCAAGAATAATTGACATCGATATCATCTTTTTCAAAGGAGAGGAAATAAATGAAGAGGATTTAATAATTCCTCATTATGATTGGCACAATCGACTTTTTGTAATACAGCCTTTATATGAATTATTAAATAAACCGCTAAATAAATCTAACCATAAAATTCATGAACAAAAAATAATTAAGATTGGTAAAATAGAACTCTAAGTACGGGCACCAATTTAGGGCACGATAATGACAAAAGTTATAAGAACTATTAGTAATGATATTCTCGTTGAAAATATCTGTTTTATTCCGACCATGGGTTCTCTTCACAACGGCCATCTTTCACTTGTCGATTTAGGAAAAAAAACAAATTTAAAAACATTGGTATCGATATTTTTAAACAGAAGACAATTTAACGATATTAAAGATTTCGAGAATTACCCAAACCAACTAGATTCAGATGTTCAAAAACTTTATGACAGGGGAGTAGACTATATATTTGTTCCAGAAGAAGACTACATATACCCGAGTTCAGGTATAGAAACAGTCTCACCTAATGAAATTGGAAGAGTGCTAGAGGGCTACTCTAGACCCGGACATTTTGAAGGGGTCCTGACAGTTGTAAAAAGATTATTTGACTTAATTCAACCTAGCTATTCAGTATTTGGGAAAAAAGATGCTCAACAATTATTTTTAATTAAGAATATGATTAGAGAATTTAATTTAAACATTCAAATTATTGAAGGGGATATTGTGCGAGATAAAAATGGATTAGCTTTAAGTAGTCGAAATAATCATTTATCTTCAACTGCAAAATTAAAGGCTTCATGTATTTTCGACTCTTTACTTAAAACAGCAGAGTCAATATCTTCAAATAAAGACTATGAGGAAGCAATTAAGGAAGGAAGTAAAAACTTTGTAAAAAATGAAATTGTTTTAGATTATCTTGAGTTAGTTGACACAGAAAACTTTAAATCTCCAAGTAAATATTCAAAGAAATTAAAGTTATTAATTGCGGCTTATGTTGAAAACATAAGACTTATTGACAACGTTGATATAGAACTATGAAAAAAATAATTGCAATTGATATTGGAAACACAGAAACCACTGTAGGTATAGGGAATAAAGAAGGTTGGGATTCTTATAGGTTTACAACTCGAGATGCAAACACTTCAGATGAATTATTAGCTCTTTTTAACTCAACATTTAATTTAGATTTTGACACAAAAAATCAAATATCTGGTTCGATTATATGTTCAGTAGTGCCTCAGGTAACTAATAATATGTTTCAAGCTGTTGAAAAATATTTAGAATCTGCACCTATTGTTGTTGGGCCTGGAATTAAAACAGGATTAAAAGTAAACATTGACAACCCTAAAGAACTTGGACCTGACAGAATAGCAAACTCCGTAGCAGGCTATAAAATTGCTAAATCAGATGTCTTAATAGTTGACCTAGGTACAGCTACAACATTTGATGTAGTAAACAAAAAAAAAGAATACCTTGGAGGCGCCATTGCACCAGGTATTAGGATTAGTTTAGATGCTTTAACTTCTAAAACTGCTTCATTAAAGTCTGTTGAATTAGACTTGCCAAAAAAAGTTGTCGGTAAGAATACATACGAAGCTATTCAGAGTGGATTAATTTATGGCCACGCCTCAATGATTGATTCAATGATTGAGAAGCTTTTACAAGAATTAGGCACAATTCCAAAAATTATCATTACTGGTGGTTTAAGCAAAACTATTCAACCTGCTCTTAATTTGAGCGCAGAGTATGAAGAAGACTTAACATTAATTGGGTTAGAAGAAATATATAACTTAAATAATTAGGATATAGATGTGACAGAATTTTCAAAATCAGAGCAAGAAATATATAACCTTAGAAAAGATAAGGTTGGTAAATTAAAAGACAGTGAATTAGATTCTTTCCCTACCAGTTTTAAAAATGCCACCTATATTGAGGATATAAAATTTAAGCACCAAAGCTTAGAAGGTGGAGAACAAACAGATATAAATGTTCACGTAAGGGGAAGAATTCTAAGTATTAGATCTTTTGGAAAACTCACATTTATTGATGTCAAAGACGGAACTGGCAAAATACAGCTTTTAGTTGCAAAAGACGATTTAAAAGAGAGCATACAACAATACATAGAACTTCTCGATGTTGGTGATTTGATTGGTACTCAAGGAATTGTGATGAAAACAAAAAAAGGAGAATTATCCTTAAAGATTTCAGAGCTAATTTTGTTAAGTAAATCTTTCAGGTCTCTTCCTGAAAAATGGCACGGATTAAAAGACAAAGAGACACGATTTAGACAACGTTATCTTGACTTTATTGTAAATGATGAAGCAAAAAAGACAATAGATACAAGATTCAAGGTGCTGCAGCTGGTTAGAGAATTTATGGTAAATGATGGATTTATAGAAGTCGAGACTCCAACCCTTCAACCAAAAGCTGGTGGAGCTATCGCAAAACCTTTTACAACACACCATAATGCAATGGGTATAGACATGTTTCTTCGAATTGCTCCTGAGCTGTATTTGAAAAGATTAATAATAGGTGGATACGAAAAAGTTTTTGAAGTAGGAAAGGTCTTTAGAAACGAAGGAGTTGACCAGACTCACTCTCCCGAATTTACAATGATGGAGAGCTATGAAGCATATACAGATGTCAATGGTGTAATGGACATGGTTGAAAAAATGTGTGAACACATATTTGAAGAATTAAACCATAATTTTAATGTTGAATTTGCAGATAAAGAAGCTGACTTCAGTTTTCCATGGAAAAGAGTAAGTATGTTTGAATTAGTAAGTAGTCATTTTGAAATTGAAATAAAATATAGTTCAGAATTAAAAGATATTCAAAGTAAGCTGATTGAAAAACATGATATTCATGTTGAAGCGACAAGTATTGGGGTTTTAGTTTATGAATTATTTGAAAATCATATTGAAGATAAAATTCTTAATCCAACATTTGTGACTGATTATCCAAAAGAGATCTCACCATTTGCTAGAGAAAGCAAAGAAACAAAAGGAGTTACTGAAAGGTTTGAACTATTTGCATTTGGTAGTGAATTAGCAAATGGATTCTCAGAATTGATAGATGCAGTTGATCAGGAAGAAAGACTTAAAGAACAAGCTAAAAAGAAAAAACAGGGTGATGAGGAAGCCCATGTAGAAGATGAGGATTATATTGAAGCACTAGAGTTTGGACTTCCTCCAACTGGTGGCTTAGGCTTTGGCATAGATCGATTTGTTATGATGTTAACAAATAACGATTCCATTAGAGAAGTAATTGCGTTTCCACATCTAAAGCCTGAAAATTAATTTGTACGATTGATCAAATAATTATTTATATTTTCAAGGATAGGGAAAAGTTCATGATTTTTAAGAGAGTATATGGCTTCAATGCTTTTATTAAAGTATTCGTTAATTACTTCCTTAGATTCGTCAATAATTTCTTTAGTAGTAAATTCGATTAAGACATTTTCAATATCTATATTTTTTTCTCTTATATCTGTCAGGATTTCTTGATATTTACCCCTGTCCTTAGTTAGTGCGATTAATACAGGAAGCGTATAAGTCCCCTCTAAAATATCATTACCAGAAGGTTTTCCAAGAGTTGCTGAATCAGAAGTTAAATCTAAAATATCATCGGATATTTGAAATATAATTCCACAATTCCATCCCCATGTACTTAAGGCTTCAATAACATCACTGTCTGCAGAACTTGCAAGAGAACCTAGCCTTGCACTTGTTCTTATTAGGCTTGCTGTTTTTCCTTCTATAACATTTAAATAATCATCAATATTTTGATCAAAATTAAATGCCAAATTAAGTTCATTAGTCTGCCCTTCAACAAGCTCAGCATATGTTGAAGCAAGCAATTTAACTGATTCTAGTCCTAGGTTTTCCGCAGCAAGCTCAGAAGATCTAGCAAGCAAATAGTCGCCAGCAAGTATGGATAATGTTGAGTTCCATTTTGAATTTGAGCTTTCAACCCCTCTTCTAGTAGTTGCATTGTCTATGACATCATCATGATATAAGCTTCCAATATGAATTAGCTCTACACAAACGCCCGCATCTATAATATTAGAAATATTATCTTTTTCTTTACCAAATTTTCCAGCAAGAGAGGTAACAATCGGACGAAATCTTTTTCCACCGGCTTTTATTAGGTATTGAGAAATGGAAGTGAGATATTCATTCGAAGAGCTCGAAACCTCTAGAAGCCTACTTTCTAACACCTCTAAGTTATTCCAAATATCATCAAAGGGAATAATTTTTTTAATCTCATTACTTTCCATACTTAAAGAATAAATTAAATGTATAAATAGTTGTAATTTTCATTTAAGTGTATAAACAGACAGTTGTTAATATAACAATATGTTTGAAAGATTTACAGATAGAGCTAGAAGAGTTGTTGTTTTAGCACAAGAGGAAGCCAGAAGGCTCAACCATAATTATATTGGAACTGAACACATTCTCCTTGGTTTAATTCAAGAAGGAGAAGGACATGCTGCAAAAGCTCTCGAAGAGCTAAATATTAATATAGACAGTGTTAGATCAGAAGTTGTTGAGATAATTGGAGAAGGTCAACAATCTCCAAGTGGTCACATACCTTTTACGCCTAGAGCTAAAAAAGTTCTTGAATTATCACTCAGAGAAGCTTTACAACTAGGACATAATTATATTGGAACGGAACATATATTACTCGGCCTTATCCGTGAAGGAGAAGGTGTAGCCGCACAAGTGTTGAAAAAACTTGGTGCAGAATTATCCCAGGTTCGTCAGACTGTCATTAAATTAATTTCATCTGCTGGTGAAAGCAAAAAACAACAAGCGGCATCCACCGGTGGACGAGAGAGACCTGGTTCAGGAACAGGTTCTGCAATTCTTGATCAATTTGGTAGGAATTTAACAAGAATGGCTAAAGAGGGAAAACTAGATCCTGTTATTGGTCGAACTACTGAAATTGAAAGAGTGATGCAAATTCTTTCAAGAAGAACTAAAAACAACCCAGTATTAATTGGTGAACCTGGAGTTGGAAAAACTGCAATAGTAGAAGGTCTGGCTCAAAAAATTGTTTCCGGAGATGTGCCAGTTACTCTTGAAGGAAAACAAATTTATACACTAGATTTATCGGCCCTTGTTGCTGGTTCAAGATATAGAGGGGATTTCGAAGAGCGCTTAAAGAAAGTCCTAAAAGAAATTAAAACAAGAGGAGACATTGTCTTGTTTATTGATGAAATTCATACATTAGTAGGGGCTGGTGCTGCAGAGGGAGCAATTGATGCTGCTTCAATATTGAAACCAATGCTAGCAAGAGGAGAGCTTCAGACTGTAGGTGCTACGACCCTTGAAGAATTTAGAAAGCATTTTGAAAAAGATGCTGCTTTAGAAAGAAGATTTCAGTCAGTTCAGGTTGATGAACCTAAGCTATCTGATGCTATAGAAATATTAGATGGTCTAAAAGACCGATATGAGGTTCACCATGGTGTTAGGTTCACGGACCAAGCTATCGCATCAGCTGTAAATATGGCTGATAGGTATATTTCCGACAGGTTCTTACCTGATAAAGCTATTGACTTGATTGATGAAGCAGGCAGCCGTATGAGAGTTTATAAAAAGCCACTAGATCAAGACAAGCAGGAAATAGCAGATAAGCTTAAAAATTTAAGAGAGCAAAAAATCGATGCTGTTCAATCACAACTTTTTGAAAAAGCTGCTCAGATTAGAGATCAAGAAAAGCTTTTATTAGATGAAGTAAATTCAACTGATTCTTCAGCAGCAACTGAAATTGAAATGGTTATTGATGAAGAAGAAATTGCTGAGGTTCTAGCTCAATGGACTGGAATACCTGTTCATAGGCTAACTCAGGAGGAAACAGCTCGATTGTTAGAAATGGAAGTTGAGTTACACAAACGAATTATTGGTCAAAATGAAGCAATTGCTGCAGTATCAAAAGCAATTAGAAGGACAAGATCTGGACTTAAAGACCCTAAAAGACCATCAGGATCTTTTATATTCCTAGGTCCTTCTGGAGTTGGAAAAACAGAGACAGCAAAAGCCTTAGCTGAGTTCTTGTTTGGAGATGAAGATTCATTAATTCAAATTGACATGTCTGAATACATGGAAAAACATACAGTAAGCAGATTAATCGGTTCACCTCCAGGCTATGTTGGCTACGATGAAGGGGGACAACTTACTGAAGCTGTAAGAAGAAAACCGTTCAGCATTGTACTACTCGATGAGGTTGAAAAAGCTCATCCAGATGTTTTCAATACGTTGCTTCAAATTTTAGAAGATGGAAGGTTAACAGATGCACAAGGAAGAACTGTTGATTTCAAAAATACAATTATTATCATGACATCCAATCTTGGAACTAAAGATATCGCTAAAAATGTAGGATTTAGTAGTTTAAGCACAATGGATAATTACGAAAAAATGAAATCCAAAGTTAACGAAGAGCTTAAAAGATACTTTAGACCTGAATTTTTAAATCGTATCGATGAAACAATTGTCTTTCATGAGCTTATGCTTGAGGAAGTTAAAGAAATTGTAGATTTAATGCTTGATAGGGTTCATACCCAACTAAAAAATTCTGATTTGGAGATAGTTCTTTCAGATGAAGCAAAAGAACATTTAGCATCAGAAGGTTATGATAAAGAATTTGGTGCAAGACCATTGAGAAGATCAATTCAGAGATTACTGGAAGATCCATTGTCTGAAGAGCTTTTGCAAGGAAAGTACAAGGCTGGTTCAACAATTATTATATCTTTAAACAAAGATGAAGGCACTCTAGAATTTGAGTCTGTTGAGGCTCCTGACGAACCATCCGTTGATTTTGTGGATTCTGAATCATAAACCCATTAAAATAAACAAATGAAATTCATAATTGATACCGATCCAGGTACAGATGATGCCGTCGCAATACTAATTGCCTTAGCACACTTTAGTGATGAAGAAATTCTTGCATTGACCACTGTTGCTGGAAATGTGAATGTTGATGTTGGAACAAGAAACGCTTTAAGAATATTGGAGCATTCCGGTAGAAATAATATACCTGTTTATAAAGGAGAAGCAGTTCCGTTAAACAGAGATCTCCTTACAGCTGAGTGGGTACATGGAACTGACGGATTAAACGGTGTAGGATTTCCAGACCCTTCAAAAAGTGAAGAGGCAACTGGAGCAGTTGATTACATTACACAATTATTACAAAAAAGTGAAGAAAAAATTACTATTTGCATCTTAGGTCCAATGACTAATATTGGAAAAGTTTTAGATTCTAATCCAGAATTAGCTAAAAATATTGAACAAATTATTTTCATGGGAGGTGGAGCAGGATTTGGAAACCACACACCTGTTGCTGAGTTCAATATATTAGTTGATCCCGAGGCTGCAAAAATTGTTTTAAATTCAGGCGTTAAATTAGTAATGATGGGATTAGATGTCACTCATCAAGCAATTTCTACTAAAGAGAGGTTAAGTAAAATACTTGATACAGGAACATTAACCGGAGAGCATTGCGTTGCGCTTATGGGTTCACTTGCAGATTTAGATATTGTAAAAGAAAAGTTTCCCGATGGAACTCCTGTTCATGATGCATTTGTTACTGCCTATTTAGTAGATAGTTCACTCACGTCTGGTGAATTAACAAATGTTGAAGTAGAGGTAGATTCTGAATTAACTCTTGGTCAAACAGTTGTAGATACCAATCAAATTTCTGGTAGAAGTAAAAATGTATACTGGATGAACAAAGTTGATGACGAAAAATTGTTTAACATAATAACAAAAACTGCATCTCTTCTCCCATAATTTTAAAAATAATTACCTTCATTCAATAAGACACTTTGAATAAATTCAGATAGAATTATTGAAGTCATTATTTAAATAATGAAGGAGTAAAAATTAATGATTACTAAAAAGAAATCCGTATTTGTACTTCTGTCATTGATGTTGATTTTGTCTGCCTGTGGTGGCAGCTCAGAAACAACTACTGAAGAGGTTGCAGAACCAGTAGCAGAAGAAGAGACTTTAGAGTCTCCAGCTACAACTGCAGCAGCTGCAGCAGAGCCAGAAGTCGAAGCGTTAAAAGTTGGTATAGTACTCGGACCGTTGGGAGACCTTTCTTTCATGGACTCAGCTAAGAGAGGCTACGATAGTGCAGTAGCTGAACTTGGTATTGATGGAGACTATGTAGAAACAGAACCTAGCGAAAGAGCAGCAGCAATCCAAAACTTTCTAGCTGATGGAAAAGAAATGATTATTACAATCGGTTTCTCAGAAGCAGAAATTACAAAAGAAGCTGCAATAGCTAATCCAGGTGTACAATTCGCAATTGTAGACATGGTTGTTACTGCAGACAATGGAGACCTGCTTCCTAATGTCCAAAACCTTATCTTCAAAGAACATGAAGGATCATTTGAGGTTGGATATATAGCTGGAAAACTTTCAAAAACTGGCAAAGTAGCATTCATGGGCGGTATGGACGTTCCTATTATTAGGAAATTCCAAACTGGTTGGGAAGAAGGCGCAAGATACGCCAATCCTGATATAGAGTTCTGTGATGGATACGCCGGTAGTTGGGGCGATCCTGCTAAAGGTAAAGAAATTGGTTTAGCTTGTTTTGAAGGTGGTGCAGATATTATATTTGCAGCAGGTGGATCAACAGGTAATGGAGCTTATGAAGCTGCAGCTGAGACAGGTAACTTTGCAATTGGTGTTGACTCAAATCAAGACTACGTGCAACCTGGAACAATGATTACATCAATGATGAAGAATGTTGACTACGCAGTCTACACAGCCATCGCTGATAGAATTGCTGCTGGTTCAGTATTAAGCACAATTGACTCATATGGATCTGCAGAAAATGGTGTAGGACCAACATGGTTAGTTGACGGCTCAACACTCTTTGCTGATGAAGGACCTGCTGACATGGCATCCCAAGTCGCAGCCTTAATTGACGAAGTAGCTGAAGTTAGAGCAAAAATAATTTCTGGTGAAATTGTTGTTACTGATGTAACAGCTGGTGGTTAATAGACTATCTAACTAGATAAAATTTGATTTAGCCCGACTAAGGTCGGGCTAAATTATTAAGATGATATATAATCAAAAATTTAAAATGAGTAAAGATTCAATAATACATTTAAAAAATATCACAAAAGAATATCCAGGTGTTGTTGCTAATAAAAATGTAGATTTTCAAGTTAATAAAGGTGAAATTCATGCCTTAGTTGGCGAAAATGGTGCTGGCAAATCTACTCTAATGAAAATACTTTATGGTATTGAGCAACCCACTCAAGGTGAAATATTCATCAATGGAGAAAAGCAAATAATTAGTAAAGTTGAATCTGCAATAAATCTTGGTATTGGAATGGTTCATCAAGAATTTACACTGGTTCCAAGCTTTACTGCTCCTGAAAATATTGGGCTAGGGCAAGAACCAAAAAACAATCAAGGGCTTATTGACTGGAAAGGCTTAAATAAACTAGTTGTTGATATTGCAGAAAAATATGGATTTAAAGTTGATCCAGGATTAAAAATGATAGATGCATCGGTAGGAGTTCAACAAAGAACAGAAATTCTAAAAACTTTGTATAGAAATGCAAACATCTTAATTTTAGATGAACCTACTGCAGTACTTACTCCACAAGAAACAGATGAGTTGTTTACGGTTATAAGAACTCTTGTTGATGAGGGTAAAACTGTAATTTTTATCACTCACAAGCTAAGAGAAGTAATGGAGATTGCTGATAGAGTTACTGTTATGAGGGCTGGTGAAGTTCAGGGCGTTTCAGAAATAAAAAATACTTCGATATCTGAATTAGCTTCGCAGATGGTTGGTAGAGAAGTCTTTCTTCAAGTTAAAAAAGACGAAGCAAAACCTGGTGAAGAAATTTTAAATGTTGAAGATTTATGGGTCCATGATGCAAGAGGACTTTTAGCTGTAAAAGGAATTAATCTAAGTATAAATAAAGGAGAAATAGTTGGAGTAGCTGGCGTAGAGGGAAACGGTCAATCAGAATTCGTGGAGGCTCTAACTGGACTAAGAAAAACTAGTCAAGGTAGTATTAAATACTTAGGAGAGGATATTGCCTCAAGCTCACCTAAGAATATTCGTAGAAAAAAAATAGCACACATACCTGAAGACAGAACTAATACGGGACTAAACACGCAACTAAGTATCTGGGAAAACTTAATTGGTAACTCATACTTTAGAAGACCCTTGTCTACAAGAGGTATATTCAATCTTAAAAAAATTGCAGAACACTCAAACAAGCTCAAAGAAGACTTTGATATTAGAGCTCCAAACATCTCTTTGAAAGTAAAATCCCTATCTGGAGGTAATCAACAAAAAGTCGTTGTTGCAAGAGAATTATCAGAAGATCCGGTTTTAACTATTGCTTCACAGCCAACAAGAGGGGTAGATATCGGAAATATTGAGGCTATACATGAGCAATTAGTTCAAATGAGAGATGAAGGAGGGGCAGTTCTACTTGTTTCAGCGGAACTAGATGAGGTCATGGCTGTCGCTGACAGGGTGGCTGTAATGTATGAAGGACAAATAGTAAAGTGGGTTAATCCTAAAGAAGTTGATCAGGCACAGATGGGTCTTTATATGGCAGGGATTAAAGAATAATGGAAAAGTTTTCATTTAAAGATGTTTTAGTAACATTTGCTGGTTTGTTTATTACAAGTTTTATAGCGTGGGTATTAATTTCTGCAACAGGAAATAACCCTTCTGAAGTAGCAATGTATTTATATGAAGGTGGCTTTAAAGGAACAAGAAATATAGCTAACTCATTGTATCAAGCAACACCCTTAATTTTGACCGCAGTAGCTACATTAATCTCTTTTAGAGTTGGAATGTTTAACATAGGCATTAATGGTTCAATGTATGTTGGCGCACTTTACGCAGGTTGGGCTGGTTACAAATTTACTACACTTGGACACTTTACTCATGTAACAGTTTGTATATTAATTGGAATGGCGGTTGGGGCTGCATGGATGCTTTTACCAGCTTTGTTGAGAGTTTATGCTGGAGTTAGTGAAATAATTTCAACTATAATTCTTAACTTTGTAGCTGTACTGTTTGTTTCATATATGGCTAATGGACCATTCAGAGCAGATCCTATTGCACCTTCTACAGCCAGGATTTTAGAAACAGCTGAACTTAAACAAATATTTCCTAACTCACAATTTAATACGGGTTTCTTTATTGCAGTTTTTGTTGCAATTCTTGCTCATTTTATTCTAAACAAAACAACATTTGGTTATGAATTACGTTCAGGTGGAGATGGTTTAGTTGGTATGTATCCTTCTAGATTTAGCTCATATCTTGGAATCCCATCTGACAGATCTGCAATTATTGGTATGTTAATTTCCGGCGCTCTTGGGGGATTAGCTGGTGCAATTGAAGTTTTGGGTGCAGTAAGGTACTTTTTCCAAGAGCTTGAATTTAACCAGGGTTTTGATGGGATCTTAATAGGTATACTTGGCAAACTTGAGCCTATAGGTTCAATAATTGCCTCCCTATTTTATGGAGCTATCAAAAATGGTGGATTTTATGTAGATTACAAAACAGATGTTTCAAGAGAGATAATAATTGTTCTAATTTCAGTTTTAATTTTCTTTGTAAGTGCTCAAAAGATGGTAAAAGGATTAGAAAAATATCCATTTATTAAAAAAATGGATAATTTCTTTTCAAGAAAGAAGATGTAATGGAATGGATTGAAATATTTGATATATCAATTTTTAGAAGTCTTCTAAGATCAACAGCTCCAATAGCAATTGTTGGTATGGCTGCTGCACTGTGTTCTGCTGCAGGTGTATTAAATATTGGACTTGAGGGCAAAATGCTCAATGCAGCATTTGCTGGAGTTTATGCAAGTTATACTTTTGAGAGCGTTTGGGCCGGCTTTACAGCTGGAATTATTGCTGGCTTACTGACAGCTGCCCTATTTGGTTTATTGTCATTTACTTTAGGAGCAGATGAAGTCCTGGCTGGCTTGGCTATTAACATATTCTCACTAGCTGGAACAACGTATTTGATGAGAACAATATTTGGACAGGCTGGCTTTTTCTCTGACCCCAGAATTGTTGGGTTTGAACCAATTAGTATATCCTTTTTAGAGGGTACTTTTTTACAGCCGTTTTTATCAGACTTTACTTACTCAATATATTTGATGTTTTTTATAGCAATTTCTCTACATATTATGTATTACAGAACACGTCTAGGAACTGCAATTAGGGCAACAGGTGAAAACCCTGAGGCAGCTGAAGATGCTGGAATTAATACAGTTAGAATCAAATGGCTAGTTACAGTATTTTCAGGTTTTTTAGCAGGCATCTCAGGACTTTTTCTTTCTTTAGAAAATTTGACTATGTTTACTGAGGGAATGTCAGCAGGTAAGGGGTACATTGGTCTTGTTGCTTCATCCTTTGGTAATAATACGCCATTTGGAACTTTTGGAGCAAGTCTATTTTTTGGTCTAGGCGATGCTATAGGAATTAGATTACAGGGTGTTTATGAGTTGGATTCTAGGTTGATTTTAATGATTCCATACGCTCTAACAGTTGTTGTTTTGATACTAATAGGGATTAGACAGAGACTAAGAATTAGACCTGTTCCTATTTCAGAAAGCTAAATTGAGTAATCAGCAATATTATTCAGCTAAATATATTGTAGAAAACTCAAAAACCATTCATAAAAATTCTGTTCTTGTTATTAATGAAGGTTTTGTTGTGGATATTATTTCTTTAGAAACATTTGCTGAAAAAAAATCAAAAAATTTCACAGAACTTGGCGATGTTATTATTTCTCCAGGGTTTACAAATGCTCATTCGCATGTAGCTTTAAATTCAGTTAAAGGACTTGGTTATGGAAATGCAAGCGCACTATACGATGTTATGTGGGGAATTGAGCCAGCATTAGATGAAGAATTAGTTTATAAACTATCTTTATTAGGAATGATGGATGCTATTTCATCTGGAACCACATCTATTAATGATCATTATTTTTTTGCCGAATCCGTTGCAAGAGCATGCGAGACAATTGGAATCAGAGGATTTATTGGCCACACTATTATGACAGAATATGGCCCTTGGACTGGGGAAGAACAAATAACTTTAGCAAAGTCATTCAATAAGAATTGGGCAAATTCTAAAACTGTTCATCCAGTTGTTGCGCCACACGAAACATCCACAGTGAGCCCTAAAGTTCTAAAAGAACTAAACAGCTATGCACGTGAAAATAATTTATTAACTCATATACATCTAGCTCAAACTCAAAAAGAAATGGATTTTATAAGGGCTAATTACAATACTTCTCCTATAAAACATGCATATAATCTTCAAATTCTGAACGAACAAGTAATTGCTGCACATTGTAATGTTGTTGAGGATGGAGATTTAGATTTACTAGCAGAATCAGGTGCTTTTCCAATATTTTGTCCAACTACTCATGGGATTGGTGGAAAGCCAATGAATACAAATTATTTATCAAAATTAAATGTTGATTGGGGAATAGGGACTGATTGTTCTGGCGGCAATGATGATTATGATATGTTTGAGGAAATGAGAACTGCATTGGTTTTGAATAATTCAGTTGCTAAGTATAACTTTATTAAACCAAAAGATATATTTAGAAAAGCAAGTGAAGAAAATATTTCCAGAATTTCTGGAGGTATTTTTTCTGGAACATTATCAAAAAATCAAAAAGCAGATTTTATAACAATATCAACAAATACTCCAAGAATGCAACCATTACATGATGTAATAAACAATATTGTAATGTGCGCATCATCGAAAGAAGTTAAAGATGTATATATAGATGGAGAGTGCATCGTTAAAGATTCAAAGTTTCAGAATATTGATGAAGAGATTATTTTAGAAGAGGGAACGAATGCCATAAATACTCTATTTACTAAAACAGGTTTTGATAAAAAAATATTTGATGGAGATTTTTCTTAGTGGAGTACTCTGCTTTACATGAACACCTTGATGGTGGGCTTAGACCAAAAACTATTATTGAAATCGCAGAATCTAAAAATATACCTATTCCTACAAAAGATGAAGAAGAACTAAGAAACTGGTTTTTTGAAAATATATCAACTGAAAAAAAACAAGTATTTAAAAAATTTGAGATGACAATTTCTGTTATGCAAGATGCTCACTCAATAGAAAAAATAGCTTATGAAGCTGTTGAAGATTTAGTATCAGATCGAGTACTTTATGGTGAGTTAAGATACGCCCCCTTACAGCATTTACAAGAAAATCTTTCACCACAAGAAGTTGTGAATGCTGTATCTCGGGGAGTTAAAGCAGGTGAGAATGCTTTTGGAGGTGAGTTCAATACCATTTTATGTGCAATGAGACAAAATAAAGACTCTTTTGAGGTCGCAGAATTAGCAATAAATAACACAGATAATAAAGTTATAGGTTTTGATCTTGCTGGGCCTGAGTATAAATTTCCCCCTTCATTACATAAAGAAGCTTGTGACTTGATTGCCAATTCTGAAGTAGGTCTAACCATACATGCTGGAGAAGCAGCTGATTTATCTTATATTGAAGACGCTGTATTTAATTGTAATGCACAAAGAATTGGACATGGTTGGCAAATTATTGATGGGTGCGAATTAAAAGACAATCTTTATTTACCAATATCAGATATTGCAGAACATATACTTAATAAGCAAATTCCTTTGGAAATATGTATTTCTTCAAATGTTAAATCAGGAGCGAGTTCAATTACAATTGATGACCACCCAGCTGTAAAATTATTAAATTCAGGATTTAAAGTTACTTTAAACTCAGATAATCGTCTAATGGCTAATACAAATCTTTCCACAGAATTTAAAAAAGCAGAAGAGCATTTAGATTTAACTATTAATCAGAAAGAACAGCTTTTGACTAATAGTTTTGAAGCAAGGTTCACAAATCTAATATAGTCGAAGCCAAGAGAAGGCTTCCAGCCTCAATCATATCTGTAGCCCGTTTAGTAACAGTGGCGTGTGCAAATTCAGGCTGATGGTTTACAATTTTTCCATCATCATCAACTATTTGAAGAAATGCATGTAAAGAAGGAACTAATTTTGAAATATTTCCAAAATCTGTAGAACCATTTTTACTTTGGTCGTAGCTTTCATTTGTTTTCATATCAATCGAGAGTTTTTTTGATTTTTCCATAAAGATATTTTTTAATTTTTTATCGGTAACTAAATTTTCATAAGTACCATTTCCCTCTACAACGTTTAATTTACAGCTAGTTGATTCAGCAGCGCCTTTAAAACAATTTAAAATTTTCTTTTCTAGTTTTTTAAGATCTTTTGTTTCCTGAGCTCTAATCATCCAACTTGATCTCGTATAGTCGGGAATAATATTTGGAGATTCACCACCATGTGTAATTATTCCGTGAACTTTTTCTACAGGTTGTAACTGCTGTCTAAGTGCACTTATATTGTTATAGGCAAGTATTTGTGCATCTAATGCATTTTTTCCAACATAAGCTGATCCAGAAGCATGAGCAGCTTTTCCATAAAATTCAATATCTAGTTGTTTTACTGCAATCATTAAAGGATCAACCTCATTTCTTGTAGCAGGATGAATCATCACAGAATACGCTGTATTTGTAAAAACACCTTCGTTGATTAATTTTATCTTTCCACCACCACCCCCATTTTCGTAAGTAAGGGGGATAATCTCTTCAGCAGGGCATCCTACTAATTTAATTTCATAATTGAGTTGTTTTTTATATTTTGATAGTAGGAAAAAAGCTCCTAAACCAATTGAAGATATAAGATTATGTCCACAAGCATGTCCTACATTTGGTAAAGCGTCATATTCAATACATATAGCAATATTTTTATTATGAGGTTTTTGATTGAAAGAGGCAGTAAATGCTGTAGGAATTTTTTTAAATTTATTAAATTTTGCATTTGGAACATTCTTAGTTACCAGAGAAGTAATTTTTTGAACTGATTCAAACTCTTGGTAGCCTAATTCTGGATTTTTATACATATATTCGTTTAGATTCAATAAATCTTTTTTAAATTTTGGAAAATCTGACTTAAGGGTATTGATATCCACTTTAACCACGACCATAGAATGTAATTTCTTGTATTGCACATTCAGAAAATGGTTCAGCACCGTTTACTTCTTCGCCTGGATAAGCACTTAAAATCTCTATTGTAATTACAGAAGATGTTGTATTCATATCAATCCATTGTGAACTGTTGTTTTGGTTTTCTAGTTCATACTCTATTGAAAAGCCGTCTTCTTCGGAAGTTATCAATAGATCTCTTGGCTTGTGGTTTCTTTTGAAGGATTTTGTGTCCTCTATATTTTCATATGTTAAAAATTGAAAATACACATCTTTTGAAAAGGTAAATTCCAATGTTGCATCAGCACACTTCAAGGAATTATCTTGCCAAGAAGTTGGCTCATCGTCATAAATTTTTTCACAAGACCACCCCTCACCATAACTACTAGAAGCTGAACAGCTAAATGGATACTGAAGCTGCAATAGTGTTTGAACAGTAGTCGATGTACTAGTTGTAGTTGCTTGTTCCACAATCTGGATTTCTTCTATGACTTCCTCTGCAATATTTTGGTTATAGTAAAAACTTGCAACTGCAATTATTGGAATAGTTACTGCGAGAAAAAAAACAGCCCTAATACCTGGCACTTCTTTTCTTGTTGGTATAGGTGTGGCTCCATAATTTGACAAAGGCTGAGACAAAAGTTCATCAGGAGGTCTCACCCTTCTTTTTATTTCTGGCTCGGAATTGTTTTTTGAATCTTCGTGATCTTTAAGGCTTAGACCTAACCACTCACCACAACTTGAACAGAACTCAATTGATTTATCTACGATTGCACTACACGCTTTACATTCTATTTTTTCCATAAATCTAATCTATATTCCCTAATTATAAAATAATACAGTAACATTCAAATAACAATATTGTTCAAATAATAGAGAGGAAAATGAACATAAACAACAATTCAAGTGCTAATCAGCTTTTACCCGGTCAAGATTTAAGAGTTGGGGTTGACTTAATTGCGGACAAAAAAGATGGAGCTCTTATTGTTATAGGGTCAACTCCCAAATTAGATAAAATATCATCTGGTGGAATAATTTTAAGTGACTGTAAATATTCGCCTGAAATGTTGTCAGAACTATCAAAAATGGATGGAGCAATAGTCGTAGATGAAAGCGTAACAAAGATTTTAAAAGCTAATGTTCATCTAAATCCAAGTGACACAATTGCTACAACTCAAACAGGCACTAGGCACAGAACAGCAGAGAGAACGTCAGTCGTAACAGGCTTAACTGTTATTGCAGTATCTGAGGAAACTTCTTTAATTAAAGTATTTGAAAATCTTGAGACAAAAGAACTTGAAGAATCATCAGCAATACTTGGAAGGGTTAATGAGTCTCTACAATCAGTTGACAGAATGAGAAGAAGGTTTGACGATGCTGTTACTACTTTGGGTGAACTTGAGATAGAAAATACGTTAACCAATCAAGAGGTACTTGAGGTGATACAAAGAGGGGAATTATTAACTCGTTTAGCAAATCAGGTTAAAAAGGAAGCTTTTAAGCTGGGTGAAGATTCTGGGTTAATTATGATACAAATAGATTCTTTAGAATCAGGAGTATTAAACACTCTAAATCTCGTATTAAAAGACCATCTTCCTGCAAAAGTATTTAGAACTACTACAAAAGCAAATAATGAAATCAGCCAACTTTCGTATGACGAACTCAATGCTGTTGAGCACCTAGGAAATGTGTTATCAAAACTTCCATTAGATGACATTTCAGTTTCAAAGGGCTATAGAGTGCTCGCAAGGTTACCTAATTTACCTGAAAATCTTCATGATCAAATTATTCAAAAATTTAAATCATTACCAAAACTTTTGACAGCCTCTCCAGAAAAGCTTTTTGAAGTAGAGGGTATTGGAAGAAGTAGAGCTCAGCAGCTACGTAATTATTTTGATACACTATTAAAAAATATTGGTTTTTCATATATAAATGGACATTAAATAGTTCTCAATATGTAGTATCGTTGACATCTATGGCAACAAAAACAAAAAAAGTTACTGACAAATACAAACCCAATCAATTTGTCGTTCATCCTCACCATGGTGCGGCAAAAGTTGTTAGAAAAGTTAATAAAAATGTCGAGATATTTGACGAAAATGGTGAAGTTAAATCAAAGCGAAGGCAGTATTTTGAAATAGAAGTTCTTACAGATGGCTTATTAGTAATGGTGCCAGTAGAAAATGTAGACGAGGTCATTAGGCCTGTCATTTCAAAAAATGCTGTTTCTAGAAAAGTATTTCCAATATTTAAAGAAAAACCTGAAGAAGCCGGTACAAATTGGAGTAGGTGGTACAAGGTTCTTACTGAAAAAATGACTTCAGGCGATGTTATACAAGTTGCTGAAGTAGTAAGGGATCTTACACATGCCCAAATTAATAAAGGTATCTCTCCTGCGTTAAAAAGAATGCTCGCAAAAGCTAGAACTACTTTAGCAAGTGAAGTTGCATGCGCTCTAAATATTGATGAAGAAGCAGCTGTAGAAAAAATTAACCAATATCTTCCTGAAGAAGACCCAGACGACGGTTTATAATTTAAATATAAATCAAAAAGAGGCAAAATGTTTGTAGGGAATGGGTTTGATATACACAAACATTCTAAAGATGAAAATTTAATTCTTGGAGGAATCAATATCGATGGTGATGGATTTGAAGCACATTCAGATGGGGATATAATTTTACATTCACTGTGTGATGCTTTATTGGGTTCAAAAGCTAAAAAGGATTTAGGTTATTATTTTCCGTCTAATGAAACTACACCAAAAGGTATATCGAGTGTAGATATGTTAAATAAAGTCTTAGAGATAATTGAAATTGATAAATTAAAAATTAACAACATTGACATTACAGTTCTTTCACAAGTAATAAATATTTCAAAAATATCCAATAGCATTTGTTCCAACTTAGCCAATCTTCTAAATATTGATAAGAACGTAATAAACGTAAAAGGAAAATCGTTTGATCATCTGGGTGTCATAGGAGATGGGACTGCTTCTGCCTGTATGGCATTGGTCTCGGTCGAAAATGCTTAAATTACATAACTCATATTCTAATAATGTTGAAGAGTTCAGACCGGACTCAAATAGTGTAAAAGTATACCTATGCGGACCTACAGTTCAATCCTCTCCTCATATAGGGCATGGTAGATCAGCAGTAGTTTTTGATTTTTTGATTAGATATCTTAAATTTAGTAATTACCAAGTAACATTTGTTAGAAATATAACAGATATTGAAGACAAGATAATTCAGAGATCAGAAGAAGAAGGTATTACTACTGAAGAGTTGGCAGATAGAGTTACCAAAGAATTTCAAAAATCTTACGCAGATTTAAATTGCTTATTACCAAATCATGAGCCAAAAGCTACTGATACCATTGATCATATTATTTACCTTATTGAACTTTTAATAGATAAAGGATACGCATATTCAACAAAATCAGGAGTATATTTTGAAGTTGGTAAATTTGAAAATTATCTAAATCTCTCAGGCAGAAAGAGAGATGAAGTTATGTCTGGAACTAGAGTTGATGTAGAATCCGATAAAAAAAATAATGAAGATTTTGCATTATGGAAAATATCAAAAGAGAATGAACCTTCGTGGAATTCTCCGTGGGGACTAGGAAGACCAGGTTGGCATATAGAGTGTTCTGCGATGATAAATAAAATTTTTAATAGTGGGATTGATATTCATTGTGGAGGAAATGATTTAATTTTTCCACATCATGAAAATGAACTAGCACAATCAGAAACTGCATTTGAAAATCAACAATTTGCAAAGTATTGGCTTCACAATGGAATGATTAATCTAGCTGGACAAAAAATGTCTAAATCAGAAGGTAATATTAAACTTCTAAACGAATATATTGATTTGTATTCTGGAAATGTTATTAGATTTTTCTTTCTTCGAGCACAATATCGTAAACCACAGGAATTTACAGAAGCACTTCTGAAAGAATCTGAAACAACTTTTAATAGAATATTAGAAATTGTTAAAGGTGTTGAATCCAATCCGACTGATCAGGACTTTATTGATATATTTGAAAATTCTATGAATGACGATTTAAATACTCCAAAGTTCTTAGGTGAAGTTTTTGAAAAAATAAATAAGATTAATGATCTCAATGATCAAAAAGAGCAAGAGTTTAAGGAAACTTTAAAATATATTTTTGAGATTTTAGGGTTCACATTTGATGTTAAAGAAAAGATTCAAATAAGTAATGAAGACCTCAAAAACTTTTTTAGTAAATTTCAGATTACTTTTACATCGATAGAACAGGCAATGAAAGAATATCTAAGTAAAAGAGAAGAATATAGAAAGAACAAAAATTTTGACCAAGCAGACTTGATGAGAGACCAATTAAAAGAAATAGGATTACTTATTAAGGACGGTGAGAACACTGGCTGGTATTGGGAAAATCGTTGAAGGTATTAATTCAGTAAATGGCGCTATAGCTTCAGGTAGAGTTGAAAAAATTATTTATCTCGAGACTCGTAATGGAGCTTCAAATAGATTAATAAAATTAATTGAAGATGCTAATTTAAAAGGATTAGCAATAGAAAAAGTAAATACTAAAGAAAATTGGATTTATAACAGTAGGCACGCAGTAGTAGCTCTTTGTGTGCCAAAAAAAACTTATAGCGAAACAAGTATAAATGAACTTAAGTTGAGCAATATAGTTGTATTAGATCACATTCAGGATACTAATAATTTTGGAGCCATAATAAGAAGCGCTGCTGCATTTAATTTTAATATAGTTTGTCTTCCAAAAAAAAGATCGGTCAATATAACTGAAAGAACTTTTGCAGTGTCTTCTGGCGGATTAGAAAATGTAAGTATTGTTTTTTATAATTCAATATTTTCGTTAATTAAAAAACTTAAGTCACTTGATTATTGGACCGTTGGTTTAGAGATGGATACAGAAGAAGATATTTCAAATGTAAATTTTAACGATCAAAAAGTAGCTTTATTTATTGGTTCTGAAGAAAACGGTCTAAGTAATGAGGTTCAAAAAAAATTAGATCTTGTATCAAAGATCAATATGAATAATAAGATTGAATCTCTAAACGCTTCTGTTGCAGCGGGAATAGCAATGAATCATTTTTTTAAAAAAAATAGTTGATTCAATACTGAATTTGCTATTATTTTAATGTTTGCCGGAGTAGCTCAGTGGCAGAGCAGCCGCCTTGTAAGCGGCAGGTCAGGGGTTCAAATCCCCTCTCCGGCTCTGAGTGGTTAAGTATGAAAATTCTCTAAAAATTTTATTATTTTCAATTTTTGCTGCCCATATTGCTTTATATTTTTTTAAAATTCTAAGGCCATCAATTATTTATGATTATATTGATTATTTTCCGTTCACTGTCATTCCGTTAGTTAGTTATTTATATTTAATTTTTAAAAAAATAAATTCTAAACTTTATGTTTATTTATCAATATATCTTGTAGTAATTTTTATATTTTTTCCTGTTGCGAACCTTCTAAGAGCTGATTTTTTGACAACATACAGCTTTCCATCTTTCTTGGAAAATAGAAATTTAGATATTGAATCAGACTACTTATTAATAATAGATACCGACGGTGAATTGACTTTAAATACTTTTGAGGAATCTGGGTATACAGTAGATATAATTAACAAGCCAGGTAATGTAGGTTTTCCAGAGGCTGTAGAGACTTTAATTGGAGAGCCAAGGGCTGTCTTAATTAGAGAACTTGATACATCTAGGCTTTTAAAAATTTCTGGCTGGAATATCAATCTCGGGAATCAAAATGTTTGGAAATTAGATTTATTATCATTTGATTCAAATATTTACTTGGATAATGTTGAACTAAAAAATTCAGAAATTTCAGGAACTGGCATTATATATCTAGGTAAAAACCTAGAACTGGAAGAGCTTAAAATAAATGGAAATTTTGATATAAATGTGTCTACTGATCTACCCCTAGTTGCTATTGGCAATGTAGAAGTACCTGCTTCATGGATAGATGCTACAATAGGATATTTAAACCAAGCTAATACGGTATATAAAATAAAGGTTATAGTTGAGGACGGTTCAAATGTTAGGTTTCTTGAAGAAAGATAAAGGTAATAATTGTTAGATCAACTTGGAAATGGGCTTCTTTTAGGCATAATAATATCTGTTGCCTCTGTAGCCCTCTCACTTTTATATGGAGTTACAAGAATAGTAAATTTTGCACATGGTGAAATTATTGCTTTAGGAGCAATTATGGCATCATTTTTCTCAAATCTTCCAACATCAAGGTATATCTTTCTTGAGAACACCTCACCTTTGGGATTGAGCTTTGAGATTTCTTTATTTCTATCAATTTTAATTTGCGGTTTATTTGGAGCAGTCTTGGAGTTATTTGTATTTAGGCCTCTAAGAAGAAATGAATTTGGAAATATAGCTGTTCTTGTAATAACAATTGGTATATCAATTTTCTTAAGACATTTATATTTGATTTTTGCATCAAGTAAACCTCAAAATTATCCATTAGACCTTCAAAGGAGAGAGCAGTATTTTATATTTGACCTCACACCACGTAATGCAAAAATAATCGTTTATGGAATTCTTATCATGGTTCTATTTGGATTGTTTATTTCATTAACAAAGATTGGTAAACAAATGAGAGCTGTTAGGGATTCCACAGAGCTTGCCAACATATCTGGGATAAATTCAGACAGGATAATTCTATATACTTGGATTTTATCATCTATGTTGGCAGGAACAGCAGGTATATTTCAAGGAATGATCAATGATGTTAGGTGGAATATGGGTTTTTTGATACTTCTCTTGGTATTTGCCGGAACAGTACTTGGAGGCATAGGCACTTCTTTTGGTGCAATGATTGGGGGATTCGTAATTGGGATAGTAGTTCAAGTATCAGTGGCATTACCATTTATGGAGGGACATACTGAGGCAAAAAATGCAATTGCGCTTGCAATAATGATACTTATATTATTGGTGAGACCCCAAGGTATATTTGGAAAGAAAGAAAGAATATCTTGAAACAAAGAAAACGAATATTACTCGGACTGTTTCTTGTTGTTTTTTCAATAGGTATGATTTATTTTTTGAATGATGAAGGCCCTACAAGAATACTTGTAAATCTAATGACTTTTGCAGGTATCTATTCAATTTCTGCAATTGGACTTAACATTCACTTTGGCTGGACTGGAATGCTTAATTTTGGCCATGCTGCTTTTATGGGCATTGGAGCTTACACAACTATTCTACTTATCCCCCATGCTGCGGGTAGAGAGGGAAGCATAAATGAAGAAGGCCTACCTTTGTTTATTGCAATAATAATTGGGTTAGTTGCTTCTGCTCTTTTTGGATTACTAGTTGGCTTACCTGCAATAAGACTAAGAGGAGACTATTTAGCAATAGTGACTATAGCTTCATCAGAAATATTTAGACTTGTTGTTAGAGATCAAGAAAATTTAACAGGTGGAGTTTATGGTGTTATTTCTTTTTCAGATATTTTTCAAAATATTAGACCAAAATTTTTAGAAGATCTAGCTTTAAATCTTGATGTTTCTGCTGGCCAACTTTGGGTAGCAACTGTTTCATGGCTAATGGTTATTCTTTTAATACTTATATTAAAAAGACTACAGAATTCACCTTGGGGGCGTGCTTTAAGAGCAGTAAGGGAAGATGAGGATGCTGTAAGAGCTCTAGGAAAAAATGCTGTTTGGTTAAAATTACAAAGTTTTATGTTGGGTGCATCAATTGCAGGGCTATCAGGAATCTTATTAGCATTTAACTATGGAACATTGCAGGTTGAATATTTTGTACCATTATTAACTTTTTATATATGGGCAATAATGATTTTGGGTGGTGTAGGAGCTATTTCAGGTCCAATATTTGGATCTATACTTTTTTGGGCATTCATTTCAGAAACTGATCAAATTGCAGCACTGATTTTTGAAAACGCTGATGGACAACAAATTGCAGGAGTAAGATTTATGCTCGTAGGGTTATTAATTATTGGATTAATGATTTTACGACCAAGTGGAATAATGGGAAAGAAAGAAGAATTACTTTTAGATGTCAAATAACATAATTGAAATAAAAAATCTTAAAAAAAATTTTGGCGGGTTAAAAGCTGTTGATATTAATAATTTAAATTTTGAAAGAAATAAGATAATAAGTTTAATTGGTCCAAATGGAGCAGGAAAAACAACATTTTTTGATTTAATTACCGGATTTACTAAACAAGATAGTGGTAGTACATTTTTTGATGGTAAAAATATTTCAAATTTAGAATCATACAAAATTTCAAGATTAGGAATGGTTAGAACATTTCAATTAACAAAAGTTTTTGACAGAATGACGGTTAATGAAAACGTATTATTTTCTGCCTCATCATTGAAGAATGATAGATTTTTAAATTCATTAATGAAATCTTCTATAACTTCAAATGCGGAAAAAGAGTTAAATGATAAGACTGCCGAAATTTTAAACTTAGTAAATCTATATCATATGAAGGATTCTTATGCGAGAGAATTATCAGGTGGACAAAAAAAATTACTTGAACTGGCACGAGTAATTGTTCAACAACCCAAAATCTTACTTTTAGACGAACCTCTAGCTGGAGTAAACCCTAAACTTTCTGAAGATATCTTAAGTTTGATAGGTAGTTTTGCTAAACAAGGTATTTCAATATTGATGGTTGAACACAATATAAGCGCGGTCATGAAAGTTTCAGATCATATAGTTGTCTTAGCCGAGGGTTCTGTAATTGCAGAAGGAAATCCTGAGGAAATAAGATCTAATGAAAATGTTGTTACAGCATATTTAGGAAAGTCTAATGATTAAACCTGTTCTTGAATGTATTGGAGTTGCTGCAGGGTATGTAAAGGGGTTAAACATACTTAATGGTGTTGATTTAGTTTTAAATTCTGGTGAGGTTGTATCAATAATAGGCCCAAATGGAGCAGGCAAGTCGACATTATTGAAAGCTATCGCAGGAATTATAAAAATTAATGCTGGAAGATTTTATCTCAATGGTTTAGATAAAACAAACACTCCAACTTACAAAATTATTCATGAAGGACTAGGATATGTTCCTCAGGTAAATAATATCTTTCCATCACTATCGTTAGAAGAAAATCTTGAAATGGGCAATCAAAAAAATACAAATGAAAATTTTTCTGATGTATATAATTTATTCCCATTATTAAAAGAAAGAAGTAAAGAAAAAGCAGGTAATTTATCAGGAGGTCAAAGACAGATGCTAGCTCTAGGAAGAGCTTTAATCTCCAAACCTGACATCTTGCTTTTGGATGAACCCTCTGCAGGTTTGTCTCCAAATGCCGTCGATGAGGTTTTCAAGTCAATAGTTGAAATAAACAAAACGGGAGTTTCCATTTTAATTGTTGAACAAAATGCAAGAAGATCGCTTGAGATAAGTAATAGAGGGTATGTACTCGATCAAGGTAGAAATGCCTACAGTGGACTTGGAAAAGATATTTTAAATGATGAGAAAATTGTTGAATTATATTTAGGTAAAATGTAAAAGCCCCTTAAGTATTTCTTAAGGGGCTTTTATTTTAAAGAGTTATCTTTTTATGGATAATCTATTGTTTCAAGAACAACATAATCGCTGCCTTGAATTTGATAAATATCGTATGTTCCTGCAGTAGGATCACCGTTTGCATCTAAATCAATTGGACCTGATGCACCGACATAATCAAAATCTTCTCCTGCTAATGCAAGTTCAACACATTCTGCACCGATACAAGGCGTTCCGCCTCCTGATGCAGCAATCATTCCACCTGCAATAGACTCACCGTCTGTTCCATTAGCAATAGCAGACAATATCATTAACATTGCTGCGTCATAAGCTTGTGGGGCAAAAATAAATGTTTCATTTTCGCCATCTGCGGCTTTATATAGAGTCTTAAAGTTTTCAAAAGCATCACTTGCAGCTGCTCCAGGTGCAACACCCTTGAATCCTTCAAGAGCGCCCTGTGAACATTCTATAAGCGTTGCTGAATCTTTAACACCATCAGTAAAGTACCATGGTATATCAGTCAAGCCTTGTTCAAAAGCTGATTGAACTATTGGACAACCTGTTGTATCTGGGAACAAGATTGCAACAATAGCATCTGGGTTACCTTTACCAACAGCTGTTACTTCTGCAGAAAACTCTGATGCGTCTGCAGCATGATAAACAACATTGGCAACAGTTCCGCCTGCAGCTTCAAAAGCTTCAAGAGTAGCATTTGCTAATCCTCTACCATATGAATCAGCTCTAGAAATAATTGATATTGTTTCAATACCATCTTTAGCTAATTCAGCAGCTAGTACAACACCTTGAAAAGCGTCAGATGGAGCAGTTCTTGAGAACATCCCACCTTTTTCAACAGTTGTCAATTGAGGACTTGTACTTGAAGGTGATACCAAAGCAACATTTGCTTCAATAACACTTGAGAGAAGAGCAAGTGTAGCACTACTACATGCAGCACCCATAACTCCTTGTGCACCTTGTGCAATAACATCTTGTAAACCTGTTAAAGCTACATCTGCATTACAACCACTGTCTCCTTCAAGATAAACAATGTCTTGTCCATTTACACCGCCTAGTGCATTAATTTGATCTACAGCTACTTTTGCTCCTAGAGCAATACCTGGCCCAAGTGAAGCTAAGTCACCTGAGAATGGCATTAGAGACGCAAGAACTAATGGGTCCCCGCTTGCAGCAGGTTCCTCAGCAGTTGCTGGAGCCTCAGTAGTAGCAGGAGCTTGGGTAGTTTCAGGAGTTTCTTCAACTACTTCTTCGGCAGTATCGCTACCACCACATGCAACTGCTAATACAGCTAAGATCGCAATTAAAGCAATTAATTTGCGATTCTTCATATATAATTTCCTTTCAGTCACTGAAATTAAAAAAACCTACTAATTTGTAGGAATTATTAAACAATAGCGGATATTTAGTACTATTCAATAGCAGATTGAAATAATTTACAAATAAAATGAATAATAATGAGTGAAATAATTGAAAATTTACTAATTGAGCTATCAAATCAACAATATCTAGATATATTTTTATATCTATTTATGATCTATTTTCTTATTTTAGGGTGGAAAAAAGGTGCTATTTTTCAATTTTTCTACTTGTTTGCACTTTTGATAGCTGTTGCACTAAGTTTCAGATATTCAAATCAAATTGGTTCTTATATAAGTAGTTGGCTGAATTCAAATTTACAGATTTCTGAAGTTTTTGGTGGAATTTTAATATTTGTAGCAATATTGACACTAGCTTCATTTTTATTGAATTTGATAAACAATCGAGTTAAAAAGGCTGATTTAGGAAGTAAAGCCCTAGGGGTCGCAGTCTCATTTATGGTTAGTAATTTAATCTTGACACTCATTTTTACTGGAACCAGTATTATAAATTTACCAAATTATTTTCAAAAATCCATAAATGAATCAAATCTTGCTAATTTTTATGTAAGTCCTGAGGGCTCGCCGCAACAAGCGTTAGAAGTTATTATTGGTACGGATTTACTTAAAGTTGTTAGTAGGATAAATTATTTAACAGGAAAGTCTTCTGTAGTAGTTGACGACGATGGTTGTTTAGAAATACCAAAATACACAGAATCAAATCTACAATCTCGAAGAGATTTCTCAATTGAAATCTACAATTTAATTACTTTAGAAAGACAAAATGTAAATGTTGATGGTTTAGAGTTCAACCAAATATTATCAGATATGGCTCAAGCTTATGCATATGAAATGTATACAGAGGGTTTTTGGTGCCATCAAAATCCAAAAAATGGTGAAAGTGTAAACGAAAGACTTTCCAAAGTTGGTTTTCCTTTTACGACTGTAGGAGAAAATTTGGCTATTGCTTCTACAGTTAGATCTGGGCACCAAAGCTTAATGCAATCTGATTCTCATCGAAATACTATTTTAGATAATGAATTCCGAAGAGTGGGAATAGGTGTTGTCTCAGGGCCTTTAGGGTTAATTATTGTACAAGTTTTTTCATGACAAATATAGACATTACTTTTTTTGCAAAAACTCTTTCCGAAGGGCTGAAGCACTATTTAAAAAATGAGTATGTAAAAGTAAAAGATATAGATTTTCAAGAATTAGAAAATCATATAATTAATGAGTTTAAGCTTCCATATAATTTACAAACGCAAACTCCTACACAACTATTAAATAAATTTACAAAAAAAAATTACAATTTTCAAAAAGTTATAACTCCTCAAAATTTAGGCACAGAGGCTCATGAGCAAATTATGCTATGGGGAGTTTTAAAAGCAAGAAATTTCGATGATTAATGTCAGAAAAGATATCTGGGTTAACTCTTATCCTATATTTCTGTGGTTAGCTTTAGAACCAATAGTTGGATTAATTGATTCAAAAATTGCTAGTGTTGTAAATTTAGAAACACTTTCTGCAATTGGGATTGGTGAAACAATTTATTTTGTTTTTATTTGGGTCTTTATATTTCTAGCCTATGGAACAACCCCACTTGTTTCCTCTCTTAATACTAAAAATGAAATAAACAAATTAAACTACTTCATAAAATTTGGTAGAAATATTTCTATTCTGCTGGGTTTAGGTTCATTTTTAATTTTGTACTTAAGCAGTGGTTATTTAATTTCTACTTTTCAACCAACGGAAAGTATTAAATTGCTTTCATCAGATTATTTGATATATAGATGTATTGGGCTTCCATTTTACCTAGTAAACATGCACTCAACAGCAGTATTAAGGGGTCTAAAATATGCAAAAATTACTTTTTACAGTGCATTAATTGTATCGATATCAAATATAGTTTTTAGCCTATTTTTTGGGTTGTTTTTGGGTCTTGGTGCTGGTGGGATTGGCTTCGCTAGTTCACTTGCATTCTTTTGTGCTTCAATTTATTCGACAATTATTCTTAAAAAACAGTTAAATCATTTTTCTCCGCATCAAGAAAATATTGATAAAAGTAGTTTAAGAAAAAAATTTTTTAGTGTGGGGATATACATCTTAATTCGATCTTTATTTTTGACTATATTCATGGCATATTTAAGAAATAGAGCATCCTTAATGTCAATGGAGGAAATCGCGTTACAACATATTTTGCTTCAGCTCTGGTCTGTTGGTTATATTTTTGTTGATGCAATTGCAATAGCTTCTCAAACATTAATTGCAGAGCTTATTTCAAAAAAAGAAAAATATCAAAAATCTATATTACAGAAAGAACTTATTTCTGTTACTACAGTAATTTCTATTTTTCTTGCAATTACAACGTTTAGTTTCTTGAAATATTTTATAGAAATATTTAGTGGTAACAATTTTGATTTATATTTTGATTTAGAACTCAGAGCACTTGTAGCGCTGAGTTTATTTATAGGTTGTTATGCATTTCTTTGGGATGGAGTTTTACTTGGACTTGATAGGTCTAAACAATTTTCATTTCTCACAGTCTTTTCTTCAATTGCTGGTTTCATAGTATGTGCTTATTTATTAAGAACACAAAATACTATATCAACACTTTGGATCGGGTTAAACGTCAGTTTGGTATTTAGATCTTTACTTGGATATTTATATCAAAAATAGATTATTCTACGGCTTTAAGTACTGGCCTATCTAAATAATAACTTAAAATTTGTAGTTCCTGAGAGAGATCAACAGATCTAATCTGAACATCTGGAGTATTTTTTAATAAAACTGGAGCAAAGTTAAGAATAGATCTAACACCACAATTGATTAACTGGTCAGCGACTTCTTGAGCATACTTTCCTGGTGTTGCAATAATACCTATAGCAACATTAAATTTTTCACAATATTTTTCTAAATCACTAAGAGGTTTAACCACTAAGCCTGCAACTTGGCTATTTACTTTTTTAGGATCGGCGTCAAATAAGCCCACAATTCCAAAACCTTTTTCTTTAAAACCACCATAGTGTGCCAAAGCAGATCCAAGATTACCAATTCCCACAATTACAGCACTCCAACCCTCAACAAGCCCTAATTCAAGTTGTAGCTGATTTCTTAGGGTAGAAACATCATAGCCAACACCACGTGTGCCTAATGTACCTAAATATGACAGGTCTCTTCTTACTTGAGCATCATTTACTTTAGCAAGTTCAGCTAATCTACCAGATGATATACCTATATCATCATTGTTTAGTTGATCAAGACACTGTAAATAAAGGGGCAGCCTCTTTACTGTTGCTGGTGGAATTTTTTTATTTTCTTTCACTAATGCACAATCTAATTACAAATAGAATTTATATGTAATCATTTAATACCTTTTTTTAGTTTCGTATTAACAAAAATTCAATGTATGTTATTAAAATATGCAAAAAAACGTTAAAAAATATGATGTTTTAATTATTGGAGCTGGCCCTGCAGGAGCAAATGCTGCAATTTCATATAAAAATTTAAATCCTAATTTAGTTATTGGTTTAGTAGACAAATCACTATTTCCTAGAGATAAATCATGTGGTGATGCAATAGGCCCTGGTGTTATAAGTGCGCTAAAAAGATTCAACAATGAACATATTTTAGAGGGAGAGCCTCAAGTTGTTTCAACCACTCTTTATGGACCGGATAATATTGGAATTCAAAATTATATTCCTCAAGTCAAAAATAAAGAGGATTCAATAGTTTATGTTATACCTCGCATTGACCTTGATAACAGAATATTAAACCTTGCTAAGGAGGCTGGAGTTGACGTTTATGAGGGTTTTAGTTTTGTAGACTTTACTTCTAATGAAGACAAAAGTATAAACATAAAGATTAAAAATGATAATGAAGATTTAGAATTTTTAACAAAGATTCTTGTAGGAGCTGATGGAGCAAACTCTAGAATTAGAAAAAAATTAAAATATGAACCTAATTCTGATTGGCATAAAGCAATTGCTATAAGAGCCTACATTGACAGTCCAAACTACTTGGAAATATTTAATGAGAGAACATTAATGTTTGAGATTAATGTTTCAGCTGATAAAGGCTATGCCTGGGCATTTCCAAGCAAAGGCAATTTATTAAATATTGGAATCGGTGTTCCAGTAAGTATTTTTAAAAAGGATAAGTTAGATATTAATAAACTGCTAGACAATTTTGTTTTAGAGCTTGAGGGCAGGGGTGTGGTCGTAGAAAACATAAGAAAGCAAAAATCATATTTACTACCTTTTGCATCTTCTCGTCCAAAAAGAAATAAAGATTTTAATGTTGCTTTAATTGGGGATGCAAGTTCCATGATAAATCCAATGAGCGGAGAGGGAATTTTCTATGGCATGGAAGCTGGATATCTATTAGCTAAAAATACGTACAATATACTTGATACTGAAGCGATTAGTCAAGGAATTGATAGATATGAAAAGGAATTTACAAAGAGATTTAGAAAGCATTATTTAAGCTGTGCTTTAGCAAGACTTATTCTTCAGAGTCCTTTTATGACAAAAAGGCTCTTAAGAATAGCATCAAACGATCAAGATACTATTGATTTCGTAGTGGAGTTATTATTTGATGAAGCATACTTAACCATTAAAGAAGTAGTAAAAATAGCCTACAAATTCCTACTCCCTTCAAAATTATTAACTTCTCTCTCAAAAAACTAATCAGTGAAATTATTTAACATATTATTGGTAGTACAATAAGGGTATAGCTTGTGAAATTTTTCACAAATATGGAGGGAACATGTTAGATTGGCTTCCAATACTAGTTATGTTGGTTGTTGCTGTTGGCTTTGCTTTGGCGTCTTTAGGAGCTTCCTATATTTTATCTCCAAAAAATGCAACACCTGAAAAACTTGCTCCATACGAATGCGGAATTTTTCCTGAAGTTGAGCCGTCTCAAAGATTTCCAGTTAAATTTTATATGGTTGCAATGCTCTATATTGTTTTTGATATTGAAATAATATTTTTGCTTGCTTGGGCAACAAGATTTAACGACCTAGGTTGGTTTGGTATTGCTGCAATATCAATATTTACATTTTTTGTTCTTGAGACTCTTTATTATGTGTGGAAAAAAGGAGTTTTAGATTGGAATATTCCTCGTAGAGAGAGATATTTTAAAGAAGACTTGCAAGAGGTAGCTTAATGTATACTCCAGATAATATTTTTACAACAACTATTGATAAAGCTGTTAGATGGTCAAGAACTCAATCTATGTGGCCAGTCACATTTGGTTTAGCATGTTGTGCTATTGAGATGATGGCAGCTGGAAGCGCTAAATATGACCTAGCAAGGTATGGAATGGAAGTTTTCAGAGCATCACCAAGACAAGCTGATTTGATGATTGTAGCTGGAAGAGTTTCTCAAAAAATGGCGCCAGTTTTAAGACAGGTGTATGACCAAATGGCTGATCCTAAATGGGTTATTGCTATGGGTGCATGTTCATCAACTGGTGGCATGTTTAATAATTACGCATTAGTTCAAGGAGTAGACCATATAGTACCTGTTGATATATACGTACCAGGCTGCCCTCCTGGACCACAGTCTCTCATGCACGGAATATTGACACTCCATGAAAAAATAATGGATGGTGAGATAAATAGATGAATCCTGTAATTATAGAAACAACTCCAGAAGAATATAAAGATTTGATTGATTCTATTAAAAATGATGGTTTTGAAATGATGGTTGATTTAACAGTAGTTGATTGGTTCAGAAAAAAAGAACCTAGATTCGAAGTAGTTGTACAGTTTTTGTCAACTTCTCAAAATTTGCGAAAAACTATAAAAGTTTTCGTTAAGGATGAAGATTTAACCTTACCTTCAATAACTGAAATATACCCAAGTGCTAATTTTTATGAAAGAGAAGCATACGATATGTTTGGTATTATTTTTGAAAACCACCCTGATTTGACCAGAATTTTAATGCCAGACGATTGGGAAGGCCATCCATTAAGAAAAAATTATGGATCAGGAAGAATACCTGTTCAATTTAAGAATGCACCAAAGGTTGATTAATTGAAAAATAATAATATTAAAAAAAGCAAACTTTCAAACTTTAAAAATAAGTTAGATTTTTGGGCAACAAATTCAGAAGAAGGTGGATGGAACGTATCTTCAACTGATGAAGGTTCTCAAAAGATGCTTGAAAACGAGAATGAAAAACAAATAAAAATTCAAACTGGAACAGAAGTTGTTGATGATTTTGTTATTGAAGAAGAAACATCAGATGATGAAAGAATGATTGTCAATATGGGGCCCCAACACCCATCAACCCATGGAGTATTAAGGCTTCAAGCTGAGCTAGAAGGAGAAGTTGTTAGAAGAGTAAAACCAATTATTGGCTACTTACATACTGGAATGGAAAAGACAGGTGAAGAGTTAAATTACTTTCAAGGACCCACAAATACGACAAGAATGGATTATCTTTCACCATTATTCAATGAGCTAGTCTTTTCTTTAACTACAGAAAAACTTATTGGCATAGAAGTTCCAAAAAGAGCTGAAACAATAAGAATTCTCATGACTGAATTAAACAGAGTTTCTTCTCATTTAGTCGCTCTTGCCACGGGTGGCATGGATATAGGTGCTTTATCTATGATGATTTTTGGATTTAGAGAAAGAGAACTAATCTTAGATTTTTTTGAAAAAACAACTGGACTGAGAATGAATCACAATTTTATCAGACCAGGAGGAGTAGCGGCTGACTTACCTGATGGATGGCAAAAAGATGTAGAAGAAATTCTTAAAATAATACCTGAAAAATTACAAGATTATGACGATATGCTTTTAGACAATCCTATTTGGAAAGGGAGATTGCAAAACGTTGGTATCCTTACAACAGAAGAGTGCTTTGCTTATGGCATAACGGGACCAAGCCTAAGAGCATCTGGATACACATGGGATCTGAGAAAATCACAACCCTATTCGGGAATTGAAAATTATGACTTCGACATTCCAGTTTTGAAAGAAGGAGATGTTTTTGCAAGGTGGCGAGTAAAAGTATTAGAAATTTTTGAAAGCTTAAAAATCATAGAACAAGCAATGAACAATATGCCTAAGGGTCCTTATAAAGTTCAAGATAAAAAAATTACACCACCACCTCGTAAGAGACTAGATGAGTCTATGGAGGCTTTGATTCACCACTTTAAAATATATACAGAAGGATTCAAGGTACCTGAAGGAGATGCATATGTTGCTGTTGAGTCACCTAGGGGAGAATTAGGCTGTTACATAGTTTCTGATGGTTCTTCAAAACCTTACAGAATGCATGTGAGAGGACCTTCATTTTGTAATTTACAAGCTCTCCCAGTAATAATGACAGATAGCCCAATTGCAGATGCAGTTGCAGCGATAGCATCTCTAGATCCTGTGATAGGAGATGTAGATAGATGAGCTGGGATGAAAAATTATTAAAACAAGCAAAAAAAATTATTAAGCTATATCCTCAAAAAAGATCAGCCTTAGGAACTCTTCTTCATTTAGCACAAAGTAAGGATGGTTATATTTCAGATGATTCTATTAGTGTTATAAGTGATTTAGTGGGCATAACTGAAGTACAAGTAAAATCTGTTTCAACCTTTTACTCAATGTATAAACAAGAACCTACTGGAAAATACTTATTGAGTGTATGTAAATCAATTTCATGCGAAATAAACAATTCAAGCGAAGTAATAAATAAATTACAAGAGTTTACTGGACTAAATAACAATGAAACAGATGAAGATGGGTTATTTACTTTTGAAGCAGTTGAGTGTATTGGTGCTTGCGGTGGAGCACCAGCAATGCAAGTTAATTATGAAACAGTAGAGGGTCTTACAGCAGAAAATGCAATTAATTTGTGTAGTTGGTTAAAAGAAAAACAACCAGACATTGTTGTAGCTGATGATATGCAGAAAGATTTTGGAGGAGTGAAATCATTTGATTGGGCTATTAAAGATAATTCTGGTGCTACTTCAAACGCTCCTGGTTTTCAAACTTTAAAAACGACTAAGGCAAAAAAATGAAAGAAACGATACTTCTAACAAAACACATGCGTGATAACCCTGAAGACAGTCATCTAATCGAGAGTTATGAAAAAAATAATGGATATACAACTGCAAAAAATACCTTACTTAACAGCACTCCAGAAAATATATTAGAAGAAATTAAATCTTCAAACATAAGAGGCAGGGGAGGTGCTGGATTTCCTACAGGTGTTAAGTGGGGATTTTTAGCTGAAGATGAGGATAGATATTTAGTAATTAATGCCGATGAGTCAGAACCAGGCACTTTTAAAGATAGAATTCTGCTAGAAAGAGACCCACATCAACTCATTGAAGGAATAATTATTACTTGTTTTTCAGCAAATATTAAAGAAGCTTTTATCTATATAAGAGGTGAGTATGCAAAACCTGCTAGAAGAGTACAGCAAGCAGTGGAACAGGCATATGAAAAAGGGTATCTGGGCAAGAATATATTTGGCTCTGAAACTGATCTAGATATTGTTGTTCATTTAGGAGCAGGAGCTTATATCTGTGGTGAAGAGACGGCTTTGCTTAATTCTCTTGAAGGAAGAAGAGGTGAGCCAAGATTAAAACCACCATACTTCCCAGCCGCTAAAGGTTTGTACATGAAGCCAACACTTGTAAACAATGTAGAAACTATATCTGCAGTGCCGTGGATTATTGAGAATGGTGGAGAAGAGTACAACAAGCTAGGAGTAGAGGGTTCTACTGGAACCAGAATTTTTAGTCTTTCTGGACATGTGAATAATCCAGGAAATTATGAAATTGAAATGGGAACTTCTTTTGGTGAGTTTGTTGATACTCTTGGAGGAGGCATAAGGAATAATAAGAAAGTTAAAGCTTATATACCTGGAGGTGCTTCTGCTCCTTGGTTCAGAGGAGATCAGCTCGATATCAAAATGACAATTGATGATGTAGCAAACAATAACTCAATGCTTGGATCTGGTGCAGTAGTAATGATGGATGAAGATACAAATCTTGTTAGTGCTGCTAAAAGTATTGTTAGTTTTTTTGCTCATGAATCTTGCGGTCAATGTACACCATGTCGTGAAGGAACTACATGGCTTGAGATGATATTAGACAGAATCGCAAGCGGACGAGGTAGAACATCAGACATTAACTTACTCTTAGATGTGTGCGACAATATTTCTCCAGGCTTAACCTGGCCACCAAAGATGACAACAATATGCCCCCTTGGTCCGTCAGCTGTATCACCGATAACTTCATTAATGAACGATTTCAGGGGTGAAGTTGAAAGCTTGATTCCAACAAAAGTTTTGCTATGAGCGATAAAGTAAATTTAAACGTTAACGGTATAGACATTCAGTCTGATTCAAACAAACTTTTAATAGAAGCATGTGAAGATTCAGGTATTCACATACCAAGATTCTGTTGGCACAAACGTTTAGACCCAGTAGGCATGTGCAGGATGTGTTTAGTTGAAATTGAAACACCGAGGGGTAAAATGCTTGTTCCTTCATGTACAACTGAAATAACCGATGAAATGGTTGTGGACACTGAATCAGATGTTGTAAAAAAAGCACAAGAGGGAGTTTTAGAGTTCTTACTAATAAATCATCCACTTGATTGCCCCATTTGTGACAAAGCTGGAGAGTGTCCTTTGCAAGACCAAACAATGGCATATGGACCAGGTGAAAGCCGATTTGTTGAGGAAAAAAGACATTTTGAAAAACCAATAAATATTTCTGAAATAATTTTACTGGATAGAGAAAGGTGTATTTTATGCGCAAGATGTACTAGGTTTTCAGATGAAATATCAGGAGACCCTCTAATTGAGTTTATTCAAAGAGGAAATAAAACAGAAGTAAATACATTTCCAAACGAACCATTTAAATCATATTTTTCTGGGAACACTGTGCAAATATGCCCAGTAGGTGCCTTAACATCAACATCTTATAGATTTAAAGCAAGGCCATGGGATTTAAAGTCAACAAGATCTACATGTAACGGATGTACTATGGGATGTTCTATTGAGCTGAACTCCTCACAAAACAAAATGTTAAGAATCTTAGGCGTCGACAATGATTCTGTAAATCAAGGATGGTTGTGTGATAAAGGTCGTTACAATTTTGAGTATTTAAACTCTGAAAAAAGACTAAAAACACCACAAAAAAGTGTCGACAATAATTTTGTGGAGATTGAAATACAAGATGTATATTCTGAACTTACAGAAATAATTCAAGATAGAAAAACTAAAATTAATTTTCTCCTTGGATCTAATTTGACTAACGAAGATTACGTAGCATTTAGAGAATTTTCAAAATCTATATCTGATTCTGAACAAACTTTTTATTTAAATGATGACTTGTTGTACAAAGGACAATTTGGCCAAAATAATGAATTGGCTAAGATTGATGATTTAAATTCTTCTGATGCAATAGTGGTATGGGCTGAAGATTTAAAAGAAAAAATGCCAGTACTTTATTTAAGAGTAAGGCAAGCTGTTAAAAAGGGTGTAAAGTTAATTGTTTTTGGCCACACTAATGAAACTTTAACTGATATAGCAGATGTATTTTACGGCAAGGAAACAGTTTCTAAAAATTTTGAAATAATTAAAGATGTATCAAAATTAAATGAAATAAAAAATTATGTAGTAGGTAAAAATATTACAGCTATTATCGGGAAGTCTACACCCCAACAATCTGATGAGAGCATCAGAGAATTGTCTGAGTTCTTAAAATCAAATTCAAATACTAAAATTTTGAATACTTATACAAAAGGTAACACTTATGGTGCTTTTCAAACTTTAGAGAATATTAAAGGAACAAAAGATTTTGTTGATGATATTTCAAGCGAGAATACAGATTTGTTGTTTGTTGTGGGAGCAGATCCAGTTGGCAGGTCTTTTTATTCAAATGAAATAAAATCAATACTAGAAAATTTAGATACGGTTGTATCTTTAGATATTTTTAATCATGAAACAGCAGAGTTGTCTAATTTTGTAATACCAGTTAGCTCAACTTTGGGTGAAAAAGAAGGAACATTTACTAATATTGAGTTTAGAACTTCTCGTATCGACAAGCTTGTACCATCTCCAGGCCAATCGATAAGTGATTCAGAATTTATTACAAGCCTTATGAATTTTGCTGGTTTATCAAATGATATAAACAGTTTGGAAGCTCTCAACAACAAAGCATTTGAAAGTATTGAAAATTCTACACGTCCAGTTTTTGATAACTTAGACAAACCCTCTAATTTAGACGGAATCATTAATATTTCTGATCCAATAATTACTACATCAGAAAACAGTTCAACTAAAGCTCTTTTTTATACTGGAGAAAAATTATATGGAGATTCTGTTACAGAAAGACATTCTGAAAGTATTTCACTACTTGGATCAAAAAAGTTTATAGAAATAAGTCAAAATATTGTTGATAAATTTAACTTAACCTCTGGAAAGTGTTCTATGGTACAAGATGATATGGAAGTTACGCTATCCTACAAAATCAACGATAATCTACCAGATGACCTAATTTATATTCCAATTAATAGAAGAGACCTTAACAAGTTTAATTTTTCGAAGGAAATTACATTTTTACCTAGCCGTGTGGAAGAAGCGTTAAATGTCAACTGAATTAATTATTGCCTTAGTTAAAGCAAGTCTTATTTTGGGTGTTTTATTGACGAACACTATATTGTTGATTTGGCTTGAAAGAAAATTAGTTGCTGGAATGCAGTCTAGGGTTGGACCAGACAGAGCAGGCCCTTTTGGAATTTTACAGACCGTAGCAGACGCAATTAAATTATTACTAAAAGAGCAAATTATGCCTCTTAAGGCAGATAGGGCCATGTATCTTCTTGCACCAATTCTTGCATTAGTCCCATCGTTTTTAATTTTTATGATTATTCCATTGGGTCCAGATTTAAATATTGAAGTTAGTGGCAAAGATTATATAGTTGACTTTGTTGGTGCAGATTTAAACGTAGGAGTTCTATACTTTTTGGCACTTTCATCAATAGCTGTATACAGTGTTGTTCTAGCTGGTTGGTCTTCAGGATCCAAATATCCACTTCTTGGAGGAGTAAGGGCTTCTGCACAAATGATTTCATATGAAGCAGCAATGGGTTTATCACTTGTACCTGTAATTCTTTACTCGGGATCTCTTTCACTAGTAGATATAGTAAGTAGTCAATCTGGAAATTTATCAACTTCTATTCCAATTCTTAGTTCAATTGTTTCATTTATACCAAAATGGAATATATTTCCACAATTTATTGCATTCGGTATATTCTTTATAGCTGCAGTAGCTGAAGTAAACAGAGCTCCCTTTGATTTAGTTGAGGCCGAACAAGAATTAGTTGGAGGTTTTCATACTGAATATTCTGGCTTTCGATTTGCAATGTTTTTTTTAGCTGAGTACATCAATATGTTCAATATGTGTGCAATTACAGCAACCTTCTTTTTAGGTGGGTGGCTTGGACCTACTTTTGAGAATTTTTTACCACCAGTATTATCTGCAATAATGCCAATTATTTGGCTTGGCGTTAAAACTTTTTCATTACTTTTTATATTTGTATGGATTAGAGCAACTTTGCCAAGACTAAGATACGATCAATTAATGGAACTAGGCTGGAAAAGACTTATCCCTGCTTCACTAGTGTGGCTTATTTTATCGGCAATAGTTTTAGGATTTAGAGAGTTTGGCTTACCGTGGAGTTAATTTATGAGTGAAAGTTTTGGTTTAATAAAAGGATTAAAAGTTACTTTTAAAGAATTATTTCGAAAGTCGGTAACTGATAAATACCCTAAAGAATTTAGGAAAAAACCTCAAAGATTTCATGGTCGTCATGTGCTTAATAAGTATGAAGATGGTATGGAAAAGTGCATAGGTTGTGAATTGTGTGCAGGTGTTTGCCCTGCACAATGCATATATGTTAGAGGTGAGGATAACCCTGAGGAAAATCCTGTAAGCCCAGGAGAAAGATACGGTTTTATTTACGAAATAAATATGCTCAGGTGTATTTATTGTGCATTGTGTGTCGAGGCTTGTCCTACTGAAGCAATTACAATGACATCTCTTTTCGAGATGAGTGTTACTAATAGGTCAGAAGCAATTTTCGATAAGGAAGTTCTTGTTGTGAAAGATGACGGAACACCAAATGCACATGAAGAGCAAACCAAGTTAACTAATGTAGATGAATTAAACACATCAGATGGATGGATGAGAGCAACTTCTCCTAACGGAAATCCTAATTTTCAAAATGTAGTGAATTGGTCTGGCTCATTAGGTGTCGGAAAGAAACCGCCTGAAGAAGGACAGACTTTGGAGGAAGAGTAAATTGGTTGAGGCGCTTCTCTTTTTTGCTCCTGCTAGCTTAATCATTATTGGCGCACTCATAGTTATATTTGCTAGAAATCCTGTACACAATGCTATGGGTTTAGTTATGACTCTAGTTTCATTAGCAATTATATATATAACCTTGAATGCAACTTTTGTTGCAATGGTTCAAATGTTGGTATATGCAGGTGCTGTAATGACCTTGTTTCTTTTTGTAATAATGATGATTGGAGTTGACAAAAAAGAACAATCAACTGATTCAATTAAAGGACAAACATATCTAGTAAGCGGAGTTTTTTTAATACTGATTTCTTTATTAGCCTATGTAGCAGTCAGCTCTGATTTTAAGTGGGATCTATGGTTTGCACCTACCGAGAACAACATAGAAGGAACACCACAGCTAATTGCGGGTTTTTTATTTACTGAATGGATATTCCCATTTGAAATAATTTCCATATTATTAATTGTTGCAACTGCAGCAGCTATTGCGTTAGCTTATGATATAAAGAAAAGAAACAGTAATGCTTGAAGTAACTACTGATTGGTACCTCACACTTGCTGCAATGTTGTTCGCTATAGGCTTTATGGGCATGATGATTAGAAAAAATGCCTTAATTATGTTTATGTGTATTGAGCTTATGCTCAATGCAGTAAATTTAACATTTATCGCAGCGTCCAAACATTTTGGACAAATAGATGGACAAGTATTTGTATTTTTTGTTTTAGTTGTTGCTGCTGCAGAAGTTGTGGTCGGCCTTGCAATTATTGTTTCTATTTTTAAAAAGCAGTCATCTGCCTCAGTAGATGTGCTGAATGTGTCACGAGGATAAATTGGAATTCATTTTTTTACTTCCAATTTTTCTGCCACTTCTTACATCAATATTTTTATTTTTAAATAAAAAATTATTTAATGAATTAGTAACTAACTTTTTTACATTGAATGGTGCACTACTTTCATTTGCTATTGCATCTTATTCATTTGTTGCTCTAGCTTTAAATAAATTTAAGGCTGTAAATATTGAATTGTTTCAGTGGATTTCAAATCCTGATATAAGTATCGGGTTTACACTTGATGGTTTATCTGGAATTATGCTGGTATTGGTTACAGGCCTTTCTTTTATTATCCAGCTCTTCTCAACTTCATATATGGAAAAAGATGATAACCACAGTAATTATTTTGTTTATTTTAATTTCTTTGTCTTTTCAATGTTGCTTTTAGTAATGTCGTCGAATTTCTTAGTAATGTTTTTTGGTTGGGAGTTAGTAGGTTTGAGTTCCTATTTATTGATTTCATTTTGGTCAAAAAAACCAGAAGCAGCAAAAGCTGGTAACAAAGCATTTGTTATAAACAGGGTTGGTGATTTCGGATTCTTAATTGGTCTAATGATTATTTTGGATACGTTTAACACTTTTGATTTTTATGAAATCCTACACAACTCAACTGGAGTTTCGGAAAGCACTATCACAGCTATTTCCCTCTTTTTACTACTAGGAGCTTTTGGTAAATCTGCTCAGTTTCCATTATTTAGCTGGCTTCCAGATGCCATGGAAGGACCAACTCCTGCAAGCGCACTTATACATGCGGCAACAATGGTTACAGCAGGCGTATTCATGCTTGTAAGAATTTCTCCACTTTTACAACACTCAAAGTCAGCTAGTCTTTTGATAATAGTTTTTGGTTTAATTACAGCGCTTCTTGCAGCATTCTCAGCCATAAACCAATACGATATTAAAAAAGTTTTAGCATACTCTACCATTTCACAACTCGGTTTTATGTTTATTGCTATTGGCTCTGGAGCATATGTTGCAGCAATTTTTCACTTAGTTACGCACGCATTTTTTAAAGCATTATTATTTCTTGGAGCTGGAGCAGTTATCCATTCCATGCATCATGAGCAAGATATAAGAAAAATGGGACAATTAAGAAAAAGAATGCCAACTACTGCTGCAATGATGGGTATTGGAACTCTTGCAATTTCGGGTATACCGCCACTTGCAGGATTTTGGTCTAAGGATGAAATACTTGCTTCTGTTTTTGCGAATGGTGGAATTTATTATATATTCTGGGCGCTTACTTTAGGTGCAGCTTTTTTAACTGCATTTTATATGGGCAGACATTGGTTGTTGATTTTTGAAAAGGACAATGGTTTCGACCATTCAGAGGTTATTGAAGCACCAAAAGCGATGACAAGACCACTCTTACTTTTGGGCATATTTTCAGTATTTATTGGTTTCATAAACACGCCATTTTTCCATGGATTGGAAAAAGTTCTTCATGTAACTCTTGAAAATGTAGAGGTAACTCATTTACCCGAAGGAGTTACATTAGTTGTTTTAGCAGTGCTTTCTATAGGAGCGGGTTTTACTGGGTTGATTATTGCATTTTTATTATTTGGTATTGAACTCCATAAACGAATTGATTTACAAAAATTTAAACTTGAATATCCTATAAATTTAGTAAAAGATCTTTCTTTAAACGTTCTGTATCTTAATAAATTTGGAAATTTGTTTTTTATTTCTGGCATGAAAAATTTGTCACGCAAAGTTGCAGTTGTAGTGGATGGAATGTTAATTGACGGTTCAGTAAACTTTGTATCAACTGCATTTAACAAAACTTCAAAAATTACATCTACAACTCAAACTGGAATGGTTAGAAGTTATGTTGTTTATTTTGGGTTGTTTCTGCTACTTTTGATTGCATTATTTATCGCTACTCCACTGGTGCCACGATGACGTCAATAATGTTCTCCTTGTTAATTGTGCCCCTTGTCAGCGCATTACTTATATTTATTATTCCTAGTGCAAGAAAAGAAATATTTAGACCGATTGGAATTGCTTTTTCAATAATCACATTAACCCAGTGTGTTTATTTACTTTTTGGAGATTATGCAAAGACTGAATTTACAATTTTATCTACTTTTGAATGGATTCAATCTTATGGTTTGAATCTAAGTTTTGGACTATCTGGAATGTCTACCTTACTTCTTTTGTTAAGTTCATTATTAGTTTTTGTCTCACTGCTTTCAATTGGAAAAGACCATGCCGAAAGCAAAGGTTTTGTTGGCTCACTGCTTATGCTACATTTTGCAATAAATGGAGTATTTATAAGCGGTGATTTAATTTCTCTCTTCATATTTTTTGAGGCTTTATTAATTCCTATGTATTTCTTGATGGGTATTTGGGGTGGAGAGAATAGAAGATACGCAACAATAAAATTTATTCTCTACACTGTCTTTGGTTCAGTATTCATTTTTATCGGCACAGTTTATACAGCAGTCATCAGTTACGGAGTCAACGGAAGACTTGCTGTAGATTTTGAAACACTCTCTTCATTAAGCTTGCTTGGATCTCAGTCCAAATCTTTATTTTTATTATTTACTTTCGGTTTTTTAATTAAAGTTCCAATCTTTCCGCTTCATACTTGGTTGCCTGACGCTCACGTAGAAGCGCCAACTGCTGGAAGTATAATGTTGGCTGGAATTCTGCTTAAGGTGGGTGCGTACGGAATACTAAGAGTTTCTATCCCATTTTTTACAGAGGGTTTTTTAGCTTATAAAAATTTAATAGCAGTTCTATCTGTAATTGGAATAATTTACGGAGCTATAGTTGCTATTGCTCAAATAGACATTAAAAAATTAATCGCCTACTCGTCTGTCAGCCATATGGGATTTGTCATGTTAGGCATATCCGCAGGAGGTTTTTTAAGTATAGAGGGAGCAATAATACAAATGATAAATCACGGTATTACTGCTGGAGCCTTATTTATGCTTGTTGGTTTTATTTATGAAAGAAGACATACTCGAAACATCAGTGATTTTGGTGGTGTAAAGATTAAAATGCCAAGGTATGCAGCAATATTTTTATTTACCTCTTTTGCTTCAATAGGCCTTCCTGGATTAAATGGTTTTGTCGGTGAATTTATGATTCTAATGGGTAGCTATAACAGCTATAAAGTTTTGACATCATTTGCGGCATTTGGAGTTGTTTTGGCAGCAATTTATATGCTGTGGGCTTATCAGAGAATGTTTACTGGTCCTATAAAATATGAAGAAAACGAAAGCTTAAGTGATTTGAACTCTCGAGAAACTGCATCAATAGCACCATTAGTTTTATTAATGTTGTTTATTGGAATTTATCCAAATTATATTGAAAGTTTTGTTATTCAAGAGGCTAGCTTCTTAAGCGATACGATCGCAATTTTTAGGGACTTAAAATGACAACAGTTTCTGAGATTCTTGGTATAAATTATATAGTTATAGCCCCCACGCTAGCCCTGCTTCTCACTGTTATAGTTTTATTATTTTGTACAATTACCATCTCTACTCCGATGTACGTAAAAAAATATGTTTCATTTGCGGGAATCTTATTAACTTTATTTACAATCTTTTTAAAGTTTGGATTATTTTTAACAGACGGTGTTTCTTCTTACTTTTCAGAAAAAATTCTTCTTGATGAATTTGCACTTGTTGGAAATGTGATAATCGGAATGGTGTTGCTATTTACATTTAACTCTTTTTGGAAAACTTCTGAGATGATTGAAAATAAAACAACAGAAGCTTTAATTCTTGTTTTGATGTCTGCATCAGGTTTCTTATTAATGATTGACGCAGAAAACTTTATCATGCTTTTTATAGGATTAGAAATTGGATCTATTAGTTTATATGCTTTAGCTGGATTAAATAGGGGAGATCAATTAAGTAATGAAGCTTCCTTAAAGTATTTCTTACTGGGTTCTCTGGCTTCATGTATATTTGTTTATGGCATAGCACTTATATATGTCTCATTATCAATTATTGGAGTATATGAAATCAGTTTTGCAATTAGTATTATTGGACCTGAAAATGTTCCATTAACAACTTTTGTGGGTCTTATATTAATTATTGTTGGTTTGTTATTTAAAGTAGCAGCTGCTCCTTTTCAAGCTTGGGCTCCGGATGTCTATCAAGGATCACCAACTGGTTATGTTGGCTATATGGCTACTGTTGCAAAGGCAGCGTCTTTTATAGTTCTTGCGAGACTTGTAGCAGTATCTCTAACATTTATTATTGATCAATTCGATTTATTTTTTAGTGCAGTTGTAATAATGTCAGTGTTAGCTGGAGCTTTATTTGCTGCAAATCAAAGTGATTTAAAAAGACTTATTGCTTACAGTGGCGTCATCCAGTCAGGATTTATACTTTCTGGAATATCTTCAGGTGTTTATGGAATAAGTGCCTCTACCTTTTATTTAATAACATACATTATTCAATTAATTGGGATTTTTACAGTCTTTTCAATAATTAGTGGTCAGTTAAGTTCAGATTTCCAAATTTCAAATATCTCTGGACTGTTCAAAGAAAATAAATTTATAACAATTACATTTTCAATATTTATGCTCGGCCTTGCGGGACTACCATTAACAAGTGGATTTGTTTCAAAGTTTATCTTAATTACTAATCTCTGGTCGTATGAGAGATATATATTAGTTACTGTATTGATGCTGAGTACAGTTGCTGGTTTTTACTTTTACTTACGACCTATATGGGTTGCAGCAGTAGAAAAGACAGAAAATGTAGTTGAGAAGATACAGCTTAAAAACTCAGATAAATTATTACTTGGCATTATGGCGGCACTAACTATTTACTTTGGACTACTTCCAAACAGTCTTGTAAACATTACTCGTTGGATGGTCGAAGGATATCTTTAATGTTCACTAAAATAATTCCACCGCCTATTCTAAATCACCAAGGTGGTTGGGATGAAATGCTTATGTTTTTAATTCCAGCTTTACTTTTAACTTGGTTAAGAAATAAACAAAAAAATGAAAATTTAGACGAATAATTTTCTATTTAATAATTATTTAATAAAATAAATTAATATTATTTTTCTTAATATATAAAATTAGCTAATGATTGAAATTCAAAACCTCACCATGACATACAAAAATGGAAAAGGTGTTGGAGATATTAATATCACAGTTGATAATGGTGAAGTTAAGGGTTTATTAGGTCCTAATGGAGCTGGAAAATCAACAACAATGAGAAGTCTTATGGGTTTTTTAATCCCCTCGGAAGGTTCTCTTTCAGTTGAGGGAATAAATACAATTGAAAATCCTGTTGAAGCAAAGAAAATAATAGGATATTTACCTGGAGATCCTCAACTTCCACAAAATTTAAACTCTAAATCATTATTCAAACTTGGTGCTGACATGAGAGCTCAATCAACTGATTATGCAATGGAATTAGCAGAAAAGTTTGAATTGGAAGTTGATCAAACTATTAAAGAATTATCTAAAGGTAATAGACAAAAAGTTGCACTGATACTAGCAGTACTTCATAAGCCAAAGGCATTAATTTTAGACGAGCCAACTTCAGGCCTAGACCCTTTTCATCAAAGAACTTTTTTTGAAATTATTAAAGAATTTGCAGATAATGGTGCTGCAATACTTTTATCATCACATATTATTTCTGAGGTTGAAAAAGTTGCAGACTCAATGGCAGTTTTACGAGATGGTGCAAAAGTATATGATGAATCTTATGAGACGTTTTCAAGCAAGGCTGCAGAACAGGGTGAAGATTTAGAAGATGCCTTTTTTAAATTTTATGATAGGAGAGAAGGTTAATGTTTAATTATTTGAAATATATGGTGACAGTCCCAAGAAAATTTATTTTAAACTGGGCAATTTCTGGAGGAGTGTATTTATTGATTCTTCCATTAGCTTTTGCAAACTCAAGCGTAGAGAGTCTACTTATTGATACTCAGCGAGAAGCTTTTAGGGGTATGTCTGAAAACGAGACAATGATGAACTTACTAGGAATTTCAGATTGGGACAATGTTTTTACTTTAGAAGGAATGGTAACAACTTACTTTTTGATTCCTTTTGTACCTATTTTAATTGGGATAGCCACAATTATTCTTTTAAATAAACTTGGCTCAAAAGCTGAGGAAGATGGTACTTTCGAATTTGTTGCGGCTTTACCAATGACACGATCAACAGTTTATCTTACACAATCACTGTTAGCTGTGTTTTTTGGTTTGTTTGTAACTTTTGCATGGACAAATATTATGTTTATTCCAATTGCAACTATGGAACTTAGTCAAACGCTTGATTACGTTCCTCTAATGAAAGCAACACTACAGGCCGCTTTAGCTGGGGTAAGTTTTGGTGTTTTAGGCTTTGCACTTGGAGCATATACTGGTAAATCATCAATGGCATGGGCTTTTGGTGGAGGTCTCATGGCCATTGAATATTTAGCAAATTCATTAAAAGGTACAAATGATTTCTTTTTGTGGATTGATGACAATATCTCTTCCTTTGGTGCGTATGGTAATCCATATCAAGATGGTTTAATTGGAGGGGATGTATTTCTTGTAATAGGAAAGATAGCATTATTTTTGGCTATTGGCTTTATTGGATTCAGAAATAGATCTTTAAATCTTAGATAAATAATTCCCTACAAAAATTTAATTTACTTAATATAAACGTATGCCAAATTTTTCAAGAACAGTCACAGTGAGCTCAGATATTGATTCATCATTTGTGTTTCTATCAGATTTTAGAAATTTAGAAAAATGGGCAGAAGGTGATGAAGGTGAACTTATAACCAAAGAACCTTTAAGGCAAGGTTCAGTATTCAAAGTTAAAACACATTTTAATAATAAACCGAGAGAATACGATTATGAAATTGTTGAGTGGGGCCCACCACTAAGGGTTTCTTTACAGGCTTCAACTTCAATTTTTACAATTGTTGATACGATATTTTTATCAGCTAATTCAAAAGGAACAGAAGTTACTTATTCTGTAGATATCAAATACAAATTTCCTTTTTTTATTCTTGGAATATTTGTAGGAACTATATTTAATAAAATAATGGATGAGCAAATAAAAAATCTTGAGGCAGTCCTTGGTCCAGTTCAAGGCTAGCTTTCTCGTTTTAATATTATTTTTTTCTGTAAGTTGCCAAGCAGAACAGGAGAGTAATGTGACCGTTGAGTATGGAGAGTTTCCACAGATAAGTGGAAGAGATTTAAACAAAAGAGACAAAGTTGTGCCAGATGATTTTGTTGATAAGAATCTAATAATAATTGTCGCTTTTCAACAATGGCATCAACCATTAGTCGATGAATCAATATCATTATTAGAAAATAATGGACTTGGAGAAACACATAATATTATTGAAGTCCCAACTGTTCAAAAAACATCTAAATTAGCTGAAGTTTATTTAGATGGAATAATGAGAGCTGGTATACGAGATGACAGAATTAGAAACAGAACAATAACAGCTTATCTTGATAAAAATCAATTTCTAGAAACTTTAGATATACCTTCAGATGAGACAATTCACTGGTTCTTGATAGAAAAAAATTCAAAAGATATACTTGCACGTGGTTATGGAATTATTGCCGAAGAAGATTTAGAGTTAATAAATTCTTATTAAATATAAATTGTTGTTAAGTAGACAGCAGTTAATGCAAGTATAAGCATTACTCCATTGAATACACCTCTAAGAGCAGCGCTAATGTTTGTTGCAAAGCTATGAAAAGCAATCACAACACCAGCTATTGCTAGAACTGATACTTCGATATACCAGTTAGATGTAGTGCTTTCATTTAAAAAGTAAAGAGTTATTCCTGATAATATAGAAATCACATAAGAGCTCCATGAAATCTTACTAAATGAAATTCGTAATACACCGGTTGTATTTTTTGTGGGATCATATTTATTCAATCTTGGAGCAAAAACAGCCCATGTAACCATAGATCCTAACCAGACAGATAAACCAACCACATGTATGAACTTTAAAATTACTTCCATAAAAAAAAGACTACCACCTATTAATTCTTTTAAGATATTTATATGAAGGAATATAAAGCTTGGATTCAAGAATCAGTTTCTCCATTTACAAATCTCAAATTTGCTTCAATGGATTATCCACAATTAGGAGATAAGGAATTAATTATTGAAACTAAAGCGGCAACTTTAAATTTTGCCGATATTCTTTTATCTAGTGGTATGTATCAATCAAATCCCAAGCATCCCTTTGTGCCTGGTTTTGAAGTTGCTGGATACGTTAAAGAGTGCTCACCAGAAAGTAATTTCTCAGAAGGAGATAGAGTCGTTGCTGCAACAACAGTTTTTAGATCTGGTAGGCACGGGAGTTTTGGAGAATTATGTGTGGCATCTGAAAACTTAGCATATAAATTGCCCGACAATATATCTTTTGAAGTAGGTGCTGCAATTCTTATGTCATATCTAACTTCAGATTTTGCACTCCACAGGCGGGCTCAATTGAAACCCAATGAACTGGTATTAGTGAATGCTGCTGCTGGCGGGGTGGGTCTGTCTGCCGTTCAACTTGCTAAAATTTTTGGCGCAAGAGTGATTGCAGCTGTTGGTTCTGAGGAAAAAAAACAATTGGTAAAACAATTTGGTCCTGAACTGGTTATCAATTATCAAACGGAAGATATCAAGAAAATTATTGAAAATAAATATGGCAAAAGACCTGTAAATGTATTTTATGATCAAGTCGGGGGAGAAGCTTATGAGCAAGGAATTAAGCTATTGGGATCTGAGGGAAGGGCACTTATAGTTGGTTTTGCAAGTGGTAACATACCTTCTCAAACCCTAAGTTACTTACTAGTAAAGAACATCTCAATAATGGGTGTATTTATGATTAGTTTTGAAAATGATGATAGAGATTATTTAAAAAAAAGAATGGAATTAATATTTGATCTTTATATCAATCAGCAAATAGAACCAATTTACAAAACTATAAAATTTGATGAAGTTATTACTTATCTAGACCTTATTGGAAGCAGGAACACAGTTGGAAGAATAGTTGCACTTAGATAGCAACATAAAATTTAATAACTAATATATAAACAATGGCAAAATTATATTTTTATTATGCAGCAATGAATGCTGGGAAGAGCACAACCCTTCTACAGTCAGCTCACAATTATGAAGAAAGAAATATGAGAACCCTTTTATTTACTCCAAAACTTGATGACAGATTTGGAGAGGGAATGATTGCTTCAAGAATTGGCTTAGATAGAGAATGTGAAATATTTACAGCAGATGACGATTTATATGTATGGACAGCACATGAGCATCAAAGAGAGCATCTATCTTGTGTGCTTGTTGATGAATCACAATTTTTGAGTCCCAAACAAGTTCTTCAATTATCACTTGTAGTTGATAAGTTAAAGATACCTGTTCTTTGTTATGGCTTAAGAACGGATTTCAGAGGAGAGCCGTTTCCAGGAAGTGCTTATTTATTAGCTTGGGCCGATGAAATGACTGAAATAAAGACTATTTGTAAGTCAGGAAAAAAAGCAACAATGAATGCACGGTTAGATGAAAACGGAAACAGAGTTACTGAAGGAGAGCAAATATCTATTGGCTTAAATTACGAAGCACAAGCAAGGGATGTTTTTGAACTAGATAAAGTTTCTCCAATTGGATATCAGATACCAGAAGCAAATTAAATTTAAGAACCGTTTTCTAGTGGTGGTTCAGGTCTAGTAGCAAGCCATGTACATAGTGCTATACCAAAAGAACCAAAAATTAAATCACCAACTAGTGAAAATACAAAATAAATTGTTAATACGAAAGTAGGAATGATCATAGATATTGCAAGCTTCTTAGCTCTTCTAGATAATCCTCTATAAGTTTGCCAATTTAAAATTATTGGACCAAAAATCCTGTGACTTTCTAGCCACAGTGTAAACCTTTCAGAGCATTTTGAAAATGCCCATGCAGCTATAAGTATAAAAACTGTTGTTGGCAAACCAGGAACAACTATTCCAACATAACCTAATGAAAGTGAGAGGATGCCAATCGTGAAAAAAACTGGTTTATGTATTTTTAAAAATAATTTTGGAAAAAACCTATATAAGATAATAAATAAAAATATTCCTCCACCAATGTATGAAAACAATTCATAAGGTATTCTTGATAATAAGTTTTCCATAATTATATTTTAATATTTTCGTGTATAACCATAAATTGAATTAACTTACAAATACTCTTTTGGCTATATATTGATCTAGTCCAAAAAAGTTGTCTTTTGTAATACTTACAGTTAGTGAGTATTTATTGGTATTTGAAATAAAAATCTTATTTCCTGGCAAAATATTATTTTTTTTAAGAAAAGATATAACCTCACCATCTCTTTTTAGTTCTTCAGAAATTTTTATAATTGAATATTTTTTGTTTGTATCAACATCACATAACCTATCCATCGGACCTTCAAAATAGTTTGAATAGGGAATAGGGTTTCCAAATATTCCAGTTTTTGGATTACCTAAGACTTTTAGCATGGCATCTTCAGTAACAGAACTTAAAACATTTTCCCATTTTTTAGTTTCTTCGTAGACCTGTTCCCAAGGTAAATTTAGAACTTCAGAAAGAAATCGTTCAATAATTCGATGCCTTCTTGCAATCATTTTTGCAAGGTATTCTCCTTTCTTTGTAAGCTTTAATTCATCACTGAACTCAATGAGACCACTATTTTGCATTCTTCCAATAACTTGTGACACATTAGCTCTACTGAAACCAAGCCATTCAGCAACACGGGTTTGCTTTACCTCTATTCCAACTTCTGATAAATGGAATATCGCTTCAGCATGTGAATAAAATGAATTTGGTAACTTCTCGATTTCACTTTGTGCAAATATATTTGGATTATTATTCATTTGTATATATGTTAACAGTAATTAACACATAATGGAGTGAAGTTTAAAAGGCGGGACAACCAACTGCAAACGTCAATCCAAAGAAAAGAAACCATATTATTGGTTCATATTTCCGGACAAGCTTTGGATCTTTTTGCATTATTTATATTCTAGTATTTAATGTATAATAGTAATAATATGATGTGCCCTTATGCTTATTTATTAGCCGGATTTATGTGGTTTGTACGTAATGGGGGTAAGTTCGTAATCAAATCTTTTAATTTTAAAAAGCTTTCAAAATCAGGCAGTCTTAACTAAATTTTCTAAAAGTGTAACAGTTTCTTCTGAATCATTAAGACATGGTATGTAGGTCATATTCCTACCCCCCGCATCAAAAAATGTTTTCCTTCCTCGTATATCTATCTCTTCTAAAGTTTCAAGACAGTCTGAGATAAAAGACGGGCACAATATAGCAATATTTTCTTTACCCTCTTCTGGCAGTTCAGCGAGCCTTCTGTCTGTAAAAGGCGTAAGCCACCCAGGGCCTAGCCTGGACTGATAAGCAACTTCCCATTGATCTTCACTTAATCCCAATTTTTTTGCTGTTAAGTCTGAAGCTATTCTTGTATGAGACCTGTAGCAGTCCTTAGAACCTTCACTTTCTATTTCACAACAGTTACCAGTTGAAAAACAATGCTCACCTGTTTCGTCTGTTTTTTTTGCCTGTCTTTTTGGGATTCCATGATAACTAAATATAATTTTGTCAAAGGATGATTTTTCAATGTATGGTTTTATTGAATTACTTAGAGTATTTATATAAATTTCATTATCAAAAAAAGGTTTTGTAAAAATTAACTCAAAATTTTCTGAAATTTTGTTAGCAACGATCCTAGTTTCCATTTCAGTAGTGATTGTTGTTGCCATGGCATTGTGTGGATAAAGGGATATAACAATAATTTTATTTATACCTTTGCTATTGAAATTGACTAAAGCCTTTTCAATACTTGGGTCTTCGTATCTCATTGCATAATCGACATCCCAGCCAGTTTTTTTTGATAATTTTTTGGCAATACTTTTAGTTGATAAAATTAGTGGAGAACCTTCTGGGGTCCAAATTAGTTCATATGCTTCCAAAGTATTTTTAGGCCTGAAGGGGAGTATGAAAAGTCGAAGTATTAATTGCTGCAAAATTTTAGGTATATCTAAAACATAGTCATCAGATAAAAATACTCTAAGGTACTCTTTAACTGATTTTTTTGTTAACTCCTTGGGACTACCAAGATTTATTAAAAGAACCCCTGTTGTATTTTCAGACATAAATAAATAATACGACAAATCAAAAAAAAGGATAAATTAGAAAATACATAAATAAATTACCATTAACTTATAATGTTAAGTACTATTAACAAAGTTAATCAAAAAAAGGTTGAAATGAATAAAAAAATAACAGTAATTTTAATTGCTTTTATGTTGGTTTTAACAGCTTGTTCACCTACAGCAGGAGAACAAGGACCAGCAGGAGAAGCAGGACCAGCAGGTGAAGCAGGACCAGCAGGTACAGTATCACAAGAAGCTATAGACGCAGCTGTTGAAGCTGCATTAGCCGCGAGAGAAGCTGAAGTCGGCGGAACTCTTGTCATTTATAGTGGTAGAAAAGAAAGTCTTGTAGCAGATATTATTTCAGAATTTGCCGCAACTTCAGGAGTTGAAGTCGAAGTAAGGTATGCCAAGAGTGCTGCACTTGCAGGAACACTAGAACTAGAAGGTGCAATTAGCCCAGCTGATGTATTCTTCTCTCAAGATCCAGTTAGTCTTGGAGTCGTTGCAAAAGCCGGTCTTTTTGACAGACTTCCTGCTGACGTCTTAGACAATGTTCCATCTTGGGCAGTAGACAGTAATGGCTACTGGGTAGGCACATCTGGAAGATCACGATCTCTTGTAGTAGATACACGAGATGTTATGGATTCTGAACTACCAAGTGACATATACGGTTTAGCTGATGAAAAATTCCGTAATAGGTTAGGACTTGCGCCAACAAACTCATCATTCATAGCAATGCTTGCTTGTATGATTGAGTCAGATGGTGAAGAAAAAGTCTTAGATTGGCTAACAACAATTAATGGTCTTGGATATGGTGAATATCCAAAAAACTCACCTCAAGTAGCAGCAGCTGCAGCAGGTGAGCTTGATATTGGAATGATCAATCATTACTACACACTAAGAGTATTAGCAGAAGATGCTGATGCTCCTATTAAGAATGTTTATTTAGACGGTGGATGTGGTGCAATGGTTATGCCAGCAGGAGTTGGAATTTTGTCCTCAAGCCAAAATAAACCAGCAGCTATGGCTTTCATTGACTTCTTACATTCTAAGAGCGCTCAAGAAACATTTACAAATACAGTATACGAGTTCCCTCTTGTTGAAGGTATTCAGCCAAATGCATTACTACCAGAAATAAATAGTTTGAATTCACCTTCGAACTTAAACTGGTCAGCTTTAGCATTATGGCAAGAAAAAGCTGTAGAGTTGATTGCTCAAGCAGGATTTTAGTCCGTCCGTCAGTATCAACATAAGCCAAAAAATTCTGGTCAGAGAGATCTGACCAGAATTTTTTTCTTTTATTATTCAAATAATTTATTTAATCTTAATAAAGTGAATACACCGAAACCTCTTTTAATAGGCAACACTTTTATCTTATTGATATTTTTGATGCCAATATTCTATATGTTTTGGAGATTTGCTAATTTTTCGAAAAATCTATCTAGCTTTCTTTCTTCATGGGATGTAGGTACTTTATTATTCAATACACTTTTATTATTTTTTGCTGTTATTTTTACGAGTTTATTTCTTGGTTTGTTTATATCTATTCTTACTGTGAGATATGAATTTCCTGGTTCAAAATTATTATTTTCTCTTACAATTTTACCTTTAGTAATTCCCTCATATATTGGTGCTTTAACATATGTTTCTGCATTTTCCCCTAAAGGCTTGTTTGTTAGTTTATTTTCTAGATATGGGGTTAATGAAATTACAGGGATTGAAGGATTTATAGGCAGCTGGATAGTTTTGACTCTTTTCACTTATCCTTATGTTCAGTTGATTTGTAGCAGTGCACTTAGAAATTTAGATTCAACAGTTGAAGATGCTGCAAGATCTTTAGGGGTTAAAAAAATTAAAATGTATACAAAAGTAGTCATACCAAGGTTAAGAAAACCGATAATCTACTCTTCATTATTAGTTGGGCTTTATGTTATATCTGATTTTGGAGCAGTATCACTAATGAAATATGGAACAATGACAAAAGCTATTTATTCTTATTACGTTATAAACATAAATGGTGATCCAGTAATTTTCTACTCAACAATTTTAATTTTATTAGCTTTAGTAATTAGCTTTGCTCAGCGGGGAACGGAATTAAGTAGATCTGCTAAAGTTTCTGGCACTCCGAGGGAAATAACAAAAATTAAACTTTCTAAAAAAAATAAAATTCTTGTTTTAACATTTTTTGGTATTGTCATTTTTTTTAGTTTACTTCTTCCGATGGGTGTCTTGTCTTATTGGTTGATAAGAGGACTGGCTAATGGAAATTCAGTAAGCGGTACATTTTCCGGAGTTGCGGGGTCTTTAACTGCTGCTACAGTCACTTCTATTTTTGCAATGATCATAGCTACCCCTATAGTTGTTATGATTTCACAATATAGGTCAAAATTTGGTGATATATTTGAAAAAGTTACTCTAACTTTATATGGCCTTCCACATATAGCAGTTGGTATATCCATGCTATTTATAACAATTAAAATTTTCCCAGCAATTTATCAAACTTTCACAACTCTTATAATCTCATACCTAATTGTATTTTTACCACAAGCTGTTGGAGGAGGACAGGCTTCAATGGAACAAGTTAAGTTATCGTATATTGAAGCAAGTTCAGGTCTTGGTTTGTCAAAAATCGATACTTTTTTTAAAGTCACGTTCCCATTGATTTATAGAGGTTTATTTGCTGGTGCTGCCCTTGTTTTCTTATCAACAATGAAAGAGTTGCCCCAAACTCTTTTACTCAGGCCAACTGGATTTAGCACTATGGCAGTAGATATATGGTCCTATGCTTCAGAAGCTTTATTTACTCAGGCAGCATTTTCTGCATTTATTTTGTTAGCAATTAGCGCACTTCCTACATATATACTTAGTACAAGGAATCTAAACAACTAATGGCATTTGAAAACTTAATCATAAGAGCAAGATCAGTAACTAAGTCTTACGGTTCTGAATTAGTATTGTCAGATTTTAATTTAGATGTTTGGAATGGTTCTATTGTTGGAGTTTTAGGAACTTCAGGATCAGGTAAAACAACTGCATTGAGATTGCTTGCAGGATTTGACAAACCTGATTCCGGAATTATTGAGATGCGAAACAATATTATTGCAAGTGATGACACTTTCTTACCTCCCGAGGAAAGAAACGTTGGAATGGTTTTTCAAGACTACGCTTTATTTCCACATTTGAATGTTGAAAAAAATATATCATTCGGACTTTCACAAGATGAAATTAAAAATGGAAGATTAGAAGAAGTTCTTTCTATGTGTAATTTAAATACTTACAGGAATAAATTTCCACAGGAATTATCTGGAGGACAACAACAAAGAGTTTCCCTTGCTAGAGCCTTAGCTCCTAAACCCGAAGTAATTCTTTTAGATGAGCCTTTTACAAGCTTAGATGCACAGATGGCTAGAGATCTTAGAGAGGAAGTAGTTTCACTATTAAGACAAACTGAAACTACTGCAATAATTGTTACTCACGATCAAGAAGAAGCCTTATCGGTTTGTGATGTAGTGAGTGTTCTAGAAAATGGAAGTGTAATACAAAGTGCTACTCCTCAGGAAATTTATCTAAACCCAGTTAGTCAAAATGTTGCAAATTCTGTTGGAGACCCAAATATACTTAAAGGCTTCTCAGTAGATGGCAGAGTAGAGACATCTTTGGGTACTTTTGTTTCTGCTTACAATGGAGCACTGGATGTTTCTATCCGACCAGAATGCATTGAACTTTCTATAGACTCTGAAGGTAGTTATGTTGTTCAAGAGTGTACTTTTTATGGCCATGACCAAGTTATCTCATTTCAAAATAGTAAAGGTGAAGTTTTCAGAGCTAGATCACTTCCAAATACTATTTACGAAGCGGGCGATAAAGTAAATATTAAAATATCAGAAGTTACAACTTTTCCTTCAAATTGAGGATTTAATATAAGCAACTCTTCCCGCAAGAGACTGCAATTCAATCTCAATCTCAGATAATTTTCCACTTGCCCTTGAAAGTTCATTTTCAGATATATATTCTCGTGAATTCGCCAATGACTTTACTAATGTATCTAAGTCAAACATAAGTGATTCTATTTCTGAAAAAATTAATTGTTTATCCACGATTTAATTCTAATTTGAAAACTAGAATTAGCTTAATATTTTATTTGGGGGAGATCATATTGGAAACTAAAATTCAAAAACTTAAACGTTTCAACATAATAATGGGAACAGTTCATTTAATTCAAGGTGGATTATTGTTTTGGTTAGGTACTGTTGTTAATTCAGACTTTGTAGTACCACTTACCTTAACTCAGCTTGTTGGAGTAGGCTCTCCTGAGGATCCCTCAAGCTTTGCATTAATTCCTGAGCTTGAAATTTGGACTGAGGTTACAAACTTTGGCCCAGCTGTTGCAACATTTTTGCTAGCATCTGCAGTTGCTCATTATTTGATTTCGGGACCGTTTTATAGCAAATACAAAGAAGATCTATCAAAGGGGATAAATAAAGTTAGATGGATTGAATACTCTATAAGCGCATCAGTAATGATTGTATTAATTGCTCTCCTTGTAGGTATTTATGATGTTTGGGCCTTAGCTGGAATATTTTTTATGAATGCAGCAATGTGTTGGTTTGGCTGGATGATGGAAGTTCACAATCAATACACAGATAAAGTAGATTGGACGAGCTATATCATGGGTTGCTTAGTTGGCGTAGCGCCTTGGATATTTATTTTTGTAAATTTAATTGGTGATGGAGTTGCAACAGACGCAAATCCACAAGGAGTTCCACAATTTGTAGTTTGGATATTTGTAAGTATATTTTTATTCTTTAATACTTTTTCAATAAATATGATTTTGCAATACAAACAGGTTGGCAAGTGGAAAGATTATTTATACGGTGAAAGGGCTTATATATGGCTTAGCCTTTTAGCTAAAACTTGTCTTGCATGGCAAGTGTTCTTTGGGACATATCAACCAAATTAATAAAAGATTATTTAAGTTTTCTACCGAAAAAAATAATTAAAACAAGAACTAAAAGCAGACCTATATAAGAAAGTGCCATTAGTTTTTATTTCTAACTTTTTTTACAACAAAGTAAATCAACATTAGTGGTCCGATGACAAATGATAATGAAATACTGATTCCAATTATGGTTTCTATCCAGGACAAAGCTCTTTGTACATAGTAATTCCAAGAAAATAGTGAAACTCCAGAACCTTCACGAATTTCTAAAGTTAAGGTTGAATAACTAGTAGATTTTTCATAATACTCTTTTTGACCTTGAAGCATTTCAATATCTTGATTGATGTATCTTAATTGTGCCTGTACTTGCAATTTATCAGATGTCGAAGTAGCCTCCTTCTTTATTTCTTCTAAGGCAATTTTTTCATTATTCAAAGCTTTTAATCTAGAGTCAATATCTAATACATACTCTGTAACATCATTTGCATTTGAACTGATATTTGAAAATTCAGATACAGTTTCTATTTGATTAAGAAAGCTTTCAAAATCTTCTGCGGGCACATTCATTGTAAGGCTATAACTTTTCAATCCTTGATAGTTGGTAGATAAGTATGTGTTAGATATGTTACCTTCGTATTCTTTTACAAGATTTTCTACTTCTGAAATAGTTGAGTTAAATTTTGAAGAACTTACATCAACGCTTGCATATGCGGTTTTGATTACATAATCACCTTGCGACACAGACTTGTTAGCAATTGACTCAGAACGGCCTATTGACATATCTTCAACAGCTGATCCAACAAAAGGCTCTGGAGTTCCAATGAATTGAGCTTCTGACACACTTGAGCAACTAATAAAAATTAAAGACAATATGAAAAGTTTTAATACGCTCATTTTGATTAGTATATGTTATCTAAAAATTTGATATTTCAATAATTGGAATTTTTATTTCTTCAGTAGATAAGCCACCATGATATCCGGCAAGCTCTGTTTTTAAATGATGTGGATATATTATATTTTTATCTTCAACTAAAAAGCAAAAATCTGGATATAAAGATTCAATAAAATCATTTTCTGGTATTGGAAGCAGGTGATTTAGTTCTGATCGATCAATTAATTGTCCAGGAACTTTTGAAAAGATTTCAATAATTTCTTTTTTGGAACCATTAATATACACAGATCTTTGGTCTCCGTAAATGTTGACGTTTTCATTATAAGTTATGTGGAATCTGTTTTCTTTAGGTACATTTGTTAAGCCATGGTCAGCTGATATAACTGTATAAGATTTCTTATTACTAAGTTCTGTAATTTTTTTAACTAGTTCTTCAAATATCTTTATCTCCTTTATCCATTCTTCAGAATTTACTCCAAACACATGTGCAATTACATCAATATTTGGATAATAAATGAAGTTAAACTTATTTTCCAGAAACAGTGAATCTGATAAAGCATTTATTAGGTCCTCTTGGCTTATATATGGGACCGTAGATTTTTCTTCATAAAGAAAATTTGATAAAGGGGTATTAATTAAATTTTTAGGCTGGAAATTTGATGCATATATATTATTTTCTTTAAAGACACTCCATATGGATGACTGATTATTGAAATATTCAGATAATAGTAAATTTTTGTTTTCTGAGTTCCAGTTAAGTGCATTGATTAAGCCATATTTTAATTTGTCATACATATAGTAACTAAAGACTCCATGATCGATTGGGTTTGCCTGCATTGCTATAGTGGTCAAAGCAACATTTGTTGATGATGGAAAAGTTGTATTAACAACGTTATTAATATGCTTATTTAAAAAAGAATCTGTAGATTGTAAATTTGAATATCCTAAACCGTCGGCGAGTATAAAATTTACTGTTTCTGCATCTTTAATTTTTTTCGAAATTAATTCGAATCTAGTTTTTATTTTTAAATTCTCACCTACAACGGCATTGAAAATTTCTTTAGACAAATCTAGTATGTTCGGTTCTTCTAAAAAATATTTGTTTATCACTTATGAAAATCTTACAAAAAAATTACAATGAAGTTTGAGAAAAAAGTAAACTTTTTAGAGGCTGGACTAGAGTATAAAGTATGATTTCTTATTTTCAAGATTATGTGACCATAGGTGCCGTCCTAGGATTTGGCCTATTTCTTGTTGTCCTATTACTTGGAGTAGCGTCAGTTCTGAGGCCTAACAAGCCTTATGCAGAAAAGCTTCAAACTTACGAATGTGGTGTGGACCCGGTAGGGACGGGATGGAGTCAAACATATGTTAGGTATTACATTTTTGGTTTACTTTTTGTTATTTTTGATGTTGAAGCAGTATTTATTTTTCCATGGGCAATTAATTTGGAGAAACTAGGTTATTTTGGATTAATCGAAATGTTTTTTTTCATATTCATTTTGCTAATTGGTCTCATATACGCAATAAGAAAGGATGTTCTGAAATGGGAGTCGTAGATAAATTTGGTCTTCCAAAACCAATATCATCAGTATTTAACTGGGCTAGATCATATTCTCTGTGGTACTTTCAATTCGGATTAGCATGCTGTGCTATTGAAGTTATGGCTGTAAGTGGACCGAGGCATGATTTTATGAGACTAGGAGTAATTCCACTTCCTGCATCTCCACGACAGGCTGATTTTATGATTGTAGCTGGAACAGTAACTGACAAAATGGCTCCTTCAGTTAAAAGACTTTATGATCAAATGCCAGAACCTAAATACGTTATTTCTATGGGGTCATGCTCAAATAGTGGAGGTCCATATTGGGATTCATATTCAGTAACAAAAGGTGTAGATCAATTAATTCCTGTTGATGTCTATGTTCCTGGTTGTCCTCCAAGACCTGAAGCACTACAGGAAGGGATAATACTTCTCCAAAAGAAGATTCGTGGAGAAGACATGAAAGAAAAATGGTTAGAAGTTCAAACAGAGCCAATTTAATATGGAAGAATTTTTTAACAAAATAAAAGAAAGTTTTACGGATGCAACATTAGAGTTTGAAACAATAACTATTAAAGTTGACTCAACTGAGTGGATTGAGACACACCAAAATCTTAGAGATCAATTTAATTTGAAATTTTTCTCTTGGCTATCTGCAATAGATTGGGACAATGAAGTTTCTGTTGGAGAAGCACCTAAGGAGAGCGTTTCACCTAGTTTCGAAATAATTACATGCCTCTCAGATTTAGCTAATACAAATTTAATTATTGTATCAACAAGCATTGTTAAATCAGACCCAAAGATAAAATCTCTTGTGGAAATATACGCTGGAGCAAACTGGCATGAAAGAGAAGCCTTCGAAATGTTTGGAATAAATTTTGAAAATCATCCAAACCTTGAAAAATTATATCTTCCTGACGGATACGAAGGAAATCCTATGCTTAAATCTTTTGAATTAATTAGCAGAGAAGTCAAGCCTTGGCCTGGTGAGGTTGATGTAGAGGGAATGCCAGAAGAATCAGAAAGTGATAAATCAGAAGATGGTTAATGCATTAGATCCACAGAATATTAATAGTTTTTCAGAGGCATCTGTATCAGTAGAAATTGAAACTGAAGATATGACACTTAATATAGGTCCTCAACATCCATCAACCCATGGTGTGCTAAGGCTTGTTGCAAAAGTAGACGGGGAAAAAGTTCATGATGTAAAACCCGTACTTGGGTACATGCATCGGGGCTATGAGAAACTGGCAGAAGTCAGGACTTATCCTCAGATTACAACACTTGTAAACCGAATAGATTGGGTTGCGGGATTCTCTAACGAAATTCCATTTATTACTGGGGCTGAAAGATTGATGGAAATCGAAGTTCCTGAAAGAGCAAAACATATCAGACTAATTCTTACTGAGATGGCTAGAATTTCTTCACATTTTGTATTTAATGGTGCTTATGCTCTTGAAGTTGGTGCCTTAACTCCAATTTTTTATGCAATGGAAGATAGAGAAAGAGTTTTAGATTTAATTGAGTCAGTCACTGGCGGTCGCTTTCATCCAAACTTTAATCGTATCGGTGGAGTAAAACCAGCAGCTGGAGCAGGACCTACTACAAAAAAAGATATCCAAGATTTACCTGCTGGATTTTATAGAGATACAAAAGTAGCAATGCAAAAAGTTATAGAGGCGGCTGATCAGTTTCAAAATTTAATTGGTGGAAATGAAGTCTTTAAAAAAAGAACAAAAAATGTCGGTGTTTTAACTGCTGAGACCGCAGAAGCCTTTGGAGTATCCGGCCCAATACTTAGAGCTTCTGGAGTGAAGTCTGATTTAAGAACACAAACAGATTATCTGCCATATGATCAATTTGAATATGATATTCCTGTTGGTGAGAATGGAGATTGTTATGATCGATGGGATGTCAGAGTTAAGGAAATGGTTGAATCGGCAAAAATAGTATTACAAGCAATTGATTCAATGCCTTCTGGCCCACTGCAAGCAAAGGTACCTAAAGTTATAAAAGTCCCTAAAGGACGTACATATGTGAGAGCAGAGAATCCAAAAGGAGAAATGGGATATTACATAGTATCAGACGGTGGGCTGGGCCCATATAGGCTCAAAGTTCGAACAGCTTCATTTAGTAACATTTCTATTTTACCTAATATGCTTGAAGGAGCTTTACTGCCAGACTTAATTGCCATTATGGGTAGCTTAGATTTTGTACTAGGAGATGTAGATAGATGACAGAAGTTTTAATCAAGGTCGGATTTCTTGCTGCGGTTGCATTAAATGGTGCAATTATTTTCACAATTATGGATGTAAAAGGTGCGTCATGGATGCAGCGAAGACCGGGTCCTTTACATGTAGGACTTAGAGGTTTCATATTTCCTTTGGCTGAAATACTTAAATTTGTTCAAAAAGAAGACATAATCCCAACTGAAGTTGATAGACCAGTCTTTAAATGGGCACCTGCTTATGTTATGGTTTCATGTGTTGCACTCTTTGCTGTAGTTCCAATGAGCCCTACATTAGTTGTTGCAGATTTAGAATTGGGCGTTTTCTTTGCTCTTGCTATAAGTTCTTTAGGAACTATAGGTGTATTAACTGCAGGATGGTCATCGGCAAACAAATACTCCTTAATGGGAGGTTTAAGAGCTGCAGGACAGCTGATAGCGTATGAACTTCCACTTATACTTGCCGTTGTTGGAGTTGTTATTCAAGCCGAAACTATGTCATTGGTTGGAATTGTAGAAAAACAAATTGAATGGGGGGTACCTTTTGTAGTTGGTGGTCAAATAATTGGTTTCTTAATTTTTATGGTTGCAGCAACAGCTGAAATGATGAGAGTACCGTTTGATATGCCAATTGGTGAGTCAGAATTAACAATGGGTTTTATGACAGAATACTCTGGTATCAGATTTCTTATTTTTTACATTTCTGAATATATGAATATGTTTATTTTATGTGCAATAGCTTCTACATTATTTCTTGGAGGTTACCATGTGCCACTTTTGCCAACTGAATGGGTAAATTTTTATGGACCTGTTGTTCTTTTAACAAAAACCGCTATTTTAGGTTTTATATTGGTTGCCATTAGATGGTCACAGCCAAGATTTAGAGAAGATCAATTGCAAAACCTTGCATGGAAGATACTTATACCTGCATCTTTGGTTAATATTCTTGTAACTGCAGTTATGAAAGTTGGATTCTAATGAAAACGTTTAAACCTAAAGTGCCAGGATTTCTAATTGGAATCAAGATAGTTATTGTTAATATGCTAAAAACTCTTTCTCCATTCCACTCAAAACCAAATGTGAATTACCCATTTGAAAAAGAAAAAGTTGCACCAAGAGCACGAGGAGTTATTGCCTTAGATCAAGAAGCATGCACCAGTTGTATGCTTTGTGCACGTCAATGCCCCGATTGGTGTATTTACATAGAAGGTCATAAAGAATTACAACCTCCATCAAAACCTGGGGGTAGACAAAGAAGTCGAGCTGTTTTAGATAGGTTTGACATTGATTATGCCTTATGTATGTATTGTGGAATTTGCGTAGAAGTCTGTCCATTCGATGCTTTATTTTGGTCACCTGAATATGAGTACTCTGAATTTAATATGGGCGACATGTTACATGACAAAGAACGCTTAGATGGTTGGTTGAAAACTGTTCCAGAGGCTGAAGGTTTAGAAAGCTAAAAAATGGAAATTTTTGAAATTGTAACCTATTTCATACTTCTTGGGTTAATTTCAACAGCAATTAGGGTTGTTACAACTTCTAATGTTATTCATGCTGCAATTTCACTTGTATTCACACTCGCATTAACTGCAATTTTGTTTTTAATATTGTCATCAGAGTTTGTAGCTCTCGTTTTGGTCTTAGTTTATATAGGGGCTGTCATAGTTCTCTTTCTATTCGGAATTATGATTACTCGTGCACCACTTGGAAAAAATGCCGAACTTGATAATGATAAGAACAAAAAATTAGGTGCAGCTATAGCCGGATCAATTTTTCTTTTATTTTCATATATTTTAATAAATGGTTTTGATGGGGAGGTAACTATAGCTTCTGGTTCATCGACAGAGCTTTTAGGTGAGATATTACTAACTAGATTTATTTTCCCTTTTGAACTAGTATCTTTTGTTCTGCTTGCTGCTTTGATTGGTGGCATAACATTAGCAAGAAAAGATGAAGCATTAATCGACAAGGATCAAGTATGATCGTCCAACCCGTTTTAGTTGTTGCTGCAGCCTTGTTTTCACTCGGGATTTACGGAATTCTTGTTAGAAGAAATGCAGTTATGGTCTTACTTTCGATTGAGCTTATCTTGAATGCAGTAAATATAAATTTTATCATGTTCGATGCAATGCTCGCTGACACAATGATGCAAGGGCAAATTTTTACTATATTTATAATCACAATTGCTGCTGCAGAAGTTGGAATTGGGTTAGCTATTGTTCTTATGCTTTTTAGAAATAGGCAAACTGCTAATATAAATGAGTTTGATTTGATGAAATGGTAAATATTAGTTTAATTTTATTTGCTGAATCAGAAGCTGTTTATACAGATGGAGGCGTCCTCGCAGAATTTTCTTGGCTTCTTGTTGTTCTTCCTTTTTTTGCAGCACTTTTAATTACATTCTTTGGTAAATATCTTCCAATGAAAGGTGCCGAAGTAGCTTTATTGACAATTGGATCTATTTTTATTTATAGTGTTTTGCTAATGTATCTTCATATCACGCAAGGCATTGCTAACGAATTTTTTGTAAACGTAGGAAGCATTGGTCAATTTGATATTGAATTTGGCTGGGTGGTTGATGGCCTCTCTATAATGATGTATTTTGTAGTAGGAACAGTTGCTCTACTTGTATTCATATATGCTACAAATTATATGCAAGGCGAGATAAGGTATACATTCTTTTTTACTTCGTTGACATTGTTTGCAGGAAGTATGTTAGTTTTAGTTTCTTCCCCAACACTTATACAGATATTAATTGGTTGGGAACTAGTAGGAGTTTGTTCGTACCTGTTGATAGGTCACTATTGGGAAAAGAAAGATAATTCATCAGCTGCAATGAAGGCATTTATAACTAATAAAATTGCTGATGTAGGTTTAATGATCGGTATTATTATTTTGGCTTTAAATACAGGAACTCTTCGAATTTCTGAAATATTATATCAAGCTACCCATGATTATGACGGAATTACAAATGTAGCATTCACTGCAGGAATTTTATTGTTTATTGGAGCAATGGGCAAAAGCGCACAATTTCCTTTGCATGTCTGGTTGCCAGATGCAATGGCAGGGCCAACACCCGTGTCTGCTTTAATGCATGCTGCAACGATGGTTACAGCTGGTGTATATCTATTAGCTCGAATGTTTCCCTTTTATCAGAGCATAGCTAGTGAAGCACTTGATATTGTTATGTTATTTGGCGTGATAACTCTTCTGACAGCTGGGCTTATAGCAGTTGTCCAGGATGATCTTAAAAAAGTTCTTGCATACTCCACAGTCAGTCAGCTCGGTTATATGGTGGCTGCAATTGGATCAGGAGCATATACTGCCGCCCTTTTTCACCTTTGGACGCATGCCTTCTTTAAAGCTCTTTTATTTCTGGGTGCGGGTTCGGTAATCCATGCCGTTCACAGCAATAGTATGTTAGAAATGGGCGGTTTAAGAAAAGTCATGCCAAAAACTTTTTCAACATTCATAATTGGAACAGTCGCTCTCGCAGGATTACCGCCATTTGCTGGTTTCTTTTCTAAAGATGAAATTTTAGCTTCATTTAATCATGAGGGTGAAACTACATTTTTCTTCATAGCCGTACTTGGTGCTTTCATTACTGCTTTTTATATGACAAGAGCAGTATCTCTTACATTTCTGGGTGAATATAGAGGGCATGGACATCCTCATGAGTCAGACAGTATGATGACAACACCATTAATAGTTCTAGCAGTATTTGCAGCAGGCTCAGGATGGGTAAATATACCAGGGGTATATACAGGATTTACTGACTGGGTAACTACACGTAAAACTCCTATCATTGAATATCATCCTGAAAGTTTTGATTTATTTGCACTAGGTTTAGGACTGACAGCAGGATTGATTGGAATAGCGCTTGGGTATTATTTGTATCAGTTGCAAGGTAGTGCAGAAACAGGTGACAGTAAGATTAAGGTCGAACCAATTTGGACTGTTTTGGAAAATAAATATTACATAGATGACTTTTACTTTAAATTTATTATTGATCCAATCAAAATTAATTTGGCGAAAGCGGTAGATATTTTCAATACAAATGTTATTGATAGGTTCATAAATGGCTTTGGTCAAATTGCTTCATTTCTGGGAGCAATAATTTATAACAACATTGATCAAAATGGAATTGATAAATTTTTAAATATTTCTTCCTCTGGAACAGATAGTTTTGGAGGAAAAGTTAAACTATTACAGACCGGCAGGACACAGCAATATTTAATGTTGTTTTTAGGTGGCGTTGTGACAATTAGTTTATTAATTTTATTTATTATATAGGAGGAAAAGTGGAATTATTAACAAACGGTATAGGACTGACAGCAGTGGTCTTCCTGCCAATAATAAGTGCTTTAGTTTTAACTGCTATACCTAAAAGCCAAGAGCTTTTGATAAAAGGGTTTGCTTTAGTCTCTTCAATTGTAACTTTTGTTTTAAGTGTCTTACTTCTTCCTCAGTTTGATTTTTCTAATGCAGATAAGTTACAACTAGGTAATAAAATAACTTGGATTAAAAGCATAAATGCCAACTACGAAATTGGAATTGATGGTATTTCCCTCCCACTATTAATTTTGTCAACGTTCATCACTGTTCTTGCGATAGTTTATTCAATTGAACATTTACCTGAACCAAAAAGCCCCAAGGGTTTTCTTGCATTAATTCTAGTTCTAGAAACAGGAATGAATGGAACCTTCGTTGCTTTAGATTTAATTTTGTTCTTTGTATTTTTTGAAATAGTTCTTCTCCCGATGTACTTCATGATTGGTATTTGGGGAGATAAAACTGTTAGGTCAGTGGCTGGATTTAAAAATCAAATTGAAACAAGGCTTTATGCAAGTATAAAGTTCTTTGTTTTCACCCTTTTTGGATCTGCTTTTATGTTGTTAGGATTTCTTGGTTTATATTACAGGGGAAACAAAACATTCAGTATTCCTGAACTAATTGAATTAGGCACGAGTGGAGCCTTTACTGGGACATTTGCAACATTAGTCTTTGCTGTCTTATTTTTAGGTTTCGCGGTTAAAGTTCCTATGTGGCCACTTCACACTTGGCTTCCTGATGCGCATACTGCGGCACCAACAGTTGGCTCTGTTTTATTAGCAGCAATTCTCTTAAAACTAGGATCTTATGGTTTTATAAGGATTGCAATACCAATTCTTCCTGAGCAGGCAAAAGCTTGGGCTCCTGCAATTGCGATACTTTCAGCTATTGGTATTATTTATGGTTCGCTTGCCTGCCTTGCTCAAACTGACCTTAAACGGTTAATAGCATTTTCTTCAGTTGGTCATATGGGCTTTGTAATGTTGGGGATTGCCTCTCTAACCCCCATAGGAATAAATGCGGCAATCATTGGTATGGTTGCACATGGTGTAATTACTGGTTTGTTATTTTTCTTATCAGGTTCAATGGCACACACATATCACACACGAGATATGGGCAGACTAGGTGGAAATATGAAGTTACTACCTAAAACAGGCGCATTACTAGGTTTTACTGCAATGGCTTCATTAGGCCTACCCGGGCTAGCTGGATTTTGGGGTGAATTCATGGCTTTACTTGGAGCTTTTAATCCTTTAGAGGGGCTGAATGTAACTATTTTTCGTAGTTCAATGGTAGCTGGTGCAATTGGAACTGTTTTAACTGCTGGATACTTACTGTGGATGTTACAAAGAGTTAATCTCGGCGAGCCTTCAGAGGAATGGAATGAAATGGAACTTCATGATGCTGACGGTTATGAACTAGCTGCATGGATTCCTTTAGTAATATTGACAATTCTAATTGGAGTATTTCCAAAACTAATTTTTGGAGCTACCAACGATGCTGTTGTAAGCCTTCTTACTAAAGCATTTGGAGGTTAAAAATTACTATAAACTACTTTGCAATATCAACTGAATTAATTGTTATATTTACTATCGTTGGAACTTTAATATTAGATTTAATTCTCCCTAGGAAATCAAAATATTATGTGGCAGCCTTTGCCCTTTTTGGTACTTTAGCTTCTTTAGCCCCTTTGGTAATTCAATGGGCAAACTACACAAGCCCTTTATATGCATTTGAAAATAGCTATGTTGTTGATAAATTTTCTATAATTCTTAAAGGTTTATTCATACTTATAACTTACTTAACTTTTCTACTATCCATAAATTTTATTGAAAGCGACAAATATTATCAAGGAGAGTATTACTACCTACTTTTAAGTTCATTGTTAGGTGCTTTAGTTGTAAGTTCTTCAAGAGATCTACTTACAATATTTATAGGAATCGAGCTGGCCTCAACACCTATGTTTTTATTGTCTGGATGGAAAAAGGGTGATAGAAAATCTAATGAAGGTGCAATTAAATTTTTCCTCTTAGGAGTCCTTTCAGCTTCGCTCATATTATATGGCTTCTCCCTAATTTACGGCCTTACTGGTCAATTAGTATTTTCTGAGATTTCAACATACTTACTATTGAACGCATTAGGAGATTCACCAGTGCTATTATTAAGCTCAATTTTAGTTATCTCAGGAATAGGTTTTAAAATTTCTGTAGTTCCATTTCATTCATGGGCACCAGATACTTACGAGGGAGCTCCATTACCGATAACAGCTTATTTGTCAGTTAGCTCAAAGGCCACAGGCTTTGTTGCTTTAATCGTCTTATTAACAAAAGTTTTTGCAACATCTGGTCAAAGTTGGGGTGTAATTTTAGCAATTATCTCAGGTGCAACTATGACTTTAGGCAACTTAGTAGCCCTCCAGCAATCCAACCCGGTTAGGCTACTTGCTTATTCTTCAATATCGCAAGCAGGTTTTATCATTGCACCCCTTGCAGTGGCAGGAATAACTGGAAATTACCAAGATGGTATATTTGCGAGTGTCACTTACTTAATCATTTATGCATTCATGAATCTTGGAGCATTCTTGTCTATACATCTATTTAGCAATTTTGCTGGTTCAGATAATTTTTATGATTGGGGAGGAATTGCAAAACACTCTCCGCTAGCTGGAGTATTGACAACAGTCTTTTTCTTTTCATTAGCTGGAATTCCACCTCTTGGAGGTTGGTTTGCAAAGTTTGTAGTTTTTAGAAGCCTTTTAAGCACTGGAGAAATAGTAGGCATTTCTCTTGCAATCATTGGAGCAATAAACGCTGTTATTGCTCTTGTTTACTATGCAAGAATATCAAAGGTCATATGGATGGACGAATTAAAAAATCCTGAGCAAGAGCAGACCTTTGAATTTCAGAATCCTCTTAAAGTAGTTGGCGCCTTTACTGTTCTTATAACATTTATTGCAGGAGTATTTCCAGGTATATTCAGCTATCTTGGTGAAGTCTCCTCTATATTTTTTGGTAATTAAAACTTGGAATTGACTGAATTCAATAAATATCTTCAAAAAAAATATAAAACTAACAAAATATTTTTTGATGAATATATGGAGGAGGCTCTTTATTCAAAATATGGTTTTTTCAATAATGAGAAAGTTAGATCAAAAAGAAGTGGAGATTTTTTAACTTCTCCTGAAGTTTCTAAATATTTTGGAAAAATTTTATATCAGTGGATACAAGAAAACAATTTAGATTTAAATATTGTTGAATTTGGGTCTGGAACGGGATCGCTTATTGAACAAATTAATACTGAAAATAAATTTGCTGTGGAATTGTCTTCGACTGCAAGAGTGGAGTTGAGTAAAAAAAATATTCAAAATGTTGCAAGCTTAGAAGAGCTTACTTTTAAAGAAAGTGACTTAGTTCTTGGGAATGAAGTTTTAGACAATATCCCTTGTTCAGTTGCAGTATTTAAAGATAATAAATGGCATGAAAAAGTAGTTAACTTAGAGGACGAAAGTTTTTCGTATGATCTTGTAAAGGCAAGAAAAGAAATTATTGACTGGATTGAGATAAATCAAATAAAGGGCGATGAAAATATAGACATAGAAGTTCAAATAAATATTGATAAATTTTTAGAAAATATAATTCATAATTTAAACCCGAAGACAATTCTCTTCTTTGACTATGGTTTTGAACAAAAGGATAGAGTTGAAAGGAAGTACAGATCTCTACTTAGGACTTATAAAGACCACCATCTTTCTGTAGATCCAATTTTGGAACCTGGAAATGTAGATATCACTTATGATATAAATTTTTCATCAGTGAAAAGGAAACTAAAAACCTTGGGCTATGAATCAAGTATATTATTGCAAAGAGATTTTTTAATTAATAACGGATTTAATGAGTATTTTGATACTTTGCAAAACAAGCTTTTATTATCAGAAGGAATAGAAAATTTAAAAATTAATAGTTATTTATCCGGGCTTAAAGCACTCATTGATTCAAATGGACTTGGAGGCTTTTATTGTTTGGAAGCAAAAAAAATATAATTATTACAAATTTATAATTAAATTATGAACTTTGTAAAAACTACATTACTACTTACATTAATGACTCTGGTTGTTTTATTTTCAGCAACTGCTTTGGGTTTTGATATAATCTCTGCACTCTTTTTTGCTGCTGTGTTTAATTTTTTTATTTACTTTTTTTCTGGGAATTTAGCTATTAAATCAACAAAAGCGCAACCAATACAAGATGGGGAATATGAAGAAGTTACTCAAATAATTTCCAACCTCATACAAAAAGAAAAAATGCCAATGCCAGAATTATATGTAATTAATAGTGATCAACCGAATGCATTTGCAACTGGCAGAAATCCAAAAAATGCAAAAGTTGCAGTAACAACGGGTATCTTAAATCTTTTAAATAGAGACGAATTAGAAGGAGTTCTTGCACATGAATTGTCACATATAAAAAATAGAGATATTTTAGTTTCAAGCATTGCGGCAATGTTGGCTGCAGCCATATCTTTTATGTCAAGAATGGTTTTTTGGGGTGGTGGTAACAGAAACAGAAATACGCACCCCGCAGTTATAGTCATTGCAATGATTGCAGCACCAGTAGCTTCAATAATCATCAGAATGGCAATTTCTAGAACAAGGGAATTTGGTGCTGATAAAACTGGAGCCGAGATTTCTGGCAATCCTTTAGCTTTAGCATCTGCATTAGAAAAAATTGAAAGATATGCAAATGTTCCAATGGATGTCAATCCAGCTGTTAGTCAATTATTTATTTCAGACCCACTTAAAGCATTTTCTGGGAACAGTTTTAGTAAATTATTTTCAACCCATCCGCCAACCAAGGAAAGAGTAAGAAGACTAAGGCAGCGTCAAAGTGGAATTAGATATTAATAATACACCCTCTTTAGAACCAGAAAATCTTGAAGATTTACTTCAAGAAGGTTATCAACTAGTTGATGTTAGAGAGCAGGACGAATGGGATGCTGGTCATCACAAAAGTGCTAGGCATTTACCAATGGGAGAGATTATAGAAAATATTGATAATTTCAAAAATAACGAGAAATATATTTTTGTATGCCGTTCTGGAGCCAGGTCTGGAAGAGTAACCAATTTTATGATTTCTAAGAATATTGAATCATACAATTTATCAGGAGGCATGAAGCAGGTTAAAAACTTTACTGATGAAATTTATAATTTAGACGGCAATTCTGGGGAAATCATCTAACATTTATTTGTGATAATTTGTATTGGCAATGCACTGGTTGATTCCTTAACTCAAATAGAAGAATCTAAAATTAAGGAATTAAACTTAAATAAAGCAAGAATGACTCTTGTAGATAAAGATCGTTCAAATTTTCTACTCCAAAATATGAAAAATCCAATATACGAGGCAGGCGGATCAGCAGCAAATACAGCATACTGGATTTCTCAGCTTGGAGGAAATGTGGGGTTTATAGGAAAAATTTCAAATGATGATTTAGGTAAAAAGTTTCAAACAAGTCTTAAAGATTCTGGTTTAAATGATTTTACTGTTTATGAGTCTGAAGATAATCAAACTGGATTATGTGCAATTTTTATTACTCCCGATGGTGAAAGAACAATGAATACTTATCTTGGTGCTGGTGAATACCTGTCAGTTAAAGATTTAAATGAAAATTCAATCTCAGATGCGAAAATACTGTATATGGAGGGGTATTTGTGGGATAAGACTTCAAGTAAAGAAGCTTTCCTTCACGCAGCAAAATTAAATAAAGAATCGGGTGGTCTTAATGCTATAAGTTTATCTGATGTCTTTTGTGTAGAAATGCATAGAGAGAGCTTTATAGACTTCATTAAAAGTGATATCGATTTTGTATTTTGTAATGAGGATGAGTTAAATGCACTCTTCGAAAAAAACACAACAACCGAATCAATTCAACATTTTCAAGAATCATTTCCTAACATTAAGCAATTAATCTGCACTCTAGGGTCAGAAGGTGTATTAATTTTAGATGAAGGTAAGCAACACAATTTCAACGCAACAGAAGCCAACGTCGTAGACAAAACTGGTGCAGGTGATTTCTTTGCTGGTGGATATCTTTTTGGGCTCCAAAAAGGATTGACCTTAACTGAATCTGCAGAAATTGCTAATAAAAGTGCAGCTCATGTTATCAGTGAGATTGGCGTAAGACCTAAAAATAAATTTAATTAGTTAGTCCAACCTAAAACTTGAACTAATTCCAACTTATCCCCATCTTGCAAATTAGTATTTATCTCTATTTTTAAGGGATTAAATGATTTGTTTTTAGAAAATATAATTAAATTATTTTCTGAGTCTCCAGCAATTATATTGTTTCCATCTGGTGACCAATGAAAGGACTCAAAATAGTAGTTTGATGGAGCTCGTGATGAAAAAACTTCAATATTTTTGATTCTATCAGCGTAATATACTCCAATAACTCGAGAGTTATAATCAGAAGTTTCCCAAGGATTAATCAACTTTTCTCCGTAAACATTCATTCTGTTGTCTTCTGCAAAAAAACTCTTATTTGCATCCTCAGAAATTTCTCCAGATTCTATATCAACAATTAAATTTTTTCTTTCGTCACCTGCTTGATAGTCCCAATATGAAACAAGTATTTTATTTTCATCATAAATCTGTGCATCATAAAAATTAATATCATAAGAAAAGTCGTAAAGATCACTACTACATATTATTTTTTCTTCTTCTAACAAGTCAGACAATAAATCAATATAAAAGATACACGAATCCACAATGTCCGGAGCGGGAGGTATTATATTTTCAGATTGTCTCTCAACATAGTAAATTAGTTTTCCCTCAAAATTATTTTCTGATGCTAAATCTTCATAGTTTGGAAGAGGAACAATTCCAAATACTGCGACGATAATTGTTGTTGTTATAAGAATTGCGATAGAGACAAACAATAATCGTCTGTTAGTCATTATTTTTTATATTTTCTCTAATAGAGTTTAAATAAAGACCAACTGCTACCAGTACTCCACCTACCAAGAAAAGAATTAAAGGTGGCCAAATATTGTCTGGAAGTAACTCTGTTATGAGCCTTGGAAGATTGATTACTAAACCCAAACCACCTATGTAAAAAATGACTTGTTCAGAGAGCTGAATACTAGCCCACACAAAAAGAACTGAACCTAAAATCAAAAATATTATCTCAAGTAAATCATTATCACTAAACAAGTTGTCTATCAAAACGACTGATCCAATGGAGATTGTTGAAGTAGAGAGAAAGTAACCCAACCAACTAGGTCCAAGAATCTCATTTAAAGTATAAAGTCCCCAAACAAATCCTATTGAAATTAAAAATAAACCTCCAGCCCATGGCTCAATATTTGGAAAAATAATATTACCTACAGAACCTAGAAAAAATATTGACGAATAAAAAAGAGCTACATGTTGAAAGATTTGTCGAGTCCTAGAGTATAGATACAAAGAATAAGTAGCCACAAAAAACGACACAATCAAAATCTGAATATCCTCTGAAATGTTCTGACTTGTTGATCGATTGATTATATTTACTGTAAAAACCACTACAGAACCAAAAGAAATTGTTGATATTAAATAAAGAACAGAAGATACACGTTCTGATGATTTAAAAATAAATATGCTTTTGTCTTCAAAATTTTCACTGTAATTTGCTGCATAGATAAGGAAAACAGTTGTAATTATTAATAGGAGTAATTGTGCCCAATAGGTCAAATTATCCCATATTAAAGGAAGTGTTCCTACCAAGCCTGAAAGTAAAAATAAACTACCAATTAATGTTATGGCCTTGGCTACTTTAGATTTTTGAGATGGATTTAGATTCTTTTCATAGTCTAAAATATTTTTGTAATCCGATTCAGAAATTAGATTATTTTCTAACCACTTATCCAGCAAGTTAAGAATTTTTTTGTCCATAAAATTATCCTAATCAATTAAAATTTCATCTCACTAAGTTTTATTTATAATCTAAACTTTATAGAGACTTTATTGTTATGCCGAGATGCCCGAGCGGCCAAAGGGAGCAGACTGTAAATCTGCCGGCTACGCCTTCGTAGGTTCGAATCCTACTCTCGGCACTAAAGCCCTCTTAGCTCAGTTGGTAGAGCACTTCCATGGTAAGGAAGAGGTCTCCGGTTCAATCCCGGAAGAGGGCTCAGAGGCTAAACTTAGTCTTAAGGCGGCGTAGCTCAGTTGGTAAGAGCGCACGACTCATAATCGTGAGGTCGGCAGTTCAAGTCTGCCCGCCGCTACAAAGTTAAGAAAGGATAAAGACAATGGCATCTGACAAAAGGCCACCTATTACGTTGGTTTGCACAGAAACTGGTGATCACAACTATGTGACTACTAAAAATAAGACAAATACACCGGATAGGCTTGAGTTGATGAAATACAGCCCAAGGTTAAGGAAACATACATTACACAGAGAAAAAAGGTAGATTTATCAATTTTTCCAAATTATCCTGATTATAGATAATGAATATTAGTTCTAATTTAGAAAATTATAGCGATGATATTTCAAACGCAGAATTAGTCAAAAAGTCACAATTTGGTGACAAATCTGCATTTGAGCAATTAGTTGTAAGACATCAAGAACTAGTATTTTCCTTAGCTTATAAACTTACAGGCAATAGAGAGATGGCCAATGACGTAGCACAAGAGTCTTTTATTAGAGCTTGGAAAGCTATTGAAAAATTTCGTGGAGATTCTACTTTTAGCACATGGATTTACCGTATTACTGTAAATACAGCATGGACCCTTCGAAAGAAAGCAAAAAAACATAATACATTAAATATCGAAGATACTTATGAACCGGTCATTATTGATGAAAAGAAAGATCCAGAATTAGTTGCTATCAATTCTGACCTTTCTTCTGTTTTAGTTGGTGCTCTTGACAAAATCCCAATTGATCAAAGAATAATTGTCGAGCTAAAAAATATTGAGGGAAGATCACATAAAGAAATTGCAGAAATACTGGGTATTAGTGTTACCGCAGCAAAAGTAAGGCTTCACAGAGCACATCAAAAATTAAGGCAAATTTTAGAGGAAGTTGAAAGATGAAAAGTATTATTTCAAATCTTAAAAACGACATTCTCTGTAAAAGAACCAGAAACAAAATGTTGTCTTCATACTTGAGCAGTGAATATTTTGGTTTTGATAGCAATCCACACGCATCAGCTTGTATTAAATGCCAAGTTTCTGGAAAAAGATACAAAGCTTTTAAAAAAGATTTAGATAATGAGCTAAGTAAGGAAATAAAAGTTCCTACAGATTTTGCTTCTAAGGTAATGTCATCATTAGATAAAAAAGTAAAAACCACTACAAGTAAGAGCACAAAAATAATATTATTGACATTGCTCGGAATATTATCAATTGTATTTTTAATATTTGGAAAAAGACGCTCGTCTAACAATTTAGAGAGAGAGAAATAACTTAGGGGTGTAGCTCTAATTGGCAGAGCGACGGTCTCCAAAACCGTAGGTTGTGAGTTCGAGTCTCACCGCCCCTGCTGAGGTAATTATGAATGAAATGAATAGAGAAATGAGAAGAATGTCAGAGCGTGAAGAACGCTTGGCAAAAAAAGCAGATAGAAATGTTGGAAAATATCAATCTGGTGAAAAAGTCTCAAGAATAAGAAAAATTTCTAATTATCTAGGTGAAGTAAGAACAGAGTTAAAAAGAGTTAATTGGCCCAGCTACTCAACTCTTTATTCTTTTACGATTGTGACTTTTATAACAATTGCCTTTTTTACTTTTTTTATTTTTGGAATGGACTTTAGTTTTAAAAATACATTGATTAATCTATTATCTTTCGGAGAATAAATGTTAGAAGATACTGCTACAACTGAAGAGACATTACCAAATGAAGAAGCTGAAATTGAAGACTCAGCCATTTCTACCCATCCTTATGACCTTCCAGGCGAGTGGTTTGTTTTAAATGCTCAATCAGGTCATGAAAAAAAAGTAAAAACAAATATTTTAACTCGAATAAAAAACCTTCACTTGGAAGACAAAGTCTATGATGTAGTAATTCCAACTGATGAAGTTGTAGAAATTAGAAATGGTAAAAAAGTTAATCTTGAAAAGAAAACATTTCCAGGATATGTATTAGTGAGAATGGATCTAGACGATACAACATGGTACGAAATTAGAAACACACCTTCAATAATCGGATTTGTTGGATCAGGCAAGAGACCTATTTCTTTATCAAGAAGAGAAATTGAGAGAATTTTGGGATCTAATGAAATAGAGGAAGTTAAAAAAGAATCACCTAAATTTAAACCAGATTTTGAAGTTGGTGAAACCGTTAGGGTTACTACGGGACCTTTTGCAGACTTCAATGGAATTATTGAAGAAATTAATTTAGATCAATCAAAAGTTACAGTTTTAGTTAATATATTTGGACGAGAAACACCAGTTGAGTTGGGTTTCACAGATATAGTTAAAAATTAAGGAATAGATATGGCAAAACCAGTAAAAGCAATGTTGAAACTTCAAATCCCAGGAGGTGGAGCTACTCCAGCACCTCCGGTTGGATCAGCATTAGGTCAGTATGGTGTAAATATCATGGACTTCGTTCAAGCATTTAACAATGACACTGCAAGTAGGCAGGGAGAAACAGTTCCTGTTGAGATTGTAATATATGAAGATAACTCATTTACATTTGTAACAAAAACAGCCCCAGCTTCTTATTTAATTAAAAAAGCAATTGGCATTACTTCTGGTTCCGCAGAGCCACATAAAGAAAAAGTCGCTTCAATAACTCGAGACCAATTGAAAAATATTGCTGAAGCCAAAATGGAAGATTTAAATGCCAATGATATTGATGCTGCAATCTCTATTATTGCAGGAACAGCTAGGTCTATGGGAGTCACAGTAGACAACTAGTTTATTTTTGGGAGACTAAATGTCGTTTGCACCAAAGGAGGAAAAATGAAAATAGGCAAAAAATACAAAATAGCAAAAGAAGCAATTCCTGCTGAAAAGCAATCTATATCTGACGCAATAAGTTTATGTAAAAATAATGCATCAGCTAATTTTGATGAATCAGTAGATGTTGCTTTTTCACTAGGTATAGACACTAAGGACCCTGAGCAAAACATTAGAACAACTGTTTCTCTACCAAATGGTACAGGGAGAGATGTAAAAATTGCTGTTTTTGCAGGGGGAGAAGCTTTAACAGAAGCTGAGGCAGCTGGTGCTGAAATTGTTGGAGGTAAAGAGCTCGCTACAAAAGTTGCATCTGAACAGAAACTTGATGTTGATATAGTAATTTCAACACCTGAAATGATGGCTGAAGTTGGTCAATTAGGTAAAATATTAGGTCCCCAAGGCCTAATGCCAAATCCAAAAACAGGAACTGTTACCCCAAATGTTGCAAAGGCTGTTGAAGATTTCAAGAAAGGAAAAGTTGAAATTAAGAATGATAAGCTTGGCAATGTACACTTGTCTATTGGTAAAGTATCGTTTGATGAAGCAAAGCTAGCTGATAATTTTGACGAAGTCATTGCTGTATTAACAAAGGCAAAACCATCTTCATCAAAAGGCGAATTTATAAAAAATATACATATGTCCTCTACCATGGGACCTTCAATTATTGTTGATATAAACAATTAAATAATTTGCATTTATTTTTGTATATGGTTTATATTTAAATCTGACAATTAAAACCAAAGACCGTTAGTTGTTAATGTAAATCTAACGTAGGTAAAACTTTTAGGTCCTTGGTATATAAGGATTTTTTTTATGGTTAGAGAAGATAAAGTAAAGGTTGTAAAAGACCTAGAAGAATTGTTCAAATCTGCAAATGCTTTAGTGCTTGCAGAATACAGAGGATTGACTGTTACCCAGCAAACCAAACTTAGAAGAGAATTACAAAATGCAGGTGCTTCTTTCAATGTTGTAAAAATGTCTTTAGCAAAAAGAGCTGCAGAAAATATAGGATTAGACTCTCTTAATGATTATTTCTCTGGACCTACAGGTATAGCTGTAATTGAATCAGATCCTGTTGAAGCTGCTAAGGTTTTAAAAGAATTTTCTAAAGAAAATGAAGCTTTCGTTGTAAAAGGTGGCTTAATGGAGTCAGAGCCACTTACACTTGATCAATTAAATGTTTTAGCTGAAATTGAGCCTAGAGATGTACTTTTGGCAAAAATTGCTGGTGGATTTAATGCTCCACTAGTAAAAGTTGCTGTAGGTGCAAAGGCTGTAATAAATAAAGCTGCTTATGCTTTAAGTGCTTTAGTTGATAAAAAAGCTAATGGTGAAGAAGTTTCTGAAGTAACTAATTCAAATGATGAAGAAGTTGCTTCTGATGAAGTTAATAAAGAGGAGGAATAACTAATGGCAAAAATGACAAGTGACGAGTTACTTGCCGTCTTTGAAGAAATGACTGTTTTGGAACTTAAAGAGTTTTTAGACGCATTTGAAGAAAAATTTGATGTTACTGCTGCAGCACCTGTAGCTGTTGCGGCTGCACCAGCTGGGGGCGGAGATGATGCTGGAGCTGCTGAAAAAGATTCTTTTGATGTAGTTCTTGCTGAAGCTGGATCACAAAAAATCCAAGTCATCAAAGAAGTAAGAGGCTTAACAAGTCTGGGGCTTAAAGAAGCTAAAGAACTTGTTGACGGTGCTCCATCAGACATTTTAACTGGCGCTTCTAAAGAAGATGCTGATAAAGCTAAAGAAGCTTTAGAAGGTGCTGGCGCAACTGTAGAACTCAAATAATTTATTAATTATTTGTTTGCTTAAATAATAAGTACTAATATACTCTACCTTTCGGGTAGCTGTTATTTAATTTTTGAGGAGGCTTGTTGTCCGCTGTTCAGAATTCTAGACTTTCATTTGCAAAAATTCCTAAAGTTCTAGATATTCCAGATTTATTAATTATACAAAAAGATTCATTCAAATGGTTTATTGAAGAGGGTCTCAAAGAAATACTTGATGAAATTTCCCCGATAGAAGATTTTTCTGGAAGATTTTCACTAGAGTTTTTGAATCATTATTTTGAAGAGCCTCTAAAAACTCTTGAAGATTGTAAAATTACCGACTCAACTTATTCGCAACCCCTATATGTAACTGCACAGTTTTTAGATAGAGAAACTGGCCAAATAAAACAACAAACAGTTTTTCTTGGTGACTTTCCAATAATGTCTGATACAGGAACTTTCATAATAAATGGAACGGAAAGAGTGATTGTTAGCCAACTGGTTAGATCACCAGGAGTTTATTTTTCACAAGAAATTGATAAAACTTCAGATAAAGAAGTATTTATTGGAAAAATGATTCCGGGGAGAGGTGCTTGGTTAGAATTTGATACAGATAAAAGAGATACCCTTGGTGTGAGAGTTGACAGAAAAAGAAGGCAACATATCACTGGATTTTTGATGGCTCTTGATGTTATTGAAAATAAAGAAGATGCAATTGATTTACTTGGTGATTATCCATCTGTAAGAAACACTATTGAGCGAGATCCAGACACTTCTAGAGAGGCAGCTTTAATAGATTTATATCGAAAATTAAGACCAGGAGAGCCAGCAACTGTTGAGTCTGCAAGAAATTTGGTAAAACAAATGTTCTACACTCCAAAGAGATACGATTTAACCAAAGTTGGTAGATACAAAGTAGAACAAAAACTTGGCAGACAATACGGAGAGAAAGACGCAGAATCGTATACCACTGAAGATGATGGCATGTTAAGAATAGAAGACATGATTGATTCAATAAAATATGTTATTGCTTTACATGCTGGTGAAGGTAGCTTTATCAATAATAAGGGTAAAGAAATCCCAGTTCGACTAGATGACATAGATCACTTTGGAAACAGAAGAATCAGAACTGTTGGTGAATTAGTTCAAAATCAAGTACGAGTTGGATTAAGTAGGTTAGAGAGGGTTGTTAGGGAGAGGATGACTACTCAAGAACCAGAAGCTATTACACCTCAATCATTAATTAATATTCGACCAATACAAGCATCTCTCAAGGAATTTTTTGGAACAAGTCAATTAAGTCAGTTTATGGATCAGCCAAACCCTATTGCTGGATTAACACACAGAAGAAGGTTATCTGCATTGGGCCCCGGCGGTCTTTCTCGGGAAAGAGCCGGTTTTGAAGTTAGAGATGTTCATCCATCCCACTATGGCAGAATGTGTCCAATTGAAACACCAGAAGGTCCAAACATTGGACTTATTGGTACTCTCGCTACTTACGGTAGAGTAAATAAATTTGGATTTATCGAAACTCCTTATTGGAAAGTTGAAAATGGTGTAGTTAAAACAAACAAAGCAGTTTATTTAACTGCTGCTGAAGAAGATAACTACACAATTGCTCAAGCAAATGCGCCTCTTAAAGATGATGGAACTTTTCAAAACAAAAGAGTTCTATCTAGACAAAATGGTGGTGAAGTAGCTTTCGTTTCAGATAAAGAAATTGACTTTATGGATGTTAGCCCAAAGCAAATATGCTCTGTAACAACTGCCTTGATTCCTTTTCTAGAACATGATGATGCTAATAGAGCATTAATGGGATCTAATATGCAAAGACAAGCTGTCCCGTTGGTGAAAACAGAAGCTCCTTATGTTGGAACAGGAATGGAAGAAAATGTTGCTCGTGATTCGGGAGAAGCACTTATTTCAAATATATCTGGAATTGTTGAAGAAGTCTCGGGTGATGAAATTACAGTTAAAGAAGAAGGAACAAATAAAAAACATAGATTTGAAGTATTAAAATTTAAAAGATCAAACCAGGCAACAAGCTGGAATCAAAAACCTCTTGTTAAGGTTGGCACAAAGGTAAAACCCGGAGATGTTTTAGCAGATGGTCCGAGCACTCAAGGTGGAGAATTAGCATTAGGTAAAAATTTACTTGTTGGATATATGCCGTGGGACGGATATAACTTTGAAGATTCAATTGTAATTTCTGAAAGATTGGTAAAAGAAGACGTATTGACTTCAGTACACATTGCCGAGCATGAAATAGAAGCTCGTGATACAAAACTTGGAGAAGAGGAAATAACAAGAGATATTCCTAATGTAGCTGAAGAAGTGCTCATGGATTTAGATGAAATGGGAATAGTTAGGATTGGAGCAGAAGTATCACCAGGCGATTACCTTGTTGGGAAAGTTACTCCAAAAGGTGAAACAGAGTTAACCCCAGAAGAAAGACTTTTAAGAGCAATTTTCGGAGAAAAAGCTAGAGAAGTTAGAGATACTTCATTAAGAGTCCCTCACGGTGAAAGAGGAAAAGTTATTGATGTTCAAATTTTAAAACGTGATGACGGCGCAGATTTGCCACCTGGTGTTAACCAAAAAGTAAGAGTTTATGTAGCAATACAAAGAAAAATACAAGTTGGTGACAAGTTGTCTGGACGTCATGGTAACAAAGGAGTAATCTCAAAAATCCTTGCTGTAGAAGACATGCCTTATATGGAAGACGGAACCCCACTAGACATCATGCTTTCACCCTTAGGTGTTCCAAGTAGAATGAATCTCGGTCAAATTTTGGAAACTCATCTTGGTTGGGCTGCAGATCAAGGATGGAATGAGTATAAGGGTAAAACTAAGGCTTCAGGCGGTGCTAAACCAGGAACACTTATCTCTACTCCGGTTTTTGACGGTGCTGATGAAGATGAGATCCATGAGATTTTGAGAAATGTTAATACTAATAGAGATGGAAATATGATGGTTGATGAAAATGGAAAAGCAACCTTATATGATGGTCGAACAGGGGAATCATTTGATTCAAAAATTACTGTCGGATACACATATATATTAAAATTAATCCATTTAGTTGATGAAAAGATACACGCAAGATCCACTGGTCCATACTCAATGATTACCCAACAGCCTTTAGGTGGAAAAGCACAGTTTGGTGGACAAAGGTTTGGAGAAATGGAAGTTTGGGCACTAGAAGCATATGGAGCAAGTTATGCACTGCAAGAGTTACTAACCATTAAGTCAGATGACACAGTTGGAAGAGTTAAAGTATATGAGTCAATAGTTAAAGGAGATAATATTCCTGAACCTGGTATACCCGAGTCATTTAAAGTTCTTTTAAAAGAAATGCAAAGCTTATGTCTAAATGTTGAAATATTATCAGCAGGTGAAGAAATCTCAATGAAAGATATTAGTGATGAATATGTTAAAACAGCAGAAACTTTAGGAATTGACATGACAAGACCAGAACAAGATGAAGCAGAGGTATAAATAATGGATAAAATCTTTGATGAATTAAGCATAAGTCTGGCAACTTCGGACCAAATGAGAAGCTGGTCTTTTGGTGAAGTAAAAAAACCTGAAACAATAAACTACAGAACTCTTAAACCGGAAAAAGATGGACTTTTTGATGAAAGAATTTTTGGTCCTACTAAAGACTGGGAGTGCTCTTGTGGTAGATATAAAAGAATTAGATATAGAGGTATTGTATGTGAACGTTGTGGGGTAGAAGTAACTAGACGTGAAGTAAGAAGAGAACGCATGGGACACATAGAGCTTGCTGCACCAGTAACTCACATTTGGTATTTCAAAGGAGTTCCAAGCAGGCTAGGTTATTTTCTTGACATGTCTCCAAAAGAACTTGAAAAAGTTATTTATTTTGCAGCGTACTTAGTAGTTTCTATTGATACAAAAAAAAGAACTAAAGATTTAGCCGAAATTGAAGAAGCCGTTGTAGCTGAAGTAGAGATTGTAAATGAAGATTTTGAAGAATGGGAACAAAAAAGAATTAAACAAATGGATACTGAAATTAAAGCTATGGAAAATGCAAAAATTCCTGAGCCAGAAATCCAAATTAGAAAAAAAGAAGTTGAAAAAGAGATAAAACAAAAAAAAGTTAAGTCTGACGCTGAAATTAAAGTTATTGAAGAGGCATTTTCTACACTAAAAACACTTAAACCAAAAACACTTATTGAAAATGACACATTATGGCGTGAAATGATTGATAAATACGATGAGTACTTTACCGGCGGAATGGGAGCAGAAGCTGTTAGGGAATTAGTTCAACTTGTTGATCTAAAAGCTGAAATGGAAAAACTAGATACAGATTTAGATTCTAAGTCAGCACAAAGACGCCAGAGAGCAATTCAGAGAATGAAAGTAATAAAGCCATTTGCTGATGGTAAAAACCCACCTGAAGCTATGATTTTAGAAGTTGTTCCAGTGATTCCTCCAGAACTTCGTCCAATGGTTCAATTAGATGGTGGTAGATTTGCAACATCAGATTTAAACGATCTATATAGAAGATTGATAAACAGGAACAACAGATTAAAAAAACTTATTGAATTAGGTGCTCCCGACATAATTATTAGTAATGAAAAGAGAATGTTACAAGAATCTGTAGACGCACTATTTGACAATGGTAGAAGAGGTCGTGCTGTAGCCGGAGCTGGAGGTAGAGGTCTTAAGTCACTTTCTGATATGTTGAAGGGTAAACAAGGAAGGTTTAGACAAAACCTTCTTGGTAAAAGAGTTGATTACTCTGCAAGATCAGTAATTGTTGTTGGCCCGCATTTAGAACTTCAACAATGCGGACTTCCAAAAATGATGGCTTTAGAATTGTTCAAACCTTTTGTTATGAAACGTTTAGTAGAGCTTGGTCTTGCCCAAAATATAAAATCAGCAAAAAGAATGGTTGAAAGATCAAGAGCGCAAGTTTGGGATGTATTAGCTGAAGTTATTGAGGAACATCCTGTCTTATTAAATAGAGCACCAACATTACACAGACTAGGTATTCAAGCATTTGAACCAATACTCGTGGAAGGTAAAGCAATACAAGTACACCCATTAGTATGTGAGGCTTTTAATGCCGACTTTGACGGAGACCAAATGGCTGTCCATGTACCTTTATCTGCAGAAGCCCAAGCTGAGGCAAGAGTCTTGATGCTTTCAACAAATAACGTTTTGTCTCCTGCATCAGGAAATCCGATTGTATCTCCTAGTCAAGATATGGTCATCGGTCTTTATTACATAACTGAATGTCATGAAGAGTTAGATACTGCAAAATTTAATTTTGTTGATTTCAATGAAGCTCAAGTCGCATATGAGAGTGGACACATTGGTTTGCAAACACCAATAAATGTTAGAGTTGGAGATTTAGCAGGAAGTTCTGAAATGCATTCTGAACTAAAAGGTAGATTTTCTGAACTTCTAACTAAAGATCCACTTGATGGAAATCAACTTACCCAGACTACACTAGGAAGATTACATTTTAATTCAATTATGCCTTCAGATTTTCCTTATATTCAGGCTTCAATAAGAAAACCAGAAATGAAAAAAATAATCTCAGAAGTTATTGAGCGATATAACAAAGCAGAACTTAGAGTCTTTTTAGATTCCATGAAGTCTGTTGGTTTTACATTTGGTGCAAAAGCAGGCTTGACAGTGGCAATGAATGATGTAAAAACTCCACCTAATAAAAAACAAATACTCGAAAAATATGAAGCTGAAGCTGAAAAAGTAGAAAAACTTTTTAAAGATGACATTATTACTGAAACTGAACGTAAACAAAAGGTTATTGAAATATGGAATGAAGCTACAGATCAAGTTCAATATGCAATGAGTGCTGAGCTTGAGTCTGAAGAGTTTAATCCTGTTGATATGATGGTCAAATCTGGTGCTAGAGGAAATATGATGCAAGTTAGACAATTAGCTGGCATGAGAGGTTTAGTTGCAAACCCTAAAGGTGATATTATCGAAAGTCCAATTAAAAGTAACTTTAGAGAAGGTATGTCAGTTCTTGAATATTTTATCTCTACACACGGAGCTAGAAAAGGTCTTGCTGACACAGCTCTAAGAACTGCTGACTCAGGCTATCTTACAAGAAGATTAGTAGATGTTGCTGCAGGTATTGTAGTTAAAGACATAGGTGATGAGAATATTGATTGGCGTGGAACTAATAAGAAAATCATTATAGATGGAAAGCTAAGTAGATATTTACACTCTACTTTGTACGGGCGTGTTTTATCAGAAGACATTAAAAAAGATAAAAAAGTAGTTGAATTAGATAATGGAATTAAGTTGTCTAAGGGTACCTATATTGATGCTGAAGTTTTGGATGGTATTGCAAAGTCGGGAGTAGAAGATGTTAATGTACTAACTCCTTTCAATTCACTAAATCCTGAATCAATGGACCCTCTTTGTTATGGCTTCAGTTTGGCAACTGGTAAGCCAGTAGAGGTTGGAGAAGCTGTCGGAATTATATCAGCTCAATCAATTGGTGAACCTGGTACTCAGTTGACAATGAGAACTTTTCATACTGGTGGTGTTGTAGGTTTAGATATTACATCTGGACTTCCTAGAATTGTAGAACTATTTGAAGCTAGAACTCCAAAAGGTAAATCAGTTCTCTCACCTATTCAGGGAAAAGTAAAATCTATAGAAATAACACCTGAAGGTAACAGAAATGTACTTATTGCAAATGAAAAAGATGAATTTGAACTTTTAGTATTAAGAAGACAAACGCTTCTTGTTAATCAAGGAGATAAATTAGAAGCAGGTCAATCCTTAACAACAGGTCCAAAAGATCCTAAAGAAGTTTTACAAATAAACGGTGTAAGAGCATGTCAAGAATACTTGGTTGATGAAGTCCAAAAGACTTACAGAGATCAAGGAGTTGAAGTTCATGACAAACATGTTGAAATGATAGTTCGTCAAATGTTAAGAAGGGTAAGAATTGTAAAATCAAACAATTCTGACTTTTTACCAAATGAACTTGCTGATTCAACATTATTTAGAAAGACTAATCAAGAATTAGTCAAAGAAGGAAAAGTACCAGCTGAAGGAAGACCTGAGCTTATGGGTATCACAAAAGCTAGCCTTGCAACAGACTCATGGTTATCAGCGGCATCTTTTCAAGAAACTACAAGAGTACTGACTGAGGCTGCAATGAAGAGAAGCAATGATTCTCTTTCAGGCCTAAAAGAGAATGTTATTATTGGAACATTGATTCCTGCCGGAACTGGTTCTAATGCTTATCAAAGTATGAAACCTTCTCTTCCTGATGCTCCTGAAGTTTCTGAACTAGGATTTATGGCATCAACCTCTGAAGAATCAGAAGATGAAGCATTACCAAATCCTGCACAGTGGCTAGCTATGTTAGGTGATGAAAATGAAGTGGAGGATGAATAAAAAACTTATAAAAATAAGGTTGTTGTAAGTTTAAATTCGTCATATACTTCTTTTTCGGTAAGCCAAATTAGTAAAAATTAGATTGGAATAACTATGCCTACAACGCAACAGTTGGTTAGAAAAGGTAGAAAGTCTAAGGTGTCAAAAGAAAAGACACCGGGACTTAAAGGGTCTCCTCAAAGAAGGGGAGTTTGCACTCGTGTGTACACCGTCACGCCTAAAAAACCTAACTCAGCTTTACGTAAAGTTTGTAGAGTGAGGCTTTCAACAGGTACTGAAGTTACTGCTTACATACCCGGTGAAGGTCATAATCTTCAAGAGCACTCAATAGTTTTAGTTAGGGGTGGAAGAGTTAAAGACTTACCTGGAGTTAGGTATAAAGTTATTAGAGGTGCCCTTGACACAGCTGGTGTTACAGACAGAAAACAAGCAAGATCAAGATATGGAAGTAAAAAGGGTTAAAGTAAATGAGAAGAGGACCATCATTAAAGAGAAAGCCAGAACCTGACCCTATTTATAACAGCTTATTGGTCTCTCAACTTATAAATCAAGTTTTACTTGATGGAAAAAAAGACCTAGCAAGCAATATTGTATACTCTGCTTTACAGCTTGTTGAAAAACAAACAAGTGCAGATCCTCTTAATACTTTGAAAGATGCTTTTGAAAATGTTAGGCCTCAAATAGAAACAAAATCAAGAAGAGTTGGTGGAACTAATTACCAAGTCCCAATGGAAGTTCCACAAAGACGAAGTACTACTTTAGCTATTCGTTGGATGGTAGATTCCTCTAGAAAAAGAGGAGAAAAGACTATGTCCGAAAGACTCGGCAGAGAAATCTTAGATGCAAGTAATAAAACAGGAGCTTCTGTAAAGAAAAGGGAAGATGTTCACAAAATGGCTGAATCAAATAGAGCATTTGCTCATTACAGGTGGTAATTAATGACTAGAGAATTTGATTTAAATAATTTAAGAAACATTGGAATAATGGCACATATCGATGCTGGTAAAACGACTCTTACAGAGCGAGTTTTATATTACACGGGTAAAACTTACAAAATTGGTGAAGTTCATGACGGTGCAGCTGTTATGGACTGGATGGAACAAGAGCAAGAAAGAGGAATAACTATTACCTCAGCAGCAACAACTTGTAGTTGGGACAATCACACAATTAACATTATTGATACACCCGGTCACGTAGATTTTACAGTAGAAGTAGAAAGGTCATTAAGAGTTCTTGATGGAGCAGTTGCAGTTTTCGATGGTGTAGCAGGAGTCGAGCCACAGTCTGAAACTGTATGGAGACAGGCTGATAAATATAATGTTCCTAGAATATGTTTTGTTAACAAGCTAGACAGAACCGGGGCTGATTTTGATTTTGATGTTCAATCAATTATTGATAGGTTAGAGGCAAAGCCTGCAGTATTACATATACCCATAGGTTCTGAAGCTGATTTTGTTGGAGTCATTGATTTAGTTGAAATGAAATCGCATACTTGGTCCAAAGATGATGGTTCTGAATGGGATATTAATGAAGTACCTGAAGACATGCTTGAAGAGGCACAATTAAAAAGACAAGAGCTTTTAGATGTAGTTGCTGAAGCCGATGATGACGTTTTAGAAAAATATTTTGCCGATGAAGAGTTAACTGCTGAAGATATTAAAAAAGCAATAAGAAAAGGAACTCTTGAGGGTATGTTTGTGCCAGTTCTTGCAGGTAGTGCATTTAAAAACAAAGGAGTGCAACTTTTGTTAGATGCTGTAGTTGATTATTTACCATCACCTTTAGATATTGAAGATGTAACAGGATTTAAGCCTGGAGATGAAGAAAATGAATTATCAAGATCACACAGTGATGAAGATCCATTTTCTGCACTTGCATTTAAGGTGGTTAGTGATCCTCATGTAGGTAAGCTTACATATTTTAGAGTTTATTCGGGAACACTTAACAAAGGTGACAAAGTCACCAACACTACGACTGGTAAAGAAGAAAGATTAGGAAGAATTTTAAGAATGCATTCCAATTCACGAGAAGATATTGATTTTATTTGTGCTGGTGATATCGTTGCAGGAGTTGGACTGAAAAATGCTAAAACAGGTGATACTTTATCAGATTCTTCTGAGCTAATTCAGTTAGAATCGATGACATTTCCAGAGCCTGTTATATCTGTTGCTATTGAGCCAAAATCTAAAGCAGATGAAGAAAAATTATCAGAAGGCCTCCAAAAATTAGCTGAAGAAGATCCTACTTTCCGTGTCCAATCAGATGAAGAGACAGGTCAGACAATAATATCCGGTATGGGTGAATTACATCTAGATATCTTAGTTGATAGACTTAAAAGAGAATTTAAAGTTGAAGCAAATATCGGTAAGCCTCAGGTTGCATATAGAGAAGCTTTAAAGAAAAAAACTGATATTGAGGCAAAATATATCAGACAGAGTGGTGGTCGTGGACAGTACGGTCACGTAATTATGGAGTTAGAGCCAATTAATGATGGTTATGAATTTGTTGACTTAATTAAGAGCGGTAGAATTCCAAAAGAATATATACCGTCAGTTAATGCTGGAGTAGAATCAGCAATGGAAACAGGAGTGTTAGCTGGATATCCGCTCGTAAATATAAGAGCAACACTTAAAGATGGAACATATCATGATGTTGACTCGTCAGAAATGGCTTTTAAAATTGCTGGATCTATGGCACTGAAAGATGGTGCAAAAAAAGCTGGAGTTAAATTACTTGAACCGGTTATGACAGTAGAGGTAGTAACACCTGAAGATTTCATGGGAGATGTTGTCGGAGATCTTTCCTCAAGAAGAGGAAAGATAGCTGAAATGGAGCAAAGAGGATCAGCAAAGGTCGTCAATGCAAAAGTACCGTTATCAGAAATGTTTGGATACGCAACTGATTTGCGTTCTCGAACACAAGGCCGTGCAACATTTACGATGCAGTTTGATAGTTATGAAGACGTACCAGACAGCATAACTAAAGAAATAACTGCGAGTATTCGTGGAGTAGAGGTAGAAGTTTAAACCTAAATAGGTTTAGATTTAAAAAAAAGGAGAAAATATGTCAAAGGAAAAATTTGACCGTAGCAAGCCTCATGTGAACGTTGGTACAATGGGACACATTGACCACGGTAAAACCACATTGACGGCCGCTATAACAAAAGTTTTAGCTGATGCTGGTGCAGGTGATGTTACAGCTTTTGAAGATATTGACAAAGCCCCTGAAGAGAGGGAAAGAGGAATCACAATCCAGATTGCTCACGTTGAGTATGAAACTGAAAATAGGCATTATGCTCACGTAGACATGCCTGGTCATGCTGATTATGTGAAGAATATGATCACAGGCGCAGCGCAAGTTGATGGAGCGATTTTGGTTGTTTCTGCAGCAGATGGTCCAATGCCACAAACTAGAGAGCACGTTCTACTAGCAAGGCAAGTTGGTGTACCAGCTATTGCAGTATTCCTTAATAAAGTCGATCAAGTAGATGATGATGAGCTTTTAGATCTTGTAGAAATGGAAGTTAGAGAATTATTAAACGAATACGACTTTCCAGGAGATGATGTTCCTGTTGTTAAAGGTTCAGCGCTTGCTGCTCTTGAAGGGAAAGAAGAAGGAATCAATGCCGTAAAAGAATTAATGGACCAAGTCGATTCTTATATTGAAGAACCAACAAGAATTGTTGACAAACCATTCTTAATGCCTGTTGAAGATGTATTTTCTATCACGGGTAGAGGTACTGTTGTAACAGGAAGAATCGAACAAGGTATTGTTAATGTAAACGAGGAAGTTGAGATCGTTGGAATCAGAGAAACAACCAAATCAGTATGTACTGGTGTGGAGATGTTTAGAAAGCTTCTTGATGAAGGTAGAGCTGGTGATAATGTCGGACTCCTATTACGTGGAATTGACAAAGAAGATGTTGAAAGAGGTCAGGTTATTGCAAAGCCTGGATCAATTACACCTCATACTAAGTTTGAGGCAGAAGTTTATGTTCTTACAAAAGAAGAGGGTGGTCGACACAACCCATTCTTTAAAGGATATAGGCCACAATTTTATTTCAGAACAACTGATGTCACAGGAGAAGTGACTTTAGGTGATGGTACTGAAATGGTTATGCCTGGTGACAACGTATCTATCTCTGTAGAACTAATATCCCCAATTGCAATGGAAGAGGGAGTGAAGTTCGCAATTAGAGAAGGTGGTAGAACTGTTGGAGCCGGACAGGTGACAAAAGTTATAGAGTAATAAAAATTAACCGGGAGTAGAATTCAAACTCCCGGTTTTTTTTTGAGGAAAAAATGGCAAAAGGACAACAAATTAGAATAAAGCTTAAAGCTTACGACAACTATGTTGTTGATGAATCTGCTCGTAAAATTGCAGAAACGGTTCTTAAAACACAAGCTAAAGTGAAGGGCCCCATTCCTTTGCCAACACAAATTCATAGATATTGTGTAATTAGATCCCCGCACGTTGATAAAAAATCACGTGAACATTTTGAAATGAGAATTCACAAACGCTTAATTGACATTGTTGAACCTACTCCTAAAACTGTTGATTCTCTTATGAGACTTGATTTACCTGCAGGTGTGGAAGTAGAGATTAAGCTATGAACACTTTAATCGCTAGAAAAGTAGGAATGACCCAAATTTATGATGAAAACTCTAAAGCATTGGGTGTTACAGTGCTTGATGTTTCTGACTGCAGAGTAGTACAGGTAAAAAATAATGATATTGATGGATACAGTGCTGCACAATTAACTATTGGTTCTAAAAAAAATTCGACAAAACCCCTCAAAAATCATTTTAAAAAATATAATTCTGAGCCAGGTGAAATAGTTTTTGAAGTTGAAATAGATGACAGTTTTGAAATAAGCCCTGGTTCTATTGTAAAAGTTTCTGACATATTTGAAGTAGGCCAGAAAGTTGACATTTCTGGCTTATCTAAAGGTAAAGGTTTTGCTGGTGTTATGAAGCGACACAATTTTTCGGGTCAAAAAGCAAGCCATGGTGTTCATAAAGTGCATAGAGCAGGTGGTTCTATTGGTAATGCCTCATATCCTGGTCATGTGTTTAAAGGTCAAAAAATGGCTGGAAGAATGGGCAATGATAAGACCACGATACAGTCAGTAACAATCGTTGGCCTTAACGAAGAAAAAAACTATTTATTAGTTAATGGGTCTGTCCCAGGTAATAAAGGAAATATAGTTAAAGTACAAAAAGCCGTGAAAGTTAAACGATGACTGTAAAAATAGATACTTTGAATACTAAAGATAATAAAGTTACTAAAAAACAATATAGTTTTGATCCTATCGAGGAAATTAATATAGGACTACTGCATCAAGTAGTAAAAGGTAGCAGAACAAACTACAGAAACAACACTGCAACTGTAAAAACAAGAGCACAAGTATCTGGTACAGGTGCAAAACCTTGGGCACAAAAAGGTACAGGTCGGGCAAGACAAGGTTCTTTGAGGTCTCCTCAATTTGTTGGCGGTGGAGTAGCACATGGACCTGGTACAAGAGTGTATAAAGATAGAACACCTAAAAAAATGAAAACTAAAGCATTATCTATGGCAATTTCACAAAGAATTTCAGAAGATTCTGTATTTGTTATTGATGGAACTGGCTTTGAAGCACCTTCAACTAAACTAGCAGTTTCTTCAATTGAAGAATTTGGTATAAAAAAAAGTTTTACTTTTGTTTATTCAGATGGAGATGAAAATTTGTACAAGTCATTTAGAAATATTAAAGAATCAAGATTAGTATCTGTTAAGAAACTCGCAGCAATAGATGTAATTTCAACTGACGATACAATTTTTTCTACTAACGCAATGTCACAGTTTTTAGGAGAAGATTTATGAAGTATTTAGAAGATATACTCATTGCTCCAGTAATTTCTGAAAAATCTTACGATAGAATAGCCGATTCAAATTCATATACTTTTTTTGTACACCCTAAGACTGATAAGCCACAGATTAAAAAAGCAGTAGAGCAAATGTTTGATGTAAATGTTTTGAGGGTAAATACAATGTATAGAAAAGGTAAGAAGAAACGTTTTGGGTACGTTTTTGGTCAACAAAGCACAAGAAAGATTGCAATTGTCACGCTTTCTGAAGGTGAAACAATAGAGGCTTTCGGGGTTTAAGTATGGGATCAAAGAAAATTAGACCAGTAACCCCCGGCATGAGAGGACAAGTTGCAACTGACTTTAAAGATATTACTAAAAAGAAACCTGAAAAATCACTTCTTCAATCTAAAAAGTCTTCAGGCGGAAGAAACAACAAAGGACGTATTACATCGCGTCATAGAGGCGGCGGTCACAAGCAGAAATATAGAGTTATAGATTTCAAGAGAGTTAAAGACGGCATTCAGGCTAGAGTTGCCGGAATTGAATATGATCCAAATAGAAATGCCAGAATTGCGCTGCTTCACTATATTGATGGTGAAAAGGCATATATTATTGCACCAGATGGAATTGAAGTTGATTCTATTGTTGAATCGGGCTCTAAAGCAGATATTAAAGATGGAAATTGTCTCCCATTGAGAAATATACCAGCTGGAACTTTTGTTCATGCAGTTGAGTTAAGACCAGGTGGAGGTGCAAAAATGGCACGTTCTGCTGGTTCATCCGTTCAGTTAATGAGCAAAGAAGGAGGATCCGCATTATTAAGACTTCCCTCTGGTGAAATGAGAAATGTATCAATGGATTGTAGAGCAACTGTTGGAACTGTCGGTAATGCAGAAGCAGAATTAACAAAATTAGGAAAAGCGGGAAGAAGTAGATGGAAAGGTGTTAGACCTCAAACTAGAGGTGTTGCGATGAACCCTGTTGATCACCCCCTCGGTGGTGGAGAAGGAAAGTCATCTGGTGGTAGAGTTCCTGTTAGCCCCTGGGGAAAGCCTGAGAAAAAGACAAGAAAGAAAAAGAAATATAGTAACAAATCTATTGTGAGAAGAAGATCTCAAAAAGGTAGAAATTAAAATGTCAAGAAGTTTAAGAAAAGGACCTTTCGTTGATGAGCATCTACTAAAGAAGGTAGAAGAAGCTCAAAATGCTGGTAATAAAAGTGTAATTAAAACATGGAGTCGTCGTTCAACCGTTGTTCCAGAAATGGTTGGTTTGACTATTGCTGTTCATAATGGAAGGCAACATCTACCTATATTTATAACAGAAGCTATGGTGGGACATAAACTTGGAGAATTTTCTCCTACAAGAACATTTAAAGGACATCCGGGACAAAGCTAATGGAAAAAACAACTGTAAAAGCTCAAGGTAAATATCTGAGGCAATCACCTTATAAAATGAGATTAGTTTTAAATTTGATTAGAGGTTTAGATGTTCAAGATGCATTAAACGTTTTAACATTTACAAAAAGAAAAGCGGCAACTGAAATAAAGCAACTTCTTGAAAGCGCAATTGCAAATGCTGAAGCAAACTATAATCTAAATTCATCAGATTTATATATTTCTAAAGCTATTGCTGATGAAGGTCCTACATTAAAGAGATTTAGACCAAGGGCTAGAGGTAGAGCAGGGAGAATTAATAAAAGGACAACACATTTGTTGATTGAATTAGAAAGCTTGAGTGAATAATGGGTCAAAAAACACATCCATATGCTTTTAGAATAGGTATCGTCAATGACTGGAAATCACGCTGGTTTAATAGCAAAGATTATAAAGAATTAGTAAATCAAGATTACCAAATAAGGAACTTTTTAATTAAGGAACTTCCAAAAGCAGCTGTTTCTAGAGTTGATATCGAAAGAAGAGACAAAGGTGGAACATTAACTGTTGACATCCATACTGCAAGACCCGGTGTTGTAATTGGGAGAAAAGGTGTTGAAGCAGATAGATTAAGAAAAGGTATTGAAAAGCTATCTAAACAACCAGTCAAATTAAATATTATAGAAATTAGAGAAGCTGAGTTAGATGCTCAACTTTTAGCCAGAGGAATTGCAGATCAATTAGAAAATAGGGTAGCTTTTAGAAGAGCTATGAAGCGCGCTGTATCAGCAGCATTAAAAGCAGGAGCAGAAGGAGTTAGGGTTGAATGTTCCGGCAGATTAGGTGGTGCTGAAATGGGAAGAAGAGAGTGGTATAGAGAAGGAAGGGTTCCTCTACATACACTGCGCGCAGATATTGATTTTGGAAGAGCAGCTGCTCACACTACTGTAGGAGCTATTGGAGTAAAAGTTTGGGTTTACAAGGGTGACGTAGTAGGTTCAAATAAATTAAGACAAGAAAAAATTTCTGCTGAAGCGAATCTTGCAAGCGGAGGCCCAGCAGCTGGAAGAGTGAAATCAGTCAAATCAAGAGCGGAAGCTGCAGTTGGTGAGAAAAAAGATTCTAAAATTTTAGAAGCCGGTGGTGGTAAAAAAGCAAATGAAGAGCAAGTATCAAAGATTGTAGAAGCCGGTGGTGGTAAAAAGATCACAAAAGAAGTTGCACAAGCAAAATTCGAAGAAGAAAAGTCTATTTTAGAAGATAAATCCATTTTAGAAGAAGAGTAAATAATGTTAATGCCAAAAAAAACAAAATATAGAAAATCCCATAGAGGAAGAAGAAAAGGTAATTCAAAAGGTGGGAATGTTGTTGCTTTTGGTGATTTTGGCATCCAAGCATTAGAGACTTCTTATGTTACGGCTAGACAAATCGAAGCAGCAAGAATTACTATCACACGTACTATGAAGCGTGGTGGTAAAGTGTGGATTAATATTTTTCCTCACAAACCTATTACTAAGAAGCCTGCAGAGGTAAGGATGGGATCTGGTAAAGGAAATGTAGAATATTACGTTGCGGTTGTTAAACCAGGGAGAATTCTTTTTGAGATTTCAGGTGTACCTGAAGATGTTGCAAGAGAAGCAATGCGAAAAGCTGGTCACAAACTTCCTATGAGAACAAAATTTGTTAAGAGAGACAATTTATGAGTGTTAATGATTTAAGAGAGCTTTCTGTTCAAGAACTTCAGAATAAAATTGTGGATTTAAAAAAAGAGCTTATGGAATCTCGATTTGCACTTGCTACTAGCCAAATTGAAGATACTTCTATATTTAAAAAGATAAAAAAAGAAATTGCACAGGCTAATACTGTTTTGACCGAAAAATTAAATAAATTAAATAAAGAGGTAGTTGAATAATGTCAAATGTAGAAAGAACTTCAAGAAAAGTTAGAACAGGCGTCGTAGTTTCTGATATTCGTGAGAAAACCGTAACTGTAGCTATAGAATTACAATTTCCACATCCTAAATACAAAAAAATTGTTAAAAAAACAAGAAAGCTTCATGCTCATGATGAAAGTTTTGATGCAAAAGTTGGTGATACCGTAAAAATTATGGAAACTAAACCATTTTCTAAAACTAAGAAATGGCGAGTTACTGAAGTTGTAGAGAGGGCGAGATGATTCAAAAAGAATCAAGACTCAAAGTTGCAGATAATTCTGGCGCAAAAGAAGTTCTTTGTATAAAAGTAAAAGGAAGTTCAAGAATTAGATATGCTGGCCTTGGTGATACTTTTGTCGCAACCGTAAAAGATGCAATACCTGGTGGTCAGATTAAAAAAGGCGATATTGTCCAGGCGGTCGTTGTAAGAACTAAAAAAGAAACAAGAAGAAGAGATGGGACCTACATTCGTTTTGATGAAAATGCATGTGTAATTATAAATGAACAGGAACAACCAAGAGGAACAAGAATTTTTGGGCCTGTTGGTCGAGAATTAAGAGAAAAAAAGTTTATGAGAATTGTTTCATTAGCACCAGAGGTTTTGTAATGAAAATTAAAAAAGGCGATACTGTAAAAATTATATCTGGAAAAGATGCAGGAAAAGAAGGTAAAGTGCTACAAGCATTTCCAAAAAAAGGAACTGTATTAGTTGAAGGTGTAAATATAAATAAAAAACATCAAAAGCCCCAAGGTCAAACGATGCAGGGGGGCGTTATTGACAAAAGTATGCCAATAAATGTATCTAATGTTGCTTTAATAGTAAAAAAGAAGGCTGGAAGAGTTGGTTATAAATTTGATAAAAACGGAAAAAAATATAGAGTTTTAGCACAGACAGGTGATGAAGTATGATCCCTAGAATTAAAGAGCAGTTTAATAATGAATTAAAGAAAAAAATAATGACTGACTTGCAATTAAAAAATGTTAATGAAATTCCAAGTCTTGATAAAATAATTATCAATATTGGTGATGGCAAAGCTGCAACTGATGGAAGAGCTTTAGAATCAATGGTAAATGAATTAACTGCAATTTCAGGACAAAAGCCCGTAATTAGAAGAGCCAAAAAATCCATCGCTGGATTTAAAATCAGGGAAGGAATGCCAATCGGAACTTCAGTCACTTTGAGGGGGGACAGAATGTGGGAATTTTATGATAGATTTATACAAGTTGTTGTTCCACGAATAAGAGACTTCAGAGGCTTTAACAAGAAATCTTTTGATGGTAACGGGAATTACACCTTAGGCCTAAATGAACAGTTAGTATTTCCGGAAGTAGAATATGACAAAGTTAGGGATATAAGAGGAATGAATATTACTATTTGTACTTCTGCTAACGATAACAACAAAGGTTATGTATTATTACAAACGCTAGGATTTCCGTTTAGGGAGAATTAATTATGGCAAAAACAAGTAAAATAGTAAAAAATAATCAGAGAAAAAAAGCTATTTCCGTTTATTCAGAAAGACGGCAAGAACTTCTTAAAATTGTTAAGGATCCGAATACTTCTTATGACGAAAAGAGAGAAGCTCAAAAAAAGATTGCGAAAATGCCTCGGGATGCTTCAGCAACGAGACATAGAAACAGATGCGAGGTCACTGGGAGACCTAGAGGTACACTCAGAAAGTTTGGTATGTCAAGAAATACATTCAGAGACTTAGCACTAAAAGGTGAGCTTCCTGGAATAAAGAAAGCTTCTTGGTAAAAATGAATTCAGATCCAATTTCAGATTTTTTAACAAGAATAAGAAATGCTTCAATGGTTAACAAACCATCTGTGTCAGTTCCTCACTCTAGATTTAAATTAGAACTCTCAAAACTTTTTAAAGAAGAAGGGTACATAAGTGACGTTAAAGTATCTGGCGATGGTTCACATAAACAAATAGAAATTGATTTAAAATATTCTGAAAATGGTTCTCCTGTTCTTGCAGGATTAAACAGGCTTAGTAAGCCTGGAAGACGACTTTATGTAGGCTCAGACTCACTTCCAAGAAACAATGGTGGATTAGGAACAGTAGTTGTTTCCACATCAAGAGGTCTGTTACCAGATTCTGAAGCAAGAAAAAGAAAATTAGGCGGAGAACTTATTTGTGAGGTATGGTCATGAGCAGAATAGGCAATAAACCAATAGAAATTCCTGAAAAAGTAGAAATAAAACTAGAAAATAATTTAATAGTTGTAAAAGGTCCTAAAGGTGAGCTAACTACAGAAATAATTGACGAACGTATAAAGTTTGAGGTTAAAGAAAATGAATTAATTTTTTCTAGAACTTCAGAGGTTGCCGAAGTTAGAAGTTTGCATGGTCTTTATAGATCTCTAGTTGCAAATAATATTGAAGGTGTTTTAGAGGGATATAAAAAAACACTACTTCTACAAGGCGTTGGACACAGAGCAACTTTAAAGGGAAATGACATTGAGATTTTATGTGGATTTTCTCATCCGGTAATTTTTAAAAAGATTGATGATATAAATTTTGAAGTGCCAGACCAGAACACAATAATTGTATCTGGAATTGATAAAGCTTTGGTGGGACAAGCTGCAGCAAATATTAGAGCTATTAAGCCACCTGAACCATATAAAGGTAAAGGAATTAGATATCAAGACGAGTATGTTAGAAGAAAAGCAGGTAAAGCTGCAGTTACAGCAGGAGCATAAATATAAGCTATGAAAATTAAAGATAAAAGACAACATAGAAAAATAAGAATTAGAAAAAAAATAAATGGTACAGCTGCAGTACCACGTCTTGCTGTTTTTAAAAGTAATAACAATATATATGTTCAAGCTATTGATGATTTGAAACAAAACACTATTGCATCTGCGAGTACGCTTTCTAAAGAAGTCAAAACAAAAAACCTTTCTACAGAAGCTTCAAAAGAAGTAGGGGAACTAATGGGTCAGAAATTAACTGATTTAAAAATTACTAAAGCAGTTTTTGATAGAGGTGGATATATATATCATGGCAGAGTTAAATCTCTAGCAGACGGAATAAGAGAAAAAGGAATAGAATTTTAATGGCTGAATTAGAACTCCAAGAAAGCGTAATACACATTAATAGAGTTGCAAAAGTAGTAAAGGGTGGTCGTAACTTTGCATTTACTGCACTTGTTGCAGTTGGCGATGGAAATGGAAAAGCTGGTATTGGATATGGAAAAGGTCGTGAGGTTCCTTTAGCTATTCAAAAAGCCATAGAAGATGCAAAAAAAAACATACAAGATATCCCAATGGCAGGCTCAACAATTGTTCATTCTATAATTGGTAAGCATGGTTCATCAAGAGTACTCCTAAAGCCCGCTGCTCCTGGTACTGGGGTTATTGCAGGTGGCGCGGCTAGACAGGTTTTGGAAGTTGCAGGGGTTAAAGATATATTAGCAAAATCATTAGGCTCACCAACACATCTAAATGTTGCCAAAGCAACAATTAATGGATTGCTTAGCCAACGGACACCAGATATCGTTGCTGGACTTAGAGGTAAGAAACCTTCTGAAGTTGCACCCCCTGGTCTAGTGGCTGCTTACGAAAAAACTAAAGCTGAAAAAAAGGTGAAAGTAGCTGATGAAAGTTAAAATTACATTAAGAAGAAGTTTAATTGGACAAAAGCCAAAAGCTAAAGAAACCGTGAGAAGCTTAGGTTTAAAAAAAATTAACTCATCAACTGAAAGAGAAATCAACCCAATGATTCAAGGAATGTTAAATAAAATAGAACATTTGGTTGAAATAGAGGAAATTAATTAAATGAAAAAACTAAGATACCATCATTTAAAACCAACTCCTGGATCTACTAAGCAAAAATTAAGAAAAGGAAGAGGCGAATCAGGAAAAAGAGGCAAAACTGCAGGTAGAGGTACTAAAGGTACTGGTGCAAGAAAAACCGTTCCAGCATATTTTGAAGGAGGCCAGATACCTCTTTACAGACGTATTCCAAAAGTTAGAGGTATTGGCAATGCCCCAAAAATGTCCTATGTTGTTGTCAATTTAAACGTATTAGCAGAAAAAAACATAGAAGGAGAAGTAACTCCTGATATCCTAAGAGAAATGGGATTAACAAGAAAAAAAGGTTTAGTTAAAATTTTAGGAGATGGAGAAATTACAAAGAAAATTGAACTTAAAGTTCACGCTATAAGCGAAGTTGCTAGAGGCAAAATTGAAAGTGCTGGCGGTTCTGTAGAGATTATTAAAGAGTAAATATGCAATTATCTATTTTTAGATACATTTTTAAAATTCCAGATTTAAGAAAAAGAATCTTTTTTACTCTTTTCATGTTTGCAGTTTATAGATTAGGTGCTGCTGTACCTGTCCCAGGGGTTGATCTTGATGCTGTTCAGAGACTTACTGATTCTGGATCACAAGCCGGTATATATGGACTCTTAAATTTATTTTCTGGGGGAGCTTTAGAAACATTTTCAGTTTTTGCTCTTGGAATTATGCCATATATAACAGCTAGTATTATTTTACAATTATTAACTGTCGTTATACCTAGATTACAAAAACTTCAAGAAGAAGGTGAATCTGGAAGAAAAGTGATTACTCAATGGACTAGATATATAACTGTTGTTTTAGCATTATTACAATCCACAGCTTTAACTTATCTTTTTTCGAGAGGAAGTTTGACAGGAGGAATTTCTCTAATTCCAAATTATACACCGTCTAGAGTTGGGTTAATAGTTTTAACAATGACTGCTGGGACGGCATTTATCATGTGGATAGGAGAGCTTATTTCGCAAAGAGGAGTTGGTAACGGTATGTCTTTAATAATCTTTGCAAGCATAGTAAGCCAATTACCTTCACAGTTTGGAAGCTCTTATCAGGTCACTGCTGGACAAGGCAGAGTTGGTCAATTTGCTTTCCTTATGGTTATGTTTATTTTGATGATTGTTGGAATAATATATGTTGAACAAGGACAACGTCGGATTCCAATTCAATTTGCAAAAAGAGTAAGAGGTAGAAAAGTTATGGGAGGACAAAGTACATACATACCTATCAAAGTTAATAGTGCGGGTGTTATTCCGGTTATCTTTGCAACAAGTATTTTATTTTTTCCAGCCTTAGTAGCTACTTCCTTACCACAAGACAATAATGTAACAGCCGCTATAAGGAATTGGATTGACATAAATTTAGCTAATTCTCAAGGAACAACATGGTTTTATGTATTTTTCCTTGGTATGTTAATTATTTTCTTTACATATTTTTATACAACTATTCAATTTGATCCAGTTCGTCAGTCTGACATGATCAGAAGACAAGGTGGTTTTGTTCCTGGCGTAAGGCCTGGTATATCAACTACAAATTATTTATCTCATATAATCAATAGAATTACTCTTCCAGGCTCTGTATTTTTAGCTTCAGTAGCAGTACTTCCTTCAATCGCATCTGTAATTTGGGACATACCCCTTGGTTTTAGCGGTATATCAATTCTTATAACGGTTGGTGTTGCACTTGAAACGATGAAACAAATTGAAAGTCAACTCAGCATGCGTAACTATGAAGGATTTATTGATTGAGCAATTTAGTAATTTTTCTAGGTCCTCCTGGAGCTGGAAAAGGAACTCAAGCAGCAAAAATATCTAAAGAAAAAAATCTTGCTCATATTTCTACCGGCGATATGCTTCGTGAACATGTGAGTAACGGAACTGAGCTAGGCAATATGGCAAAAACTTTACTCGATCAAGGTAAGCTAGTACCAGACTCTCTTGTAATTGAAATGCTGATTGAAAGACTTAATTCTGACGATTGCAAAAATGGAGCAATACTTGATGGTTTTCCTAGAACAATTGCTCAAGCCGAAAGTCTTGACGAAATTAGTAATCAATTCAAAATATCTAAAGTAATTGTTTTTGACGCTAATCATGAGGAGTTAGTTAGAAGAATACTATATAGGGGTGAGACTAGTGGAAGAAGTGACGATACAGAGGAATCTATTAGTGTAAGACTTAAAGTCTACGAACTTGATACAGCACCACTAATTGATCATTACAAGCAAAAAAACCTTGTCGTAAATATTAATGCTATTGGAGAAGTAGATAATATTTATAACTTAATTTCAGGAGAATTCTAAACACAAATATGCTTACTTATAAATCTTCTGAGGACTTTCAAAAAATGATTAAGGCTGGGAAAGTTGTTTCAAATATACATTACGAAATATTTAATAATACCAAGCCAGGAATGATACTTAAAGACTTAGATGATATTGCAAAAAGTATTGTGGAAAAATCAAATGTAAAATCTAGCTTTTTTGGCTACACACCACCTGGGCATGAACCATATCCTGCTTTTATTTGTGCCTCACCAAATGATGCAATTGTTCATGGAATTCCCAACAATACTCTCATTGAAGAGGGTGACGTTATTTCAATAGATGTTGGTGTTTCTTATGAGGGCTATCATGCTGATGCCGCTTTTACCTATGGTGTTGGTGAAATTTCCGATGAAGATAGATTTCTAATAGAGACTACTAAACACGCACTAAGTGAAGCAGTAAAACTAGTCAAAGATGGCCAAAAATTAGGTACGATAGGACACAAAATTGACAAAATAGCTACAAAAAAGAACTTAGGAAATGTAAAAAATTATGTTGGTCATGGCATTGGACAGGAAATGCATGAAGAGCCCCAAGTCCCTCACTACGGTAAGAAAAATACAGGATTTGAATTGAAGACGGGAATGGCGATTTGTATTGAGCCTATGTTTAATTTAGGCTCTGAAGAAACAATGGTTGATAAAGATGGCTGGACTGTTAAGACTATTGATGGTCAAAAATCAGCACACTGGGAACATACTATTGGATTAACTGAGGAAGGAACCCGTGTTTTTACTGAAAACTTATTTTAATTTTGTGTTTGTAATAGTTTCAAATCGCACTAATCTAGTAAATCGGTCACATAATCAAGGCTAATTTTGGTAGAAAACGAAAAAAACATAATTAAAGTTCAAGGAACAGTTATGGAGACCCTACCAAACGCTTCTTTTAAGGTGCAACTTGAAAGCGGTGCAGAGATACTGGCACATGTGTCAGGAAAAATGAGAATGAGGTACATTAGAATTTTACCAGGGGACACTGTTGAGATGGAAGTCTCACCTTATGATCCCACAAGAGGTAGGATAATTTGGAGACATAAATGAAAGTTAAATCCAGCATAAAAAAGAGAGGCCCTAACGATCAAATCGTTAGAAGAAAAGGCAAGCTCTATGTTATTAATAAAAGAAACCCTCGCCATAAACAAAGGCAAGGTTAATTTTTAATGGCACGTATTTCAGGCATAGATATTCCTAGAGAAAAAAGAGTTATTGCATCACTGCAATACATTCATGGCGTTGGAGCAAAAAGAGCAGAAGATATTTGTACAGATTTAAAAATAGATCAGAGTACTAGAGTAAGTAACTTAACCAATGATGAAGTTGCACAAATAAGAAAATATATTGAAGCAAATTACAGAGTAGAGGGTGACCTTAGACGAGATGTATCTCAAAATATTAGAAGAAAAACTGAAATAGGAACTTATCAAGGTTTAAGACATAGAAAAGGACTACCAGTTAGGGGTCAAAGAACTCATACTAATGCTAGGACACGTAAAGGCCCTAGGTTTGCTATTGCTGGCAAAAAGAAAGCTTTGAAATAATGGCTGATCAAAAAACAAAAAAGAAAGTCAAAAAAAATGTACCTTCAGGAGTTGCACATATAAAAGCAAGTTTCAATAATACGATAATAAATATTTCTAACCCCTCTGGAGAAACTATTGTTTGGACTTCCGGTGGATCTGTAGGATTTAAGGGTTCAAGAAAATCAACACCTTATGCAGCACAAGTAGCAGCTGAAGAAGCTGTTAGAAGAGCTACAGAGTATGGTGTTCAAAAATTAGACATAATTATTAGTGGTACTGGCGCAGGTAGAGAAACTGCTGTTAGAACTTTGCAAAATATGGGTATGGATGTTGGAACTATTAAAGACATTACTCCTACACCGCATAATGGTTGTAGGCCAAAGAAAAGAAGAAGAGGATAATGGCTAGATATACCGGACCCAGAGTAAGAGTTTCGAGAAGAATAGGTTTCAACGTCTTTGAAAATAGAAAAGGTGATAAAGCATTGCAAGATAGGCCATATCCACCAGGTGAAAATGGCAGAAAAAGAGTTAGAGAAACAGATTATGGAACTCAACTAAAAGAAAAACAAAAAGTACGTTATATGTATGGTGTTTTGGAAAAACAATTTAGAAACTATTACAAAGAGGCTACAAGGATGCCTGGTATTACAGGTGAAAATCTATTGATACTTTTGGAGTCAAGATTAGACAATGTAATATATAGAGCTGGATTTGCATCAACTAGACCTCAAGCTAGGCAACTTGTATCTCATAGGCATTTTAAAATTAACGGTAAGTTCGTAGATGTACCCTCATATAAAGTTAAGTCTGGAGATACTATTGAAATTAAAGATGCAAGTAAAGATTTAATAATTATTCAACACACTATAGATACTGGACAGGACAACGTAGTACCTAGCTGGCTAGATGTAGATAATAAAAAGAAATCTGTAAAAATTAATGCGGAACCTGCAAGAGGAGATGCTAGTTCACAGATTGAAGAACAATTAATAGTAGAACTTTATTCGAAGTAAGCATTTGAGAGGAGAATAAAATGTTAATGCTGCAAAGACCGGAGATTACCCAAGAAAATCTTGGAAAAAACAGAACACAATTTATAATTGAGCCACTTGAGCCAGGCTTTGGTTTGACTTTAGGCAATACAATGAGAAGAGCTTTACTCTCCCGGGTTCCTGGAGTTGCTGTTACTGGAATCAAAATAGATGGGGTAAACCATGAATTTACATCGATACCTGGTGTTGTTGAGGATGTTCTCGATCTACTGCTAAATCTTAAAAGACTTGTTCTCAAAGTTGATGATCAAGAAAATCATACATTAACTGTTAAAGCTAAAGGTCCTGGAGATGTTCTTGCAGCACAAATACAGTGTCCGGCCGGAGTTGAAGTTGTAAATACAGATTTAAAAGTCTGTACTCTTTCAGATAGCTCGACTTTAGATATGGAAGTATCAATTGCACATGGAGTTGGATATAGACTTGCTGATAAGAATAAGACAAGTGATTCAAGCTTTATACCTATTGATTCTATCTTTTCTCCAATTGTAAAAGTAAGCTATGGTGTATCTCCAACACAGGTTGGCCAGGTAACTGACTATGACAAGTTGACCCTTGATGTAGAAACAGATGGTTCTATTGAACCAAGTGAAGCTATATCATCAGTTGGTAAAACACTCGGTGAATTGTGGAAGTTATTTGCTGACATTGATGAAGGTGTTGGATTAGAACTAGGTGAATTAACTATCTCTGAAGGAAGCTCGCCAGATTTATCACTATCTGTAGACGCTTTAGACCTTTCTGAAAGACCAAGAAACTGTCTTGGAAGAGAAAACATTACAACAGTAGGTCAAATTTTAGAATATACAGAAGACGACTTGCTCAATTTAACTAACTTTGGTCAAAAAAGCTTAGATGAACTTGTCGCAAAACTTGATGAATTGGGGCTCAGTCTACCAACAAGTTCTGACCTTGATTCAGGAGATATGGCAGATGCCTAAACCTACTAAAGGTAAAAGACTTGGTGGTTCTTCTTCACATGAGGATCAAATAATTAGTAATTTGATAAGCGCTTTGATTGAGCATGAAAAAATTGAGACTACTGTTACAAAAGCAAAAACAGTTAAGCCTTATGCTGAAAAAGTAATAACTAAAGCAAAAAGTGGCACCCTTCATGATCGAAGACAAGTATTAAAAATGATTCAAAACAAATCTGTTGTTGCGAAGCTATTTGATGAAATTGGTCCAAAGTATGAAGATAGAAACGGTGGATATACAAGAATTACAAGAACAACTTATAGACAAGGTGATGGCACAGAGCTAGCTGTATTAGAACTAGTTTAGATTTGAATTCACTAAAAGATATCTGGTTACAATTTCAAAAATTTATTCGATTGGACCAAGACGTGTTTATTAGATTTAGTAATGACAGGTATGAATCTGGGAATGCACTAATTGTTGTCTTATTAAGTTTATTAAGTATTTATCTTCCATTTATTTTTAATTCTACTTCAGTAAACATAAGTGATATTGTATTTTATGGCTTAGTTGACGGAGTATTTGCATGGCTATTTGCAACTTTAGCTGTTTGGTTTTTGATTACTAGAGCATTTAATACAATACTGGAGATCACAAATCTTTTGGTGTTTACTGGTTACACGCATGGAATATTAGGTCTTTTTGGTTTATTTATATTAATGAATAACTATATTTCAATTCCTCAAAATGTATTACAAATTTTAACTTTAATTATATTTGGGTGGATGTATTTCGTTTTGACAAAAGCACTTTCAGTAGCTTTTCTACTTGAAAAGAGAATAGCTAGCATATCATCAGTAACCTATCTGTTTATATTAATATTTTTCTCAGATCCTATTCGTATATTTGTTTAAATGACTAACTATAAGTTAAGTATTTCCTACGATGGAACTGATTTTCATGGCTTTCAAATACAGAAAGATAAGATAACAGTTCAGGGAGAATTTCAAAAAGCTCTTGAGGTATTTACGAATGATTACGAACTAAATTACTCAGGCAGAACTGATGCTGGTGTTCATGCAAAAGCACAAATCTTAAGTGTCAAAACAAATTTAAATATTAATAATAAAACTATCAATTCAATGGATAAGCTTCTAGGCGATAAAATTTCGATTAACTCATTTAAAGTTGCAGTAGAGAATTTTCATGCAAGATATGATGCAATTAAGAGAACTTATAAATATTTTGTATCGGATAGTAGTCAAAAGTATCCATATTTAAATAGACAATCTTTTTTATATTTTAAACAATTAGATCTTGAGAAACTAAATGAAGTATCAAAATTGTTTCTTGGAGAACATAATTTTTCTTCCTATTCAAAAATAACTAACAATCAAAACCCAAACAGAGAGATTTATATAAGTAAATGGGTTAAAAAAAGAGATTATTTTGAATATACGATAACTGGAAATTCATTTTTAAGAAACATGGTTAGAAATTTAGTAGGCGTACAGATTGCATATTGTGAGAACAAATTAAATTATAATGAAATTACTGAAAATCTTCATAACCAAAAAAAACAAAGAGTAAACCATATAGCACCACCCAATGGATTAATTCTTTGGAATGTTAAATACTAGTTTTCATAAATATATATGCACTTTATACTAGTAGTTCGTTACAATTCAAAAGATTGATAAATGAATACAAAAACAACATTTAAAGGAATAGAAGCCTCTGAACGTGAATGGCACTTAGTTGATGCAGCTGGGCTTCCAATAGGCCGTTTAGCTAGCGAAATAGCTCAAATTTTACGTGGCAAGCACAAACCTCAGTATGCGCCACATTTAGATGTTGGAGATCATGTTGTAGTAATAAATGCAAGTAAAATAGCAATCACTTCTAAAAAGCCTGAACAAAAAATGTATCATTCTCATTCAGGATATCCCGGAGGAATCAAGTCTGAAAGTTTTAACTCACTAAGACAAAGAAAACCAGAAAAAATTATCGAAAGAGCTGTATGGGGAATGCTTCCTAAAAACCGAATAGGTAGAGCAGTTTTGAAAAAATTACACATATATACAGATGGCAACCATCCTCATGAAAGTCAAAATCCAAAAGAGCTCGTTTTTAATATAAAGAAAGTTGAAGATAATGGCTGATAGTTTTTACGGGACTGGAAGAAGAAAGTCTTCAGTTGCAAGAGTTACAATTTCGGAAGGTAATGGTAATTTTACTTTCAATGGAAAAGACTTTGAACAATATTTTCCAAGTCCATCTATGAAGATGACTATTGAAAAACCATTTAAGGTTGTTAGTCTTGATGGCAAGTTTGATATGGATGTCATTGTAAATGGAAGCGGACTTTCTTCTCAATCTGATGCTGTAGCACTTGGGATTTCTAGAGCATTAATAAAAATGGATCCAGAACTTAGACCTAAGCTAAAAAAGGCAGGCCTTCTTACAAGAGATGCCCGTAAAGTTGAAAGAAAGAAATACGGTCTTAAAAAAGCTCGAAGAGCTGAACAATTCACTAAGAGATAAAAAACACATTGAAGAAATATTTCGGTACTGATGGAATCCGAGGTATTCCAAATAAAAATTTAACTAAAGAAATCATTTCTAATGTTGCTTGTTCAGTAGAGGATATTTTAAAACCAACTTCAGTAGCTGTTATTTTGGATACACGTAGTTCTTCATTAGAGATATTAGATTGGATATGTGAGGGATTTTCTGAAAAAATTGAAGTCATTAATTATGGAGTGTTACCTTCAGGATCTATGCCAGTATTGTTAAGCAGTTTTGGACACAATCTTGGTGTCATAATTTCTGCTTCACATAATCCAAACGAGTACAACGGAATAAAATTAATAAACAAGAATGGCTCCAAGCTTCAAGACGATATAGAAGTTGAAATTGAATCTAATATTAAAAATATCTCATTACCAATTGCACATACAAGTTATAAAGATTCTCAGGATGGATATAAAGTTTATTTTGAATTTCTAAATGAGCTCATAGATTTTGACTTAACAAATTTTGATTTAGTTGTAGACAGTGCAAATGGATCTGCATACAAAACAATAGATGAGTTATTAAAAATTAATAGTTGTAAATTTAAAATGATTGCAAATGAGCCTAATGGTGAAAATATAAATTTAGATAGCGGTGCTACACATACAAATAATTTAATAAATAAACTTAAAAAAGGACAGATTGGTGCTGCGTTTGATGGTGATGCTGACAGATTAATCATGATTGATGAAAATGGTAATACTTGCAATGGTGATATTCTGATTTTACTAATAGCAAAATATTTATCTTCAACAAATCAGCTCAACAATGATGTTGTTGTTTCAACCGTAATGTCTAATTTTGGATTTAAAAATTCGATGGAAAAGAATAATTTTAAAAATGTTGAAACAGCTGTTGGAGATAAGTATGTTGCAGAAGCTATGTCAGAGAACAATGCTTCTATTGGTGGTGAACAATCTGGTCATATAATAATTTCAGATAAGCTACCGGTAGGCGATGGCCTTCTCACTTTAATTTATTCATTAAAGTCACTATCTTTTTTTAAAACAACTTTATCGAAATTTCGTGAGGATAATATTAAAGAATATCCACAGAAGTTAGTCAATGTAGAACTAAACAAAATGCCTGATACAGAACAATTGGCAGAATTAGAATTGATAGCAGAAAAGTTATTTGAATCAGAGGAGTTAGATGGCAGGTATCTAATTAGAAACTCTGGTACCGAACCGTTGTTAAGGGTGCTTGTTGAGGCCAGTGATGAAGTTTCTGTTGAGAAATTTAGTAATAACCTAGTTAACAAAATCAAAAACTTCTTACAAACTTAAATAAGTTTCTTATAATTGTAATAACGAGCAATTAGCGCCAGGCCTTTAAAAAGGTGACGAGGTAGTATGTTATCGAAAAATTCGGCGGATGCATACTCGGCTCTGCAGTCGTAATGAATTGTTTAAAAACATAGAGAAATCTGTGAACAGAGACAATTTATAGCAGTCTTTATTTTAACCTGCTCGTTGGAATGGAGATATCATGTGTGGAATAGTTGGGTATTCAGGCCCAAAAGAACCGTTACCAATTTTAATCAATGGACTTTCGCGATTAGAGTATCGTGGATATGATTCTGCAGGAATAGCAATTTCTGATGGAAGCAAAATTACTATTGAAAAAAAAGAAGGCAAGCTCAATGTTTTAAAAGACCATTTAAAAAATAATCCTGTATCAGGCAATATTGGAATTGGTCATACAAGATGGGCTACACACGGTGTACCAAATGATGTAAATGCTCATCCTCACTCTGATAACGGTGAAGAATTTGCAGTCATTCATAACGGGATTATTGAAAATTATGCAGAAATTAAAAAAGATCTTTTAAAAGAGGGTTTTGTATTTAAGTCAGATACTGATACAGAGGTTGTAGCCGTAGAGTTAAGCAGGAAATGGAACGGTGAATTATTAAAAACTGTAATTGATGTTGCAAAAACTTTAGATGGAACCTACGCCTTAGTGGTAACTACAACTAAAGAAGAAGGAACTATTGTTGCAGGACGACTTATGAGCCCGCTTGTTCTTGGAGTTGGAGATAATGAGGTATTTCTAGCATCTGATTCAGCAGCAATATTAGAACACACAAAAAAAATGATATTTCTTGAAAATGGCGATTTTGTAGAAATTAAAAATGGTCATTATAAGTTGTTTGATTCAGATTTGAATGAAATAGAAAGAGAAATTCAAGAAATAGACTGGGAAGTATCTGAAGCTGAGAAGGCAGGGCATGACCACTTTATGTATAAGGAAATTCTAGAACAGCCAGAAGTAATCGAACGAACTATTTCTGGAAGAATTGAAACAACTTCTGAGGAAATTCCAATTAAGCTAGATGAAGCATCAAAGTATGAAAAAATTTGGATAGTTGCATGCGGTACTGCTTACCATGCTGGATTATTTGGAAAAGATCTATTTGAAAAAGTCCTAGGAGTTCCGGTCAGTGTTGAACTTGCTTCAGAGTTTAGATATAGGGAACCAATAGTTGGAAAAAATGATTTAGGTATTGTGATTTCACAATCTGGGGAAACTATGGACACAATTGCTGCGACAGAGCTTTTGAAGGAAAATGGTGCCCATGTTCTTGCTTTGGTTAATGTTGTAGGCAGTTCATTAGCAAGAATGGCTGATAGCATTTTTTACTTACACGTTGGTCCAGAAATAGGTGTAGCTTCAACTAAAGCTTATCTTGGAATGTTAGTTGGCCAATTACTTTTAGCTAAACATTGGGACTCTACAAATAAATTATATGTCTCTTTTGATGAGATTGCTGAACTACCAAAATTGATCGAACAGACTATGGCTTGTGAGAAGCAAATAAAAGACATTTCTGAAAAAATTTATAAAAAGAATGATATTTATTTTATTGGAAGAGGCCTTGATTATGCTTTAGCAGCAGAAGGTGCTTTAAAACTAAAAGAGATTTCTTACTTGCATGCAGAAGCATTAGCTGCTGGAGAGCTAAAACATGGTACTTTAGCTTTAATTGAAAATGGAACACCAATTATTGTTACTGCAAGTCAAAATCACTTACTAGACAAAACAACTAGTAATGTACAAGAGGTTATTGCTCGAGGAGCGTATGTGATTGCAATTGGTGATAATCAATCAGAAAAATTAGAAAATATCTCTGATGAATATGTCACACTTCCTGACAGTAATGAAATTCTAACTACGATTATATCCATCATTCCACTTCAGTTCATTGCTTATCATGTTGCTAACCTTAACGGTGAGTCAATCGACCAACCAAGAAATTTAGCTAAATCTGTGACAGTTGAATAAAAATGAATAGTAAATCAACATACTCTTACAATAATGGAAACTGGATTGGTGTTTGCACAGCAATAGGAGTGGCACTTTTTGCTGCTACAAATGAACCAACATGGATAGCTGTAGGTGTTGCAATTGGAGCAGCGCTTGGCGTACGAAAACCAAAAGGGCAAAAGCATTCAGAGATCGACAATAAAAATGGATAGAGGGTATATTTACCTGAATAAAAATAATTATCTTCATAATATTGAAGTACTAAAAAATCTATCAAAAAAAGAACTATGTTTAGTTGTCAAAGCAAATGCCTATGGTCATGGTTTAGAATGGGCTGTAAAAAATGCAAAAGAATCTGGTGTTAAATGGTTTGCTGTTGCTTCTGTTGGCGAAGGCATTCAAGTCAAAACAATATACGGAGAATCCCGGGTGTTATTACTTGCTGAACCTTCAAAAAATCAGTTAGAAAATGTAAAAGTAAACGATATAGATCTCACGGTATATAGCGAAAGCTTTATTGATACTTTGATTAAGACAGGAGATGAATATAACGTTCACCTCAAAATTGATACTGGAATGCACAGACTAGGATGTCCTCCAGAGAAGTTTCATGACTTATATAAAAAAATAGTAGACTCAAATTTAAATCTCATAGGTATTTGTACACACTTTCCTTTGGCGGATACTGATGAAAATGAGACTAAAAAATCGATTGAATTATTTGAAAAGACTATTTCAGATATAGATTTAAACAACATGCTTTTACATGTAGATAACTCAGCATCTTCTTTATACAAACTCGACAATTCTTTTAACATGGCAAGAGTTGGGATTGCAGCATATGGCGTTCAAATTACAGCAGTTGAAAATGAAAATAAACTATTACCAACTATGGAAATCAAAACAAGAGTTTCCAATTTACAAGTAAGAAAAAAAGGAGAGGCAGTTTCTTACGGAAAAGCACAAAGATTATCGAGAGACTCTATTATTGCGACAGCACCTATTGGATATGGTGATGGATATCCTTGGAATTCATTTCCTGATGGAAAAGTCATTGTAAATAATCAATTTTGTAATTTAATTGGACGGGTGACAATGGACCAAATATTATTCGATGTTACTGATGTAAATGTTCAAATTGATAATGAAGTAACTGTTTTAGGCAATTCTACGGACGGCAAGTTAAATATTTCTGTATCTGACATTGCTCAATGGAATAAAACAATTGAGTGGGAAATTTTAACAAACATGTCGAAAAGACTTGAAAGGGTTGAAATTGAGTAATTTAATTAAAGAAGATGATTTAGATAGCTTTCTTGACAGTTATCTAAAAAGTTTGATTCTTCCAAAAATTATTGGATTGGCAGGTCCTCTGGGTGCAGGCAAAACTACTATTGCAAAAAAAATTATAAAATTCTTTGGATACAATGATGTTGTCACTTCTCCAACCTTTAATATTGTCAAAAATTATGAAGTTGGCGAAATAAAAATATTTCATGTAGATTTATATCGTCTCGGTAGTTGGTCAGAGTTTATTGACTTAGATTTACCTTTAAATGAAGAAAATACTTTAGTAGTAATTGAGTGGGCCAATTTAATGGCTGAAGCAAATATTCCTATAATGGATTTGATTGAAATTAATATTGTCGATGAACACATTAGAGAGATTTTTATAAATGTATAGCTTATCCATTTCAACTTCAGGAAAATATATTTCTGTAGCCATACACGATGATAAATTGATTTCCACCAGCTCTGTTTTATCAGAAAATGGTACTACGAATCTATTAATGAAATCAATCGACGAAATAACCAAGAAGTCAGGAATAGAGAAGTCTGATATTAATGTAGTATATCTTGATATTGGCCCTGGTTATTATACAAGTCTGAGAATTGGACTAGCAGTCGCACAGGGAGTGTGTGGCAGTCTTGGAATACCATTGGTTCCAATAAATGGATTGGACGCACTAGCTTTTGCCGCACACACAGGCCACAGAAAGATTTGTACAATTATTGACATAAAGAGAGAGGAATATGCTTTTTGTTTATATAAGCCAGTACCGGGTGGTGTAGTAAGAGATTCTGAACCAGAGGTTTTAAATGCTGAAAACCTAAAGATTAAATTAGAAGAAGATAATGATAAAAAACTTGTAGTAGGAGATTGGCACAGCTTGAATGAAAATCTATTTGGTGAAAATTCATACATTAAATTTGGGTCTCCTGAACATGTGTCATCTGAAAATATTTTTAATATTGGAAAAGAATTATTTAAAAATAATGATTACCCAAATTTTAACGAAGTCAGGCTTGAGTATATGCGAGAACCAGATGTCTCATTTTCAACAAAAAGTTTAGAAGGCAAGGTTAACTTCCATGATTAAGATGATTGAGAAATCTACAGTTGAGTTATCTGATAAGTTAGCAAAATTAGAAAAAAGTTTATTTGAGACCGCTTGGGATAGTGTTTTGATTAACAACAAAATTAATAATGGAGAGTTTGTATATTGGATATTTGAACAAGATAATCAAATTGTTGGATATCTTGCAATTCAAAAAACTTTCTTTGATATTCATATTTTAGGAATTGGAGTTTTGGAAAGTTACAGAAATAATTCAATTGCAAAAAAACTTACACAGGAATTAATTTCTTATTTTGAGGTATCTGATTTCAACAAAATTCTATTAGAAGTTAGACAATCAAATGATATAGCTATGAGTTTGTACAAATCATTTGGATTTAAACAATATGGTGTAAGAAAAAATTATTATGCAAACGAAGATGCTAACTTATTTCATTTGGAGAAAATATATGCTTGATGACAAAATAATTCTTGGCTTTGAAACATCATGTGATGAAACAGCTATCGCCATATTAAAAGGTGACGAGTTGTTAGTAAATACTATTTCATCACAAGTAGATATACATGAAAAATTTGGAGGTGTAGTTCCTGAAGTTGCATCAAGAGCACATGCTGAGATGATAAGAAATATATTCCATTCGTCTTTAAATAGTGCAAATTTACAAATTTCTGATATTGATATAGTTTCAACTACAGATGGCCCAGGTCTGGTTGGAAGTCTCGTAGTAGGGTATAATTTTGCAAAGTCAGTAGCTTGGTCCATAGATAAACCATTTCTAACTGTCGACCACATGGTAGGACATTTGGCAGCACCATTAATTGAAAATAGAACAATGAAACCACCATTCATGACACTTTTAGTTTCAGGTGGCCATACACAAATTGTACTAGTTGAAGAGTGGGGTAATTACCAACTACTAGGTACAACAATAGATGATGCAGCTGGTGAAGCTTTTGACAAATTATCTAGGTTTTGTGGATTCGGATTTCCAGGAGGTCCTGCAATTCAAAAAATAGGTGAAGGTGGAGACCCAACAAAAATAGATCTCCCTAGGCCAAAAACAAAACATGAATATAATTATTCATTTTCAGG
>CACDUI010000002.1 GCA_902555985.1 uncultured Candidatus Actinomarina sp.
CCTCTGATGATGGAAAAAGAAGAACTGGAGAATTAGTTGAGTTCAATGAAACAAGTGTTATGTTTACTACTCCTGATAAGGAGTTAACAGAACAATATATATCAGGCAGGTTCGGATGAGTTTACAAGAAAAGATCGAAAACCTTGAAACAGATCTACATTTAATGGGCAGGCTTGTTTTAGATGCTCTAGTAGATGGCGTTAGGGCTTTAGAGGATAAAGACGTTAATAGAGCAATAGCAACAATAGAAAAAGATGATGAAATTGATGCGGCTTACCTTAAAATTGACCAAGACTGGGTTGAGCTTATGGCCACAGAGCAACTTGTAGCAACAGACTTAAGACTTTCTACATCTATTTTGCAAGCAAGTTTACACTTAGAGCGCCTTGGTGATTTGGCTGTTTATCTTGGAAATACAACACAAGAAATTTTTGATTCACCAGTACCAGAGACAGTACATGCAACTGTAGTAGAAATGGGGGATTTAGTAATTGATATGGCTTCATCCGCAATGGAAAGTTTAAAAAATAGAGATAAAGACCTAGCTTTAGCAACAGCTGAAAAAGATAATCAAGTAAATAGACTTTATAACGCAATGCTAGAAGAAGCACCAAAAATAGCTGGGAATGAAGATTTATTCAATGGATTATTTAGACTTGTCACTTGTATTCGTACATTAGAGAGAGGTGGCGATCACGCAGTTGATATTTGTGAATTAACTCACTTCCTTGTGACTGGTAAATTTGAAGAATTTTAATGTCGGGTAAAATTTTATTAGTTGAAGATGAACACAGCATTGCCGAACCCGTAATTTATAACTTAAAACAAGAAGGCTTTTCCGTTACACATGTTGATGAAGGACCTATTGCTTTAGAGATTTTTGGTGAAGAGTCTTTTGATTTAGTTATTTTAGATTTAATGCTTCCACAGATTTCGGGACTTGATATATGTAGGTCCATAAGAAAAAGTTCTGATGTACCAATAATTATGGTGACTGCAAAAGACAGTGAAGCTGATAGGGTAGCTGGATTAGAATTAGGCGCTGATGACTATGTTACGAAACCATTCTCAGTGCGTGAATTGATGAGTAGAGTGAGAGCGGTCCTAAGACGCACGACTTCTAAAACCTCAACAAAGGAAAAGTCAGTTAAAGCTGGCAATATTGAAATTAATTTATCGAAATACGAAGCAAAAGTTGACAATAATAAGATCGATTTAACACCAAGAGAGTTTGAGCTGTTGTACGCGTTTTGCGAGAATCAAGGAAATTTAATGTCAAGAGAACAGATATTTGATGAAATATGGGGATATTCGTTTATTGGAAATACAAAAACCCTTGATGTGCACATACAAAGAATTAGAGAGAAAATTGAAGTTGATCCAAAAAAACCTAAAAGATTAATAACTGTTAGGGGAGTTGGATATAAATTAGTAATTGATGAGTAAAGATAACCAAGACATAGATAAGCTAAAGCAAGAGTTCATTGCCAATGCTTCACATGAACTAAAGACACCTGTAACTTCTATTCAATTAGCTGTTGAGACAGCTATTTCAGCATTAGAAAATTCTGAGATTGAAGATGCTAAAAGATTTATGAATCAAATTCTACAAGATAGTCAAAGAATGACACTACTACTCTCAGACCTTTTGGACCTTTCACAACTTGAAGTCAATAATCCAGAGAAAGAACAAGTAAGTTTGAACTCAATCATTGATGCTGAAATTGGATTTTTATCTAATGAAAATAAAAATCGAGTAGTTTTTGAATCTGAAGACATTGAATTTTTGATTGATCCTAATGACTTTTCTATGATAATTAGAAATCTATTAAGGAATGCTTGTAATTACTCAGAATTAGATAAGGAAATAAATATAAAGTTATTTAAAGATGAGTCAAATGTTGTTTTGAGTGTTGTTGATAAAGGTAGAGGAATTGCAACTGCAGATCAAGAAAGAATTTTTGAGAGGTTTTACAGAGTAGATAAAGGCAGGTCTAGATCACTTGGTGGTACAGGAATTGGTTTATCAATAGTAAAACATGCTGTAGAACGTAATGGTGGTGTCATTGAATTGATTAGCCAATTTGGAGAAGGTTCAGAGTTTAAAGTAATAATCTAAAATATTTTAAAAATTTTAACTTACGTCCCAAGTTCCTAAAGAACGTATAAGCTTATCTAATTCACCTTCACCTTTTTGTTCTTTAGCCATATCAATTTGACCATGAACTTCTTCGGTAAAGGTATCTCTCTGGACTTTTCTAAACACACCTAGAGGAGTTGGACCATATGGACCATGAGAAAGTCTAGACAAAGAGAAAGCTATTGATGGGTTCTCTTCATGAATGTTATGAACATAGATTTCAGATTCATCGACATCTTTAGTATCAACAATTTGTGCAATACCATTTCTGATAACTACAGCTTTATGACCATCTTCTCCAAAAACTGTTTTCTCACCATGCACTAAATTAATTCTATTTGCTACTTTTGTCTCTTTATTAGTCAACTGTTCAAAGGCTTTATCATTGAAGACATTACAGTTTTGATAAATCTCTACAAAAGCAGAACCTTTATGGTTTTTTGCTTCTTCTAAAATTCCTGCAGTAAGATCTCTATCCATATCAATAGACCTTGCAACAAAAGATGCTTCTGCACCTATTGCAAGACTCATTGGATTAAGTGGCATCTCTACTGAACCAAATGGAGATGACTTAGTCTTCTTGCCCTCCTCGCTAGTAGGTGAGTACTGACCTTTAGTGAGTCCATAAATCTGATTATTAAACATAAGAATTTTTATATTTACATTTTTACGAAGAGCATGAATTAAATGGTTTCCTCCAATAGATAGGGAGTCACCATCACCAGAGACAACCCAAACAGATAAATCTGGATTTGATACTGATACGCCAGTAGCAACTGCAGGTGCTCTACCATGAATTGAGTGAACACCGTATGTATTCATGTAATAAGGGAACCTTGCTGCGCAACCAATTCCAGAAACAAAAACTATTTTCTCTTTGGAAATACCCATCTCAGCCATGAAGTTCTGAACTGACGCAAGGATAGTGTAGTCACCACAACCAGGACACCACTTGACTTCTTGGTCACTTTGCATGTCCGTTCTTTTATAGGTAACTGGTACTTTACTCATTTATAATTTCCTCAATTTTATCAGTAAGCTCCTGAGCTGTAAAAGTCTCACCAGAAACTTTATTAATTCCTCGTGCATCAACTAAAAAAGCCTCTCTTACTAATTTAAGCAGTTGACCAGTATTTAACTCAGGAACGATTACTTGCTTAAATTTTGATATGACTTCAAGTGTGTTGTCTGGGAAAGGATTAAGGTGAACAAAATGCGCACTTGCAACTTTGACACCCTTTTCATTGAGCCTATTGACTGCTTGTGTAATTCCTCCATAAGTTGAACCCCAACCAAGTACTAACGTATCAGCTGATTCATCACCATGAATTTCTAACTTATCAATATCATTTGCTATGTTAGAGATTTTCCATGCTCTCATATCTGTCATGTATTGGTGGTTTGCCGCATCATAAGAAACATTTCCTGTTCCCTCTTCTTTCTCAAGTCCACCAACTCTGTATTCAAGACCTGGAGTGCCCGGTAGTGCCCATGGTCTTGCAAACGTATCAACATTTCTTAAGAATGGTAAAAACCCATCCTCTGTGTTGAGTTTTGTAATGATATTTGTTTCTAAATTATTTAGTTCTTTAATATTTGGAAGGTTCCATGGCTCAGAACCGGTTGCTACATAGTTGTCTGATAATAAAATTACCGGTGTCATATATTTTAAGGCAATTCTTGCAGCTTCATAAGCAGCATAAAAGGCATGTGAAGGCGATTTGGCAGCTACAACAGGCAAAGGAGATTCCCCATGTCTTCCATATAATGCAAACATAAGATCTGATTGTTCAGGCTTAGTTGGAAGTCCAGTAGATGGCCCACCTCTTTGGACATTTACAATGACTAATGGCAGCTCAGCAGATAACGCCAGTGAAATTGTTTCACTTTTGAGTGCTAATCCTGGACCACTCGTACCAGTAACGGCAAGCTTTCCTGTAAATGAAGCACCAACAGAGGCAGCAGCAGCTGCGATTTCATCTTCTGCTTGAAAAGTAATGACATTAAAGTTTTTATGTTTTGAGAGTTCATGCAAGATATCTGATGCTGGTGTAATGGGATAACTACCATAAAATAAATCGAGATCGGCTTTCTTAGCAGCAGCAATTAATCCCCAGCTCAAACCAATATTTCCATTGATGTTTGTGTACTCACCTGGTGGGAGAGAGGCTTTCTCAACAACATATGTATGATGAAATGCCTCAACAGTTATGCCAAAGTTATAACCAGTTTTTAAAGCTTTGATGTTTGCTTTTGCGATATCTGGAAGTTTACTAAATTTATCATTTATCCAATTTTCCGTATCTTCTAGAGGTCTGTTAAATGTCCATGATATCAAGCCAAGAGCAATCATGTTTTTTGATCTTAAAACTGCTCTACCAGGTAAATCAAACTCCTCCAAAGCTTCTTTTGTTAGCTTTTCCATTGGTACTCCAAATACTCTATATCCATCTAGTTCACCAGATTCTCTTGGATCTACTTTGTAACCTGCTTTTGTAATATTTTTTTCTTCAAATGCATCTTCATTTAAAATTAACATTCCGTTTGGAGCTAGATCGTGCAGGTGAGCTTTTAGAGCAGCTGGGTTCATAGCGACCAAAACATCTGGATTATCACCAGGAGTTAAGATATCAAAATCTGCAATCTGTACTTGAAATGAGGATACTCCTGCAATTGTACCTTGAGGTGCTCTAATTTCAGCAGGGAAAGCAGGTAATGTAGCAAGGTCGTTTCCAAATATTGCTGATGTATCTGTGAATCGTGTACCAACAAGTTGCATACCATCACCAGAGTCACCAGCAAATCTAATAGTTATTGCCGGAATAGACTCAACAGTTTTATTTTCCATTTCCATAAATATTCCCTATAAATTTATTGTAATCTTTGCGGGGATAATGCAATTTCATTTTGCTGAGTTCCTGAGCAAAATTCGGCGCTTTCACCAGAACAACACTCTGCTTGATTTAATCCAAACATTGCACATCCACTACTTATACATGCAGCGTGGCCATGAATATAGGCCATCTCATTTTTACACCAACTACAATACAGAGCATTACTCATATGATTTAAACCTTTGATAAGGCCAGTATCTATATTTTATTTTCAAACAATCTTTTGTCGAAACTGGACCCAATGTTCTTGAGTCACTTGATGAAAGCCTTCTTTGATCACCAAGAACAAATACTTCATCTTCACCAAGTGATTGTTGAATAAAATCATCAGTGACTGTTTTAGCCCAGATGTCATCTATCTCAGAATTATTTATAAGAACTTTACCATTTTCAGAACTCACGGTTTCACCAGGTAAGCCAATTACTCTTTTTACAACATCTATATTTTTTTCATTATTTTTAAAAATAACAATATCACCACGACTTAATATATCTTTATTTTTAATGGCAACTACATAGTCCTCTGGGAGTAATGCGGGACTCATACTCTCTTCTTTGATTTCATAGGTTATTATATTTTTATTGTCACTTTTAAAAAATACATATAAGGCGACAAAAAATAAGGTTTTAAAATTTATTAATCTTCCAGCTGTTTTAAACATAAGGTTCTTATCAAATTATAATATATAAAAAAGGAGATTAATGAATTTATTTAAACCGAAAAATATAGCTTATGCACATTGTGATCTACCTTGTGGAGTTTACGATCCAGCACAAGCAAGAATTAATGCTGAATCAGTTGTTAATGCATCTAAAAAGTATCAAGAATCTGATGATGCAGCATTTAAACAAAGATGTATCACAATAAAAGAAGATATGGCAGAAGAAGTCAAAAAAGACCTTTGGGTACTTTGGACAGACTATTTCAAGCCAGAACATCTAGAGAAATTTCCAAATGTTCACGATCTTTTCTGGAATGCAACTAAAAAAGCTGGTGAGGCTAAAAAAACAGAAGATCCTGCAGTTGGTGAGGAACTTTTAGGTTTGATTAATGAAATAGATGAGGTATTTCAAGCTACAAAAAGTTAATCAAATTTTTTGAAAAGGTGTCCTATATTTTCTAAAGGGGCACCTTTTTTAATTTCATTTATACCCCAAGTGTTAAGATCTTCTTTTTGAATAGCATCACTTACTATTTTCGAAGTTGTAGGCATAAAAGGTGTAAACATAGTTGCACAAGCATCAATAGAAGTTATTGCACAATGCAGTATTCCACTAGCTCTTTTTTTATCTTCTTTTATTACTTTCCATGGTTCTGTTTCATTTAAATAAGCATTAATAGTATTTACATAGGCCATTACATTTTGAAGTGAAGATTTAAGTTCTACTTTTTCAATCATTTCTCCTGTTTTTATAAAACAGTTTCTTGCACCTTCAAGTAGCTCTTCATCAATTTTTTCATATTCAAAACTTGTATCTATATCATCAAAGTTATTTATGTACTGTGAAAAAACTCGTTGAACGAGGTTCCCCCATGCTGCTACAAGTTCTTCATTATTTCTTCTTATCATTTCATCCTCAGAAATCTCTGAATCATTTTGTTCTGGGAGAATACTTGCAAGAGAGTACCTTAATGAATCAGGATTCCACTCATCTAGGTAATCATTTAAAGTTTTTCCTATACCTCTACTAGCAGATGCTTTTTCACCTTTGATTAATATGTATTGGTTTGCTGGAACATTAGTTGGTAAATTTAAATCTCCATATGCCAGAAGCATTGCTGGCCAGATTATTGCGTGAAAAGGTACGTTATCTTTACCGACAAAATAGTAAGACTCTGAATTTTCATCTAGCCAGAAATCTTTCCAAGCTTCAGGGGTCCCATTGTTAATTGCCCACTCTTTTGAAGCAGACAGATAACCAATTACAGCCTCAAACCAAACATAAATCTTTTTTCCATCCCCAAGTTCATTATCTGGTATCTCTATACCCCAATCGAGATCTCTAGTTATTGCTCTATCCTGCAATCCTTCGTCTACAAAAGATTTTGAAAAGTTAATAACATGTGGCCTCCAGTCTTTTTTGGTATTCAACCAATTGGAAAGTTTTTCGTTCAAGGCACTCAGCTTTAAAAAATAATGTTCTGTTTCCTTAAACTCTGCTGGATTTCCACTTATTTTACTTTTTGGATTGATTAGTTCTTCTGGATCTAAGGTTATTCCACAACTATCACATTGGTCACCTCTAGCTTCAAGGTAATTACATTTTGGACATTCTCCTTCAACATATCTATCGGGTAGAAACTTATTTTCTTTTGGATCAAATGCTTGAATACTTTTGTTCTTTTCAATAAATCCATTATCTTTTATTTTTAGAAACATTTCCTGAGTGACCTCTTTATGATTATCAGTCATAGTGGTTGTGTAATTATCCCATTGAATATTTAGTTTCTCCCAATAGCTAAGAAATTCAGTATGGTAACGATTTACTATTTCAATAGGTTCGACACCTTCATCATCAGCCCTCACCGTTATAGGTGTTCCATGGACATCACTACCAGACACCATGATTACATTATTGCCAATCATTCTGTTATATCTCGCGAAAATATCTGCAGGTAAATATGCTCCACCAATATGTCCTAGATGTCTTGAGCCACTGGCATATGGCCAAGCTACAGAAACTAAAATATTTTTTGGCATGCATTAAGAATAGCGATATTTAGATTCATAAATTTAAAAAAAGCTTCAATTTAAGAAACATAGAAGAAACATTTCAGTAATAATCATTTAACTTTTCATTTAACAATTAACTAATTGGTCCTAGTAAATTTAAGTTTTAATAGAAGGAGAAATATGGAATCAATGATAATTAATTCGGTAGACAGTTTATGGGTTCTCATAGCTGGAATCTTAGTTATGTTTATGCAACCAGGCTTTATGTTGGTTGAAACAGGATTTACAAGATCAAAGAACTCAGTAAACATAGTTATGAAAAACTTTATGGACTTTTCAGTTGGTGCGATAACATATTGGGCATTTGGTTTTGCCTTAGCATATGGAGGATCAACTTTAGGTGGCTTTGTCGCATATGGCGACTTTTTTCTAGAAGGCCAAGCTAGTACATATTTCTTTCAAGTAGTTTTTGCTGCTACAGCTGCAACTATTGTTTCAGGTGCTGTAGCTGAGAGAACAAAATTTAGTGCGTATCTTTTATTTCAACCTTTTATATGCGGGGTAATATACCCGATTGTAACTCACTGGGTTTGGAGTGGTCAGGGATGGTTAGGTGACCTAGGATTCATTGACTTTGCTGGTTCAGGAGTTGTACATATGGTTGGTGGTTTTGCTGCACTTGCTGGAGTTATGGTCGTTGGTCCAAGAATAGGTAAATACGATGATAATGGTTCTCCTCTTCCACTCCCAGGCAGTTCTATGGTTGCTGGAGCATTAGGTGTATTTATATTGTGGTTTGGATGGTATGGATTTAATGTAGGTTCAGCCCTAGCTGCAGTTGATGTTGATTTAGCTGCAATTGCTGTAACAACAACTTTATCTGCTGGTGCTGCTTCTATAGCTGCTATGTATACTTCTATGATTTCAGGAAAACCAGATGTAAGCATGACTCTAAATGGAGCTTTAGCTGGTCTGGTTGGCATAACTGCTGGATGTGCAAATGTAAATAATTTAGGTGCAGTTTTAATTGGCTTAATCTCTGGAGTTTTAGTTGTATATTCAATTAATTTCTTGGAGAAAAAAGGTATTGATGATGCCGTTGGTGCTATTTCTGTTCATGGAATATGTGGTGCATGGGGAGTGCTTGCAGTTGCAATTTTTGATACAACAGATGGACTATTTTTTGGTGGATCATCACTTTTTGTTCCGCAGCTAATTGGTATTGCTGCAATAGGTGCGTGGGCATTCTTAACTTCCTATGGAGTCTTAAAAGCTATCGATAGTTTTGTAGGCTTGAGAGTAACACCGGAGGAAGAGATTGCAGGTTTAGATGCTTCTGAGCATGGAACCTCTGCATACGGAGATTTTATTACAAAAAAATAAATAAAGTTGAAAATCAGCCTTTACTCTATCACTTAGGTTTCCCCCTTTTTGACTGATTTGGCTGATTTTCATCTTTGGAAAAACACTATTTTAAAGTAAAATTGGATGACTATGTTCGATTTCTCAGAAAAAGACTCATGTGGAGTAGGTTTTATTGCGTCAAGAAATATACCTCCTACTCATGGAATGACTCTTAAAGTTTTAGAGTGTCTTGCAAACTTAGATCATAGAGGTGCAAAATTTGCTGATGGTACAGGTGATGGAGCAGGCGTATTAACCGAAATTCCTTTTGAGCTCATTAGGGCAGAATTAGAAGAATTAGATATTGATCACGATTCAAATAAAAAAATCGGTATAATTTCATGTTTTTTTGATCCTAAGAATGTAGATGAATCTATAGAGTTAATCAATAATGAACTTCAAATATTTGAAATAAAACAATTATATTGGAGAAAAGTACCAACAGATAAGCAAATACTCGGCACACTGGCAAGAGAATCTAAGCCTTCTATATATCAAGGAATAGTTAGTGCAGAAAATGAATCAGCAAAAGATTTTGAAAAAAAACTTTACCTATTTAGAAAGACTCTCGAAAGAAAAATAGCTGAAATAGACTTTTTGAATATTCATATAAACTCTTGCTCATCAAAAACGGTTGTTTATAAAGGCCTTTTTACTGCCAAGCAAACAGCTGATTTTTATTGGGATTTAAGAAATCCATTATATAAAACAAGATTTGGTATTTTTCATCAGAGGTTCTCAACTAACACATCCTCAACATGGGATAAGGCACAGCCCTTTAGAATGTTGGCGCATAATGGAGAGATAAATACTATTCAATCAAATTTTTCATGGATGAAGGCTCGTGAAGTTGATGCTACATCAACTTACTGGAAAGAAGAAATAGAGGATATAAAACCATTTATTGATGAATCAATTTCTGATTCAGGACAACTTGATAATGCTATCGAATTGTTAGTACGTTCAGGAAGAACACTTGCCCATTCTCAAGAGATGCTTATTCCATCTGCCTGGGAAAATAATCCAAGATTTTCCAATAAACAGAAAGCTTTCTATCAGTATCACTCATATTTGACTGAGCCTTGGGATGGACCAGCAGCAATTGTTGCATCAGATGGCAAAGATATTATTGCTGGGTTAGATCGAAGTGGTTTGAGGCCAATGCGTTGGATGGTTTCTGATAGGTATGTTTTAGCAGCTTCAGAGGTTGGTATATGTCCGTCAGTTGAGGCTGGAGCATATAAAACAGCCCAACTAGAACCTGGACAGACTATTAGGTATCGTATTTCAAATGATGAATTGTTAGACGAAAGCCAAGTAATAACCAAATTAAGTGATAAAAATCCATATATTGACTGGGTTAATTCGAAACCACTAGTAGTTGATGAAACATTCAGCGAAGAGAAAGATTCTGGAATCAATGTTGATCAATTATCATCTTTTTACGACTTTACACCTGAAGAAGAAAGATTAATTTTGTTACCCATGATGAGAGGAGATATACCTACAGGTTCCATGGGAAATGATACATCTCTCGCAGTAATGAGCTCAAGCAATCCAAGATTATCAAGATATTTTCACCAACTTTTTGCTCAAGTTACAAATCCCCCAATTGACCCAATTCGAGAGAGGTTTGTAATGTCAACTAAAACTTACTTAGGAAAAAGAGGCTCAATTCTAAAAGAAACTGCACAACAAGCTAATTTAATTACTTTAGATTCTCCTATTTTGAGTGGGGCATCATATGATGCGCTTACAAAAGGAAAATTATTAAAAAATAAAACAGCAATAATATCTACTTCATTTCATAAGGAAGAAAATTCCCTTGAAGAAGCATTAGAAATAGTATGTGAAAAAGTTAAATTAGAAATTACAGAAAATAAAAAATCAGTAATAATTTTTTCTGATAGAGACATTCAAAAAGGTGAATCTGTAATTCCATCATTAATGGTCATAGGAAGAGTCCATCATTACTTAATTGATTCAGGTATAAGACTTAAAGCTTCTTTAGTATCTATTTCTGGTGAGATCAGGGACTCGCATGATGTTGCGTGTCATATAGCATATGGTGCTTCAGCAGTATGGCCTTATTTGGCACTAGAAAAAGTTAGACAAATTGCATTAGAAAATGAAAATTTAGATACTACTGTTGAGCAAGCTCAAGAAAATTATCGAAGTTCATTGAATAAAGGACTTTTAAAAATTATGTCCAAGATGGGCATTTGTACGATTTCTTCATATAGAGGTTCAGAATTATATGAAATCATCGGTTTAAATAAGGAATTAGTTAACAAAGTATTTAAATACTCAAAAACTAGAACAGAAGGATATGGCTTTCAGTATTTTTATGACAATTTAAAAATATATGACGAAGTTGACACTACAAATAATCTAGAAGGAATTGGTGGGTTTTATAAACATAAGAAAAATGCAGAAACACATGTTACTTCTCCAAAAACAGTTTTAAAACTTCAAAAAGCTGTTCGTTCTGGAGACCTTTCTGAATGGCACAATTACCTTGAGACTTTAGAAGATAGAGACGATGTTCAATTAAGAGATCTTTTCTCGTTACCTGAGACTATTAATAATAATAAATTATTAGAAGATGATTCTCTGAAAAGTATATTCAAAAAATTTACTGTTAGTTCTATGTCTTTGGGTGCATTGTCTGAGGAAGCTCATCAAGCTTTAGCAATTGCAATTAATCAAATTGGTGGAAAATCTGGTTCAGGTGAAGGTGGAGAAGATCCGTTAAGATACAACACTGAAAAAAATTCAAAAATTAAACAAATAGCTTCAGGTAGATTTGGAGTGACGCCCGATTACCTAGGATCTGCAGAAGAATTTCAAATTAAAATGGCTCAAGGCTCTAAGCCAGGTGAAGGAGGTCAGTTACCAGGCTTCAAAGTTGATAAACATATTGCTAAATTAAGGCATACGGTAGAAGGAGTAACTCTTATTTCCCCGCCGCCGCATCATGATATTTACTCAATTGAAGACTTAGCACAGCTCATATATGATTTAAAAACATTCAATCCAGACAATCCAGTATCTGTAAAACTCGTGTCAGAGCCCGGAGTTGGAACTGTTGCTGTTGGTGTAGCAAAAGCAGGAGCAGATATTATAACAATAGCTGGAAGTGACGGAGGAACAGGAGCAAGTCCTTGGATTAGTATTAAACATGCTGGCTCTCCATGGGAATTAGGCTTAAGTGAAACTCATCAAGCTTTAGTAAAAAATAATATGCGACACAAAGTGTTAATTGAAGTTGATGGTGGCCTGAGGTCAGCAAAAGACGTCATTGTTGGAACTATATTAGGTGCAGATAGATTTGGTTTTGGAACTTTACCCCTTCTAGCTCTCGGTTGCAAAATGGTAAGACAATGTCATGAAAATACATGTCCAGTTGGAATTGCCACTCAAGATGAAAATTTAAGAGCTAAGTTTCCAGGCGCTCCCGAACAGGTAGTTCAATTATTTAGATTTATTGCTAATGACGTTATTTCTTACCTAGATAAATTTGGTGTAGATAGTGTTGAAGATTTACTTGGAAGAGCAGATTTATTGGGTTTAAAAATCTCAAATAGTGATCTTTCAAAAAGTCTCCACAAAATTTTAATGAATTTCTCAGTTGAAGAAAAACATCCTGGTTTCATTAGACATAGTGAAGGAAGGTTATCAAGAAGAATTACATCTGAAGTAATTAAGTTTGTTGAGAGTGGTGAAAAATCATTTCTTCAATATCCTATAGCTAACGAAGATAGAAGTATAGGTGCTCGATTGTCAGGAGAAATAACTCTAAGGCAATTATCAAAAAAGATTATAGAACACCCTACAACAATTAGCCTTTCTGGAGCAGCAGGCCAAAGCTTTGGTGCTTTTATAAGAGATGGTATTAATTTGAAGCTTACTGGAAATGCTAATGATTATGTTGCTAAAGGTATGGGTGGGGGAAGTGTAACTATTATTCCACAAGGTAAGAAAATGCAAGGTGATTATCATGCTGCTGGAAACACTATTCTTTACGGTGCAACAGGTGGACAACTCTTTATAGCTGGAACTGTTGGGCAAAGATTTGGAGTTAGAAATAGTGGAGCTATTGGAGTTGTTGAGGGCTGTAGTGCTCATGGTGCAGAATACATGACAGGTGGTACTTTAGTTATATTAGGTAAAATAGGATTCAACTTTGCGGCAGGCATGACTGGTGGTAAAGCAATTGTTTTAAATACCCAAAAAAACTTTAAACAATACATATCTGAAACGGCACCAGATTATAAAAAAATGACAGATATAGACAAGCTAGAATTAAAAACACTACTTGAGATTCATGTTGAAAAAACTAACTCTGAAAAGGCTCAAAAAATTCTTTCAAAATTTGATAATTGGGATAATATGTTTTCAGTTTTTGGCGGTATTGCTGAAGTAGAGAGAGAATCTATTGAACTTACTCCAGAAAATGTCAAGGCATTAGATTAATTAGTACTACTAAAAAAAAATTATTCCTTTAGCATAAAATTATGGGAAAAGTCATTAACACTACCAATCCTTCACTACAGTGGTCAGACGTGCTAGAAATGATTAATGACTCACGTATTGACTCGGTAGGACTGAACGAAAGAGTCAACTCACTTTCTACAAGAAGTATTAAAAAGGATTCAAAACTAGATGCTTTAAATATGATTGTATCAATGTGCGACCTTACAACTCTTGAGGGTGAAGACACTGAAGGAAAAATCTCTCAAATGGTTGCAAAAGCCATAAAGCCGGATCCATTAGATACTTCGATTTCAAGTGTTGCAGCTGTATGCGTTTATCCTTCTTTAGTAAGTATTGCCAAAGAAAAAGTTAGTAATTCAAATGTCAAGGTTGCTGCAGTGTCTTCATATTTTCCAAGCGGCCAGGTTCCAATGGAGTCAAAATTACTTGATACTAAATATGCAATAGATTCTGGAGCAGATGAAATAGATATAGTCATAAATCGAAAAGCATTCTTAGAGGGAGATTTTAGAAAAGTTTTTGATGAGATTGTAGCTTTAAAAGAGGTTTGCAATGATGTTCATTTAAAAACAATTCTTGAAGTTGGAGATCTCAAAACATATGAAAATATAAGAAAAGCAAGCATAATTTCCCTAGTAGCTGGTTCTGATTTTATAAAAACTTCAACAGGAAAATTGGCAATTGGATCATCTCGACAGGCATGTTATGTGATGCTTAAGTCAGTACTTGATTATGAGGCTTTATCTGGAGTAAAGGCTGGAATAAAGGTTGCTGGAGGAATAAGAGATTCTAAAGATGCTATTAGGTATCTAGTGATGATTAATGAAGAAATGGGTTCAGATTGGTTAAGTCCAAATCTATTTAGATTCGGTGCATCAAGTTTACTTGACGATGTATTAAAACAAATTAAAAAACTTAAGACAGGCGCCTATCAAGCAAGTTATTATTTTCCTAGAGGGTGATTGCATATGATTGATTGGGAATATTCAGAGTCTATTGAGTCAGCAGAGATTGTCTCTATAAAGAAAAAATACGCGAACTATATTGGTGGAAAATTTTTAGAACCAAAGAGCAAAAAATATTTAGATACAATATCTCCATCTACTGAGAATTTACTAGCAAAAGTTCCACTATCTAATCAACAAGATGTCAATAGTGCTGTAAATGCTGCAAGAATTGGATTCGAGACCTGGTCTAAAATATCACCAAGCCAGCGTTCTAGATATTTATTTAAAATCGCAAGATTGATTCAAGAAAGATCAAGAGAATTTGCTGTTTTAGAATCACTGGATGGTGGGAAACCAATAAAAGAATCAAGAGATTTTGACCTCCCGCAGGTTGCAGCTAATTTTTTCTATTTTGCTGGTTGGGCTGATAAGCTCGATTTGTCTTGGTCAACAAAGAGTTTAAAACCATACGGTGTAGTTGGTCAGATTATCCCTTGGAACTTTCCATTATTAATGCTTGCTTGGAAAATAGCTCCTGCATTAGCCACAGGAAATACTGTAGTTTTAAAGCCTGCAGAAAGCACCCCATTGACAGCTTTATTATTTGCTGAAATTTGTGAACAAGCTGGTCTTCCAGCAGGTGTTGTGAATATAGTAACTGGTGATGGAAGTACAGGGTCTTTAATAGTAAATCATAAAGACATCAACAAAATTGCATTTACTGGCTCAACTCAAGTAGGAAAGCTTATTCAAAAATCTTTAGCAGGTAGAGAGGTTGGATTAACTTTAGAGCTTGGTGGTAAAGCGGCAAATATTGTATATGAAGATGCAGCTATTGATCAAGCAGTCGAAGGTGTTGTTAATGGAATATTTTTTAATCAAGGTCATGTATGCTGTGCTGGCAGCAGATTGCTCCTTCAAGAATCAATCCATGACCAATTCATATCTAAGCTAGAAAAAAGAATGCAATCTTTAAGAGTTGGAAATCCACTAGATAAAAATACAGATATTGGTGCTATTAATTCAAAAGAGCAATTAGATAAAATAACTAATTTAGTAAACGAAGGTTTAGAAGATGGAGGAGAGCTTTTTCAAACTCAGTGTGACTTACCTGGTAATGGTTTTTGGTTTAAACCTACTTTATTTACAAATGTTCAACCTTCGTATTCAATTGCTAGGGAGGAAATATTTGGTCCTGTGCTTACCACTTTAACTTTTAGAACTCCTGAAGAAGCTGTAGAAATTGCAAACAATACAGAGTATGGTTTATCAGCTGGTGTTTGGACTGAAAAAGGTTCTAAAATTTTATGGACAGCCGACAGACTTGATGCTGGTGTTGTATGGGCAAATACATTCAACAAATTTGACCCTTCGTCACCATTTGGAGGATATAAAGAATCAGGATTTGGAAGAGAGGGAGGCAGGCATGGTCTTCTTTCTTACTTAAAGGCATCATCATGATAGATATTAAGAAAACTTACAAAAATTATGTTGGTGGTAAATATGTTCGTTCTGAATCTGGAAAAACATACACTAAGGAATTAAAAAATGAATTTTACGAATTACCGTTAACTTCAAAAAAAGACATAAGAGATGCCGTTACATCATCTAAAGATGGTTATAAGAAATGGTCTTCAACAACCCCTTATTTAAGAATGCAGATTCTTTATCGTTTATCAGAAATGATTGAAGGAAATAAAGAAAGTTATGTTGAACTACTTATGGACCATGGTCTAACAAAACAGAAAGCAAATAAAGATATAGATGAATCGATACAAAATATAGTTTGGTTTGCTGGATTAGCTGATAAATGGGAACAATTAGCAGGTAATCTAAATCCTGTTTCAGAAGAATATTTTAATATTTCACATCAAAACCCTATAGGAGTTGTCTTTTCTCTGAGTGGTTCAAATATATCTTTAAATGAGTTACTAATGAGTATTCTCCCATCGTTAACAGTTGGCTGCTCGGTAATATCATATTCTGAGGAAAATAGTGTTGTTGCACTAAAATTTGCAGAGGATATAAATAATTCTGACTTTCCATCTGGATCTTTGAATATACTTTCAGGAAAATTTGAAAATATACTTGATGATGTAAGTAAACATGTTGAAATAAATTTAGTTGCACTCCATAAAGAACTGGATAATGACGGATTAAAATCTATAGAGGAAAATGCTTCTGAATCTGTTAAAAGAGTATTTTCACAACCATCTATAGAAGGTTTGTCATCTATTCTTCCTTACCTTGAAACTAAAACAGTCTGGCATCCAAAAGGCACATAAACCGTCTTACCCTCAAAGTAATATTTTATTATTAATAAATTCGCCCTGTTTAAGCTGTCTTGATTGCCAAGACAGCTTATTCACATAAATTGCTAATATTACATGATGGTTGAAGAAAATCTCGAAAACATGTTAGTAAACGAAGGAATACCAGTTCCAAATGTATGGGTCGAACTTGAAGGTGAGTTTTTAGATTTTGATAAAAACAATAAAACATTAAAGTGTAAGTTTCCTGTTCGTGAAAGATATTTCAATCCTCTCCCAACGACACTTGGAGGAATTATTGATTCATGGATAGATATTACCATGGGCCCTCTAACTGTTTTACTAGGTCAAAAAGCAGTTAGTAAGAATTTTTCAATAAAATATTTAAAACCCGTTGGACCATCTATTGAATATGTCACAGCTGTTGCATGGAGAGAGAGCATTGATGGTCGAAATAGTCTATATAAGGGAGAGCTTTATTTAGACAATGGCACGTTAGCTGCTGTTGCTGAATCAGAATTTGTTGAAATAAGAAAAGCTTAGGTTCTTGAATATAAAAAAGCGGAAGATAATATTACTCCAATTCCTATAAACTGAATTGAATTAGTTATCTCGTTTAGAAATTGATAACCAAAGAAAATAGAGAATATTGGAATCATATACACAATAAATGAACTAGATATTCTGCCAACACTTTCTAACAATTTATAATATGTTAAAAATGCGATTCCAGTACCTCCGATACCTAATATAAGCATTGGAATCAGTGAAATTTCGATTGTTGGTAGCTTAAATGATGCAGTAGGACCGAACATTATAAGTGAAATAAGAAAGGCATATCTTATTACCATTTTTATGATTATTAACGAATCATATTTTTTGATTAATGGCTCCACCATATTTACAGCGATTCCATAAGATATTGAGGCAATCAATGCGTAAAGAAAACCAATATCAAAAGATACATTGTTAATTCCTTCACTTAAAGAAATGAGCCCCACCCCAATAAAACCGGTGAAAATATACAAAACTTGAATTTTGGTAACTTTTAATTTGTAAAATATAACAGCAATTAAAGCAACAAAAATTGGAGTTGATCCATTTATTAATCCAGCCAATGAGGATGTTATTGTTTGTTCAGCAATGCCAAACATATAAAACGGAAGAGCCATCCAAAAAAATGAAATTATAAAAATCTTTACATTATCAATTTTTATAATATTTTCTTTAGCCCTAACGAAGATATTAATGAATAAAGCACCTATTAAAATTCTGTAGATAGCTATATCAGAAGGGTTAAGTTCCTCTAATGAATACTTGATCATCAAAAAAGATGACCCCCAAATTGAAGACGTTACAAGAGCTAGTAAAAAATTTTTAAAACTCACAGGCTTTGAAGCTTAACATAGATTCCATCTTAAGAACAATAGAGTCACCATCCAACAGGGTAGAAGGATTAGTGTAGTGGTTCAAACTGACACAAAGATGACTCTAGAAATAGTATATTAATAATTAAATTTATTGGTCAGTTAATAATGTTGTTTTTTTTCTTAATCCGATTAATTTATTTACAGGCAAATCGTCTTCATTACCTATTTTTTGGATTACTTCTTTTTTATTTTCTCCTGTAACAAATAAATACAAGGATTCGACATCAGCTAAAAGTTGATAGGTTGAAGTGATTCTCCACTTAGTAAGAATATTCACTTCATTTTCAACAAAACCCTTTTTGTCACTTTCTAGTGCCATAGTGTTTGGAAATAATGATGCAACATGACCATCATCACCTACTCCTAACACAGCTATGTTGAATTTATTTATTTTTTCGAATACTTTTGTTGTATAATTTTCTGCTGAAAGACGTGGATCTTCGTTGTAATCATATTTAATCACATTTAGTTTTGTATCATTAAATATTGAGTTAATCATTTTTTGATTAGAAATTTTTTCAGTTGTATCAACATGCCTTTCGTCAACAGTCCACAAAGTAATATTGCTATATTCATGATATTTTTTGGCAAATAATTTATAAAATAGTTCAGGTGTAGTACCTCCTGACAGCCCAATGCTAAACTTTTCAAACTCATTAATGTGATTACTAATTAATTTAAGAAGTAATTTAGAACATTCTTCATGTGTTTTTTCTTTAATGATTTCTAGTGACTTTATCATTGCTTTTCTTACATTTGTTTTTTAAGTAATATCAATGTTAGTGGAAAAAAGTATACAAATAATTGGCAGTAAAAAATTAAACGGAACAATAGAAGTTTCTGGTGCAAAAAATGCTGTATTGAAACAAATGATTCTGCCTATCTTATCTGAGGGAATTTATAAGATTGAAAATGTCCCAGATATTGCGGATGTTTATTACATGCAGGAAGTTCTAAGCGTTTTAGGAATAAGTTCAGAGTTAACTAACAAATCTCTAGTAATAGATTCCCCATCAAATATTTCTGTAGAGGCACCATATGAAGTAGTTCAAAAAATGAGGGCTTCGATTATTGTTTTAGGCCCCTTACTTGCCAGAAAGGGAGAAGCTAAAATTGCATTCCCAGGTGGTGATCAGCTTGGACCTAGACCTGTAAAGATGCATATTGAAGCTCTCGAAAAGATGGGAGCTAATTTTGAATTAGATCATGGTGTTCTTGTAGGGCAAACTGATGGATTAAAAGGTGTAGAAATTAATTTACCTTATGCATCTGTAGGAGCAACAGAAAATACATTACTAGCTGCTGTACTTGCTGATGGTACAACAACTATTGAAAATGCTGCTCGGGAACCAGAAGTTGTAGATTTAGTAAAAATGTTGAAAAATATGGGTGCTCAGATTGAAGGTGAAGGCACCAGCGAAATCGTTATTCATGGGGTCAACTCACTTGAAAGTACTAACCACAAAGTAATTGGTGACAGAATTGTTGCGGGAACCTATTTAGCAGCTTTTTTAGCAACAGGTGGTAATGGTGTCATAAAGGGAGTAGATCATAATTGTCTTCCAATGGAATTAAAAAAATTACAAGAAATGGGAGCAATTTTAGATATTGGGGATGATTCTATAGGTATAGAAAGTCCTCAAAAAATTGACTCAATTGAAATCTCAACTTTGCCTTTCCCCGGGATAGCTACTGACTTACAACCAATTTTTGGTGCTTGTTTATTAAAAGCAAATGGAACTTCAATCATTACTGAAAATGTTTATGATCAAAGATTTCAGTGGATCCCTGAAGTCCAAAGAATGGGTGCAGATATTCAAACAGGATGGCAACACGCAATGATAAAAGGTGTAAAAGAACTATCAGGAGCACCAGTGCATTCAACTGATATCAGAACAGGTGCAAGTTTAATAATCGCTGCATTACAAGCTGACGGACAATCGTTAATTACAGGTATAGATCATATAGAGAGAGGGTATGAAAATATTGTTGATTTACTGAGTTCGGTTGGTAGCGAAATACAATATAATTAATATATGGCTAACTTAAATTTACCAGAAGTAAAAGATCGAGACCCAAACGTCGAGGTTGATTTAGAGGTCTTAAATGACACAATAGAATACATACGCCCCGCTGTGCAAGCAGATGGCGGAGATATTAAATTAGCTTCTGTTGAAGATGGTGTTGTAAATATAGAAATGCTTGGTGCTTGTGTAGGATGTCCCATGTCAATTGCAACATTAAAAAGTGGTATTGAAAGAATACTTAAAGATAAAGTACCCGGAGTAACTGAAGTTATAGCTTCTTAAACTATCCAGATTTTCTCGTTGTATAAAAGTTTATACCCCTCAGGACTCCACGATCAACTAAAGGCTCCACTACGTATCTAATATTATTAATACTTACCCCACCACCAATTTGATTTGGGTTGTCAACTTCATCATATAGACCTACTTTTGAAAGAACAGAATCTCTTCCTTCTTTATTAAGTGTGTTATCCGACATGGCAATAATAATTAAAAAGAATAAACGAGTTCTTTGAGAAGTGAATTCGTCATCTGCTACAGGAGAAAAGAACTCTACCCCTTCTACAATATCATCAGCAACAAGAATATTTAATATAAATGCAGATTGAGTATTTTCGTTAAGACCAAATTGGTAAAATAATATGTTTTGGTCAGTAGATGTCCACTGAACTTTATCTGGATTTATTGAAAAATATAAAAGAGTTTCTTCGTCCTCAGATATTTCATCAACAAGCTTGTTCCAGTTAGCAACAAATTCAGACGGATTTTTTCCTAAGCCTTGATCAAAACTGATTTCTTCTCCAGATGTAGGTTCAGATTCATCTACATTAGAGTCTGTACTGGTTGTGCAGCTCGTAATTAACAAAAAAACTAAAAAGAAACATATTTTTTTCATTGTTCGATTATCTTTTTTAGATTATTGAGATTTTTTTTCCAAATAGCTTTTAAAACTATACCACCAAATAATTCGGCAATTGGACCACCAAGATAAAATGGAGCTTTTAATATTTCAATCCAATCAAATTTAGTTGAATCCTCAGTATTTTTACTTAGATAGAATGCACCTTCTCCAGTTACTATTCCCTCATGCACTACTCCAATGCTCTTCATTTCATCCCATGAAGTTACGGTTATAATATCATTTAACGAAAAAGGCCCAACTTTTGTTAAAACTTTCATTTTTGTGTCCATTCCAAACTTATTTTCTGAGAGAAAGTCTATTTTTGCTGCATCTTGCATCCAATTAACATGATTTTCCATTATTTTGACTTCATCCCAGACTTCATTTAATGGTCTATCAATAATTGTTGATACTTTAATTCTTTTACTCATTGCTTGTTAAACAATATTAGTTCATAAGTAAAATAAATATATATGAATAAAAATGATTATATGTATTTAGATCATGCAGCAACTACCCCAATGCGTGAAGTTGCTTTTGAAGCGTACAAAAAAACTGAAATGGATGCATATGCTAATTCTTCAGGAGGACATGCATTATCTAGAAAAGCAAAAAACATATTAGAAGAATCCAGAGAGTTTATATCTAGTTGTTTTGGAGCAGCACCAAATGAAATAACTTTTACAAGTGGGGGTACAGAGGCAGATAATTGGATTATTAAAACTCCATTTGTTGACCAAGAAAAAAGATCTGAACTTACAACTACACAGATTGAGCATGAAGCCGTCATAGCATCTGCAGAGAATGTAGATAAAAAAGGGTATAAAGTTAATTTTATTTCATGTGATGAAGACGGTATAACAAATGCAGAAGAATTCAAGCAATCTATAAATGCTAATACATTGATTGCTTCAGTTATGTATGCCAATAATGAAACAGGTGTTATACAACCAATTAAAGAAATGTCGCAATCAGTTAAAGATGTTAATCCGAAAACTTTATTTCACTCAGATGTAGTTCAAGCTGTTGCGACAAAAAAAATAGATTTTCACAGTTTAGGTATTGATAGTGCAGCTATTTCAGGCCACAAGATAGGAGGTCCGAAAGGTATTGGAGTAATGTTTTTAAAGACTGGCTACAAAATTCCAAGCCTTCTACATGGTGGGAAACAAGAGCTTGAAAGAAGAGCTGGCACAGTAAATGTTTCAGGAGTTGCTGGATTAGCAGCTGCTTTAAAAGAACAACAACAAAACTTAGAAGAAGAGACTAAATTAATCGAAAATGAAAGAAAAATATTTGAAACAAAAATTAAAGAAGAGTTTGATGTGAAAATTATTGGAGAAAATGTACAAAGATTATGTCACATCTCAAATATACAATTTAGAAATATTAATTCTGAAACATTAATGGTTGCTTTAGATTTAAATGGTATGGGTGTTTCTAGAGGCTCAGCTTGTGCAAGTGGTGCTCAGAAGCCCTCACATGTTTTAAAAGCAATGAATGTAGATGATGAAGTTATTAATAATCATCTAAGATTTAGTTTTGGATGGAATATTGAAATAGGAGATGGTAATAAATCTGCTGAAATTTTGAAAAATACAATCAAGGAAATAATTTGAGAATATTAGTTGCTATGAGTGGAGGGGTAGACTCCTCAGTTGTTGCGGGTCTTTTAAAGTCTCAAGGACACGATGTAATTGGCGTAACAATGAAGCTTTGGGAAGGACCAAATGGAGAAATGCCTGAAACAGGCTGCTGCACATCAGCTGATTCTGAAGACGCACGAAAAGTTGCAGCAAAATTAGACATACCTTATTATGTTCTTGATTACACAGCTTCTTTCTCAGAAAATGTGATAGATAATTTTGTAGATATGTATTCACAGGGACTAACTCCAAATCCTTGTGTTGAATGTAATAGATCAGTTAAGTTTGATCATTTCATAGATCAGGCAAAAAAACTTAATTGTGAAAAAGTTGCTACAGGTCATTATGCAAAAATTGTCAAGAATAGTGATTCTTTTGAACTTCATAAAGCGGACTTTTTAGACAAAGATCAATCTTATGTTTTACACATGCTAGATTCTAAAAAATTAGCACAAATAGAATTTCCACTTGGTACAATTTCAAAACCAGAAGTCAGACAGATTGCAGCAACACTTGGTTTAAAAACTGCATTTAAAAAAGACAGTCAAGACATTTGTTTTGTTGGGAAAAAAGACTACCGAAATTTTGTTAGTAAAAGAATAGATGTGTCTTCAAAAGGACTTATAGTCGATAAGCATGAAAACGAAGTAGGGACACATGGCGGAATACATGCATACACTATTGGGCAGAGAAAAGGCGTTCCAGGCGGTCAGGGCGAAGCAAAATATGTTACAAAAATTGATGTTGAAAATAATAAGATTTACATAGGCAGCAAAGACGAGCTAACCACTAAAAAATTTCTCATAGAAGATGTATCTTTTGTTGATAGCATTGAATATGATAATTTATCTATTCAAACAAGGTACAACTCAGACGATGTTCCATGTAATATCCAAAAAGTTGATGAATCCACTTATCAAATAGAATTAAAAAACCCAACATTAGGAGTTGCTCCAGGACAATTTGGAGTGATTTATCAAGATACAAAACTTGTTGGAGGGGGAAGGATTACGTCAAAAGTCTTAGAAGAAGTTTATGAATAAAAAGCATGTGAACAGTCTTATCGAAAAGCTTACGGCTGCTGAGCATGCCTATTATGTTTTGAATAAACCAGTAATGTCAGATGGTGAATATGATAAATTATTTAACGAGTTAAAAGAACTTGAGTTAGAAAATCCAGACTTAATTTCTGCTTACTCACCAACACAAAGAGTAACCGGCACTCCTGAAAATGTTTTTGAGCAAGTTACGCATAGGCAAAGAATGTACAGTTTAGACAATTCAGAAAACGTAGTTGATATAGAGAAATGGATTGAAAAAATTCAAAAATTAACTGATGAAGAGTTATTTCCCTTAACTGTTGAGCCCAAAATTGATGGACTTGCTATTTCTTTAATATATAAAGATGGTTTATTAGTAAGAGGACTTACACGTGGTGATGGTTTTGTTGGAGAAGATGTAACGCATAACATTAAAACTATAAAAAATATTCCTCTTAAATTTAAACAACCTATGGATGGTGAAATTGAGGTTAGGGGTGAAGTCTTTATGCCTACTGACAGTTTTGAATCACTAAATAAGCAGAAAATCAATGATCAAACTAGATTGGGTTATTTAAGTCAGATAAATAAAAAAGAAATTACTTCTGAGGAATCAGAAGAACTAAAGAATTTAAGAAATGAAGGTACATCTGAATTTATTAATGCAAGGAATGCTGCAGCTGGTTCATTGAGGCAGAAAGATTCAAATATCACAGCTAATAGAGATTTAAGACTTTTAGCTTATCAATTAATTGAACACGAAGATCAAACTTTAGATGAATATAGTGATCAAATATTACGCTTGGCAGAACTTGGATTTAGTACAAACAATGTAAAAGTTACTAAAACAATTGACGATGTTGTCTCTGCTCTTAATAAAATTGAAGAAAGTAGAAATGACTTTACTTACCAAATTGATGGTGCAGTTTTAAAAGTAAATTCTTTAATTACTCAGGACGAGCTTGGTTTTACCTCAAAAGCACCAAGGTGGGCGATTGCATTTAAATTTACAGCTGAGGAACAAACCACAAAGTTGATAGATATAAAATTACAGGTTGGAAGAACCGGAGCAATTACACCGGTTGCAGTTCTTGATCCAGTTAATGTTGGAGGAGCACTGGTGTCTTATGCGACTCTTCACAATCCAGATGAAATTAAAAGAAAAGACTTAAGGATTAATGATTATGTTATTGTAAGGCGTGCTGGTGATGTGATTCCAGAAGTAGTTTCGTCTATTCCAGAGAGGAGAGAAAGTTCATCAAAAAGCTGGTCTCTTCAAAAAAAGTGTCCATGTGGTGAATCTTTTATTGAATATATTAAAGATGAAAAAGTACCAAGATGTACGGGTAAAGAAAAATGTAAAATTGCTAATAAGGAAGCTTTAATATTTTTTGGTTCTAAATCGGGTCTTGATATAGATGGACTGGGTAGAGAGACGGTTGAAACTTTACTTAATGAAAATTTAATAACTAGCTTTATAGATTTATATTCTTTGAAATATGAACAGCTTATAAATCTACCACAATGGAAAGAAAAAAAGACTTTAAACTTACTTGATGCAATAAACGCATCTATTGATTCAGACCCTGCAAGGTTATTGTCTGCATTAGGAATAAGGTTTGTAGGTAAGCAAACTTCAAAATTATTATTGAAGTCTTTTGGATCTATTGAAAATGTTTTTAACTCTAAAGATGAAGATTTAGAAAATATACATGGAATTTCAGATAGTGTCATTAGTTCTATTTCAGAATGGTTCTCAAATCGCTCCAATAAAGAAATGATTGAAAACCTTAAAAACATAGGTTTTAAAATAGACACTTTAGTTAAATCATCTCAAGGCGATTTGAACGGAAAAACATTCGTATTAACAGGTACCTTAAACAAATTTACAAGACAGCAAGCTACGCAATTAATTGAAAATTTAGGCGGTATTGTTACGTCATCAGTTTCTAAAAATACTAATTATTTAGTCTACGGAGAAAAAGCTGGCTCAAAGCTTGATAAAGCCAAAAAACTTAATGTAAATACTTTATCAGAGGATGAATTTTCAAAGCTAATTAGTAAGTAGTAAATTCCCATTCATATTCACCAAAATCGGGTAGTCCGGTAAATGTATCCCAACTAATTTTTACAGAATGCTTACCTGGATTCCATGTTTCAAACGTTTTATTTGGTCCTGGTCTCCAAATATATACTCCAGTTGCTTCGACGTACTGTATTTCTGATTGAGGAATTATGTAATTATCTACAATCAAAGTTAACTCATAACCAACAGGCAGGTCTATTTCTAAGGAAGCTTGCTGGGGAACTTGATCATAAGGCAAGGGATAGATATTTTCAAGAGAATATGGCAAGACTAATTCTTCATTGTTATTTTGAGAAAATGTCACTCCCCAGGTAATTACTAAAATTAATAAACCAGTTAATAAAAGAATAATAAATCTGTAAGTCTGTTTAGTCATACATTAAAATAATATCTAAGAAATAAAAAGAGACCAATTTAAAAATGGAAAAATTACAAGAAAAAATACAGAATATTGACTCTAGCAATATTAATGAGAGTGATATTGCAGTTATTGAATCAACAATTCAGGAACTTGATAATGGAAATATTAGGGTAGCAAATTATCAAGATGGGGAATGGACAATCAATGAATGGGTAAGAGATGCTATTTTACTATTTTTCTCAGTCAGAAATTTAAAAGAAATTAATGCAAACGATTTAATTTATTATGACAAGCTTGAACCTAAAAAGAATTATAAAGAATTAGGTATTAGAGTTGTTCCACCAGGAGTGGTCAGATATGGAGCTTTTTGTGAACCGGGTGTTGTTGTGATGCCAGGCTTTGTCAATATTGGAGCTTATGTCGGTTCCGGAACAATGGTTGATACATGGGCAACTGTAGGATCTTGTGCTCAAATTGGGAAAAATGTACATCTTTCTGGCGGAGTTGGTATTGGAGGAGTTTTAGAGCCTGCTGGAGCTATGCCCGTTGTTATTGAAGATGGAGCTTTCATTGGTTCACGATCAATAATTGTTGAGGGTATCAGAATAAAAAAAGGGGCTGTAATTGGAGCTAATGTTACTCTTACTGCTTCTACGCCAATAATTGATGTAACTGGCAAAGATCCAGTTGAAGTTAAAGGCGTAGTTGAAGAAAATTCAGTTGTTATTCCTGGGACAAGACCAAAAGAGTTCCCTAGTGGTACATTCAACACACCATGTGCCTTAGTTATTGGAAAAAGAAAAGAATCTACTGATGAAAAAACATCACTTAATGATGCCTTAAGAACTTTTGGAGTTGAAGTTTGAGTTTAGTTGACACTTTATTAAAACTCATTTCAATTGAATCTGAGACTGGCAAAGAAGAAAAAATTCTAGATTTTATTAATCAATTCCTAATTGAAAATAATTTTAAAGGAGAAATATTAAGAAGCAGTGGCGGGATAGTTGCTGTACCAAAAGAATCAACTAAAAAAATTGCACTCGTTGGTCATGTAGATACTGTACCAGTTGTGCCTAATCAAAAATACGAATTCGATAATGAAGATATTGTTGGCGGTAGAGGCACAGTTGATATGAAAGGTGGTATCGCAATAATGTTGCATAGCCTAATTGAAAACCACTCTGAGATAATCGCTGTTTTTTATACTGCTGAAGAAAGCTCTTATGATGACAATGGATTAAATACAATTATGCCTACTCTTTTGAATGATTTTGATCTGGATTTCGCAATAATCTTAGAACCAACTGACAATGAAATACAACTTGGTTGTCTTGGAGCATTAAATGCAACATTAACATTGCATGGAAAAGCAGCACATTCAGCAAGGCCATGGGTTGGTGATAATCCTGTTTATAAAGTTAAAGAAATTATCAAATTAGTTCAAGATAATGAAATCTTGGAATTAGATATCGATGGTTTAAAATTTAAGCAAGTGATGTCAATTACAAAAATTTCTTCAGGTATTGCAAATAATGTTATTCCTGAAGATTTAAAACTTAATTTAAACTTTAGATATTCCCCAGAAATGAATGGCGAAGAAGCAAGTAATTATATACGTGATTTATTCTCAGACTATAGTGATGTAGAAATTATGAATACTTCTGATGGAGCAATGCCAAATAAGGAAGAGAGTCAAATCAGTAATTTTATTAAAAGAACAAGTGCGGTTGTACAGCCTAAACAAGCTTGGACAGATATTGCACGATTTTATCAAAACAATATACCCTGCCTAAACTTTGGTCCAGGAAATCCGTTGTTAGCTCATGCTACTAACGAGCATATTAGTAAGAGACAGCTATTAGAATCATATGAATTACTTTCAAGCTACTTTAAGGAAGAAATTGAGTAAAGATTTTGACATACAAAATATAGCAAAGCTTGCTTCGATAAATTTATCAGAAGATGAGCAAAAAGAATTAGATAATGATTTAAGTATCATCTTAGAACATGTAAAAGCGTTAAGTGATTTAAAGCTAGATACTGAGCAAAAAGAAATATTTATTCATCCCTTAGAGAAAGAATTAGAACTACAAGAGGATAAGCTTGTTGAATCTTTAACTCATGAAGAAGCATTGAGTAATGCCCCTGAGTCAAAAGATGGCAAATTTGTTGTCCCACCATCAATGGAATAGATATGGATATAACTAATTTACCTATTCGAAAACTTAATACTTTATTTAGTAAAAAAGAATTAAAGCCTTCAGAATTATATTCTCAAATCTTTGATAATGCTGCAAATTCCGAAGCTTCTCTTCATGCACACTTAACTCTCTTTGAGGATGAAAACATAAAAAAAGCTAAAGAATCGGATCTTAGGTTTGATTCAGGAACTTCTGAAAGTTTATTAGATGGCATACCTATTGCTATTAAGGACAATATAAATATCAAAGGATATAAAACCACATGTTCCTCAAAAATGCTTTCAAATTACACTTCTCCTTATGATGCCACAGTAATTAAAAAGTTAAATGAAAGACAGACACTGTTTACTGGCAAAACTAATTTAGATGAATTTGCTATGGGTTCTTCTACAGAAAACTCTGCATTTGGTCTCACTAGAAACCCATGGGATACTGACTTTGTTCCAGGAGGATCTTCTGGAGGATCTGCTGCTTCAGTTGGAGCAAGGTCATCTGTAGCTGCACTAGGAAGTGATACTGGTGGTTCTATTCGACAGCCTGCTTCATTTTGTGGATTAGTTGGATTTAAACCAACTTATGGAACTGTCTCTAGGTATGGACTAATAGCTTTTGCTTCGTCTCTTGATCAAATTGGCCCAATTACTAAAACTGTCGATGACTCAAGAATAATTTTTTCAGCTATTTCGGGTGATGATCCTAGAGACGCTACTTCAATAGTTAATAATCAATTGGATATTCCATCTGATAAAACTGCCAAAATTGGAGTTATTAAAGAGCTTATGGGAGACGGTATATCTGATGAAGCTAGAAATGAAGTAAACAAAGTTACTGAAATTTTAAAATCAAGTGGATATGAAGTCAAAGAAATATCAATTCCAATAATCGAACTTGCCATAAGCATTTACTATCTTATTGCTCCAGCAGAGTGTTCAGCTAATCTCGCAAGGTTTGATGGTGTGAGGTATGGATTAAGAGTTGATGGTAAAACAAGTTACGAAATGATGGAAAATACTAGAGCAGAAGGTTTTGGTAAAGAAGTGAAAAGAAGAATCCTTTTAGGGACGTATGCGCTTTCAGCTGGATATTATGACGAATATTATGGAAAAGCATTACAAGCAAGGAAAGAAATGATTGAAGGGTTTATAAAAGCATTTAACGAAGTTGATTATTTAATTTCACCAACAACCCCAACCCAGGCTTTTAAAGCTGGTGAAAAGACAAGCAATCCATTAGAAATGTACATGTCAGATTTATGCACAATTCCTGCAAACTTAGCGGGACTTCCAGCAATAAGTATTCCAACAGGGGTTACTAGTGACAATCTGCCTCTTGGAGTACAGGTAATGAGTAGAGCCCTTTCTGATGATTCGCTTTTAAACTTCTCTGAAATTATTGAAAAAGAGGTTCAATTCAACCAACAACCAAAAGGATGGATGTAATGTCATTACAGCCGACTATTGGAATTGAGACCCATATAGAGCTAAACACAAATACAAAAATGTTTTGTAGGTGTGGTGTTGTTGATACTGAAGATCCAAATATAAGTTTATGCCCAACATGTCTTGGATTGCCAGGAGCACTACCTGTTCCAAATAAGAAAGCTATAGAATCCATCACGCTTTTAGCATTAAGTACTGGTTGTGAAATAACAAGAAAGGGCATGTTTCATCGTAAAAATTACTTTTATCCCGATTTACCAAAAAATTATCAAATATCTCAATTCGATTTACCAGTTGGCCTGAATGGTGAACTAGAAATTGTTATTGAAGAAACTACTGACAATATCCAAATTGAGAGAGTACATATGGAAGAAGATACTGGGAAATCTACACATAGTGGTTCAGGTAGAATTGAATCAGCAACAAGCACTGCGCTAGACTTTAATCGGTCAGGAGTTCCTTTAGTTGAAATTGTAACTAAGCCCGTTATCACTTCATCAAAACAAGCTGTTGCGTATATAGAGGAGTTAAGACAACTAGCTATAGACTTAAATATTTCTGAAGGAAGATTAGAAAAAGGTAATTTAAGATTTGATGCAAATATTTCTGTAGCTCCGGAAGGCAGCAGTGAGTTAGGTACAAAAGTAGAAATTAAAAACATGAACTCCCTTCGTTCTCTTGAAAGAGCAATTGACTATGAAATAGAAAGACAAACAAAAGCTGTCGAGGATGGTGTTGAGATTATACAAGAAACACGTCACTGGGATGAAAATAAAGAATTGACTAGCACAATGAGATCAAAGGAGGGAAGTGCAGATTATAGGTATTTTTCAGATCCTGATTTGCCAAACATGTATTTAAGTGAAGACTTCATTAATCAAGTTAAATCTTCAATGCCACAACTTCCAAAGAAACAAAGAGAAGAGCTCGTTGACACGGGTCTTACCTTAAAACAAGCAAACATATTGAGTAAAAGTGATGTATGGATAAAAAGCTTATATTTTAAAGTACATAAACAAACAAAGGATTCAGAAGCATCATTTAATTGGATTACAGGGGAGCTTCAGGGCCAAATGAGAAAATCTAGTATTGAAAAATTGCCAGAGTGGTTTAGTTATGAGTATCTTTCTGAAATTATAGAATTAATTAAGAACAGTAAGATATCTTTTACGTCTGCCAAAGTTATTCTATCTGAGTTATTAAACACAGATACCACACCAAATGAGGTTGCTGAACAAAAGAATCTTTTTCAAGAAAATGACACTGATAAGATATCAGAAATGATTGTTCAGATTTTAGAAGAGAATCAAGATGTAGTTGATAGGATTAAAACTGGAGAAGATAAATTAGTCGGTTTTCTTGTAGGTCAAGTGATGAAGCAATCAAATGGCTCGGTAAATCCAGGTATGGCCAAAGAGCTTCTCCTTAAAAAGATAAAAGACTAACTTGATTTACTATTGTCGCAGATAGTAGACCTAACAAACCAGCACCTAAATCATCGTAAAGTACTCCTAACTTTCCAGGATAGTTTTCTAATTCTGCGACAAACTTAGGTTGTTTTAAAATATCACTTGCTCTAAATACTAAAAATCCTGCAATTAAAGGCAATAATTTTGATGGAGATGCAAGACAAACTAAACTCATTCCAACAATCTCATCAAGGGTAATCCAGCTAGGATCGTCATTTGCATCATCATCTTCAACACAGAGGAAATAAATTAATAGCAAGAGAAGGAAAATAATAAATAGTTGAAGAATATTCAAACCCAATAAATATATCAGGACTGTGAATAACAAAGGTGCCAAAGTTCCTCCACCTTTTTTATCACCAAAAATGATTTGCCAAGCTAGTCCAACACCAAACCCTGATGCCAAAAATCTTTTCACAATTGAATAATAGTATTTTTTATAGCTTCAATGACAAAAAGGTGTATTATTTGTTATTAATAATGGAAAAATCAAAATTAATCTGGCTCAACGGTGAATTTGTTAATTGGGAAGATGCAAAAGTAAGTGTTATGTCCCATACCTTACATTATGGTACAGGTGTCTTTGAGGGAATAAGAGCCAGGGATTGTAAAAATGGAACATCTATTTTCAGACTGAATGATCATGTTGATAGACTTTATAATTCTGCTGGTGCATACAATCTAGATATTCCATACGATAAGGATGTTATTACCCAAGCTATCAAAGATTCAGTACATCTAAATGAATTAACATCAGCTTACATTAGGCCCTTAGTTTTTTTTGGTGAAGGTGAGATGGGTTTATTACCAAACAATGTTCCAGTAAATGTTTCTGTAGCAGCCTGGAGTTGGGGAGCATACCTTGGGGATGAAGCTGGTAATAACGGTGTAAAAGTCTGCATATCAAAATGGAAGAGAATCAGTCCAGAAAGTTTTATTCCTACAGCAAAGGGAGTTGGCGGATATATGAATTCAACTTTAGCAAAAATCGATGCGGTAAATAACGGATATGACGACGCAATTATGTTTGGTGATGGAGACGTTGTTGCTGAAGGAAGCGGTCAAAATTTATTTTTAATAAAAAATAGTAAAATTACCACACCTCCAATTGAGACAGGAGCGCTGGGAGGAATTACGCGAAGAACTGCAATAGAGATTGCGAGTAGTTTGGGTTATGAAACTGTTGAAGAAAATATTACAAAAGAAGACTTATTTAATGCTGATGAATTGTTTTTTACTGGCACAGCAACAGAAGTGATTGGCGTTGTCTCAGTAGATGGAGAAGATATTGGTACTGGGTCACCAGGAAGCATTACAAATGCAATCCGCAACAATTATTTAGAGATTGTAAATGGAAATGACCCTATTTCTGAAAACTATTTAACATTAGTTAAGTGAGTCAACAACCAAACTTAGAAGACACAAACTATAAGCTACAAACACTTTCAGATTTGCCTGTGCCTAGATCGCAAGCAAAAAAAAATACAAGTGATAATTTAAAGCACCCTTTTGAACAAGTTTTTTCAATCCCAAGTCCAGACAGCGGCTACGCATTAAAGTTAATTAAAAAATATGAACATTTTTGGAATACGCATCATAAAAAAAAGTTAATTACAAAAATAATTTCTAATTTAGTAATTTACCAAGCATCTTTAGTAGGAAGGGGTCCTACGAAAAGTGACATTGAAAGAGTTTTAGAAGTTCTTGAGATTAGTGAAAACAGCATAGGATTACTCAATAAAGAAAACCTCCAACTAGCAAGCAAAGAGACTATAAAAGGCCTCCATTTATCTGAATTATTTTCAAGTATTGATGTTGATAAAATGTAAAACTTTTACACTTGTGTAATGAAGATTGTAAGGGCTAAATTTGAAGGCGAAATTTTTTACGGTGAACTAACTGATAAGGGTATTATCCGTTATGAAGGCTCACCTCTAGTAGTTTGGGAGCCTACAGAAGAAAAATACAGTATTGATGAAATTCAATTATTAGCTCCTGTTTTACCTAGTAAAGTAACTGCAGTTGCTAAAAATTATGAAAAGCATGCATTTGAACTCGGTGTACATGATTACACAGCTCCAAATAATCCTGTATTCTTCAACAAACCTTCTACATCTGTAATTGGCACAGGAGAATCCATTATTTATCCGCCTATTGGTCAACATGTAGATCATGAAGCAGAGCTAGCTATTGTAATCGGTAAACTTAGTAAAAATCTTACTAAAGATAACTGGATGGATAATGTTCTTGGATTTACTATTGCAAATGATCTTTCTGAAAGGGTACTCCAAGGTCAAGATGGTACCTTCAATGGAAATTTTACAAGAGCAAAGAGTTTTGATACTTTTTGTCCTCTTGGCCCAGTCATTCAAACTAGTTTTGATCAGAATCCAGAGCTTAATATTAAGTGTTTCGTAAATGATGAATTAAAACAAGATGGTAATACCAGAGATATGATTTTTAGTATTGGTGAAATATTAGAATTTGTATCATCAATTATGACACTGTTACCGGGAGATGTCATTTTGACTGGTACACCTGAAGGAGTGTCAAAAGTAAAGCCTGGTGATGAAATAAAAATTGAAATTGAAACCATTGGCACTTTAGTAAATCCAGTTAAATAACATGAAATTAAGAATTGCTCCATCGCCAACCGGCAGCCTACATATTGGAAATGCAAGAACCGCTCTTTTTAACTGGTTGTATGCAAAAGCTAATGGAGGCACCTTCGTTGTCAGAATAGATGATACTGACATGGAGCGAAGCACCGAAGAACACCAAAAAAATATATTAGAAAACCTCCAATGGCTGGGACTTGATTGGGATGAAGGTGTAGATGTTGGGGGAGAGCATGGTGATTACAGACAATCTTCTAGATTTGAAAGATATAGAGAAGTTGCCCATCAGTTAGTTGAGAAAAGCTTTGCATACGAAGATGATGGAGCTATTAGATTCAAAGTCCCTAAAGATCAAACAATAAATTTTAAAGATTTTGTTAGAGGAGATATGTCATTTGATACTTCTGATGTTGAGGATTTTGTTATATTAAGATCGGATAATTCTCCTACATATCATTTAGCATCAACTGTTGATGATGTAGATTATGGAATAACAATAATTGCAAGGGGAGAAGACATACTTTCTTCAACTCCAAAACATATCTTAATTATGGAAGCTCTTGGTGCTGATTTACCAAATTTTTGCCATCTACCACTGCTATTTGGGCCAGATGGAAAAAAATTAAGTAAAAGACATGGTGATACTTCAGTAAAAGCATTTCGAGATAAAGGAATATTAAATGATGCAATGTTTAATTATCTATGTTTGCTTGGTTGGTCGCCTGGAGATGATGTCGAGCTATTTGATAGAGAATTCGCTATTAGCAAGTTTGATTTCAATAAAGTTCTCCCAAATTCAGCAATTTTTGATGAAAAAAAGCTTCTTTGGCTTAATGGGCAATATATTAGATCAACAGCATATGATAAATTTTTGAAAGATGCATTAATTAAGGTTGAAGAGAACCTAAATAGAGCACTATTTCCTGAGGAGAATGAAAGATTAAATAAAATACTTCCTTCAGTTCAAGAAAGAGTCGAGACAATGAATGACTTGCAAGCCCAAGTTTTGTTTTTACTCGATGAACCTTTTTTAATCAATCAAGAAGAGTGGGATACTGTAAATTCAGAAGAAGCACAAAAATATTTAAATAATATAAGAAAAAAATTCATCGATTTAGAAGATTTTAATTTGGAAAATATCGAATTATTAATGAGAACTGCTTTGGAAGAATTAGAAATTAAAACTAAAGTTGGATTCCAATCTACTCGTGTTGCAATCACTGGTACAAAAATCAGCCCGCCATTATTTGAATCAATATTTGCGCTGGGTAAAGAGACTTGTATTGCTAGATTGACAGAAAGTATCGAAAAATTAACAAACTAATAATCAAAATACTTTATTCTTAATATTTATACGGCCCCGTCGTCCAGAGGCCTAGGACGCTGGGTTTTCAACCCAGAAACGCCGGTTCGAATCCGGTCGGGGCTGCTATCTTTCGGGGATGGTGTAATTGGCAACACAATGGGTTCTGGTCCCATCGTTGAGGGTTCAAGTCCTTCTCCCCGAGCAGAGGCCCCGTCGTCCAGAGGCCTAGGACGCTGCCCTCTCAAGGCAGAAACGCCGGTTCAAATCCGGTCGGGGCTGCTAAGCATTTAGCTTTCTAAACCATCTTGGTTGGTTTTTTATAAATGTTTTATAATCTTCTTCATCATCAAGTTCAAAAGTAAATTCAGTACTAAAAATCTGTTTATAAGCATATTTTTTATCTTTTAGATATTCAATATGTTTATTAAAACTATTTTTTCCAAAAAGAAATTTGTCAAGTCTTACAGTTCCAGCAATAAACGGAGTTCCATTATCTTTACTTTGAGCTATTAGTATTTCATTTTCATTTATTTCTTCACTAATTGTATTTGCAAAGTGTTTTGTCATATACGGTAAATCTGCATGACAAATAATCCATCCATCATAATTACTAAATAATTTTGAAAATTCAATTACTTCTTTGTTTAAACCAGAAGAGATAGATTTAAAAATTTTAACATTTAAATTCTTTGCTAAAATTTCTACTTCATTATCTGTTGATATTAAAAATATTTCATGGTCATTATTTTTAAAAATCTGAACAATATTTCGTATTAATTCCTTCTGAGTATGAATTCTTTCATCTTGTGTCAGAACTTCTGACAATCTAGACATAGGGTTTGCAAGGTTTTTTATTGGAATTCCTATGATTTTTTTTCTATTCATATACTTAAATTTGTTATACCATGCTATTAAAGTAATTAATCAATATGGATAGAAAAACAAAAATAATTGCAACTGTAGGGCCAAGCCTTTCAAGTGAAGCCAAAATTAATACCATAATAGATTCTGGAGTAAATGTACTGAGAATCAATTTCTCACATGGAACACTAGAAGACCATGAAAATGTAATTAAATGGGCACGCAACTCCAAAAAACAAGTTGCAGTAATGCAAGACATTCAAGGACCCAAAATAAGAACTGGAAAATCTTCTGACAATACCATATTAGAAAAAAGTAAAAATGTAGATTTAACTAATACGGCTATGGAGTCGAATAAAGAGACAGTGTTTATTGATTATGACCATTTATTTAGAGATATAAATGTTGATGATAGGGTATTCATTGATGATGGACAGATAGTTTTAAAAATAGTAAAAAAGAAAAAAGATAAATTAACTGCATTGATTCTTATAGGGGGAGAGCTTAGAGACAATCAAGGTGTTGCGTTTCCAGACTCAAACCTTTCTGTCTCAGCAATAACTAAAAAAGACAAAGAACATCTTGAGTTTGGTACTAAACACGATGTAGATTTTATTGCTGTTTCATTTGTTAGGAAAGCTAGTGATATAAAGACAGTAAGAGATCTAGTACCTAATGATATTAAAGTAATTGCAAAAATCGAATTAAAAGCTGCACTAGACAACATCGCAGAAATTTTAGATGTAGCCGATGGAGTAATGGTAGCTAGGGGAGATTTAGGAGTTCAACTTCCATTGGAACAAGTACCATTTGTACAAAAACAAATATTAGATGCTGCAAATAAAAAAGGAAAGATATCTATAACAGCAACTGAGATGCTGCAGTCGATGAAATCTTCATACAGGCCGACAAGAGCCGAAGTTACTGATATTACTAACGCAATACTGGAAGGTTCAGATGCCGTAATGTTATCTGCTGAAACATCTATAGGAGATAATCCAAATAGAGTTGTGGAGGTTATGTCATTAATTTGTAAAGAAACTGACTCAAAGAATGACACTTCTTCACTTCTATCAAAGGAGAATACTTCCGAAGACTCAACAGCTACACTTGCAAGAGCAGCAGTCCAAGTAGCAAACGAAATACAAGCAAAAGCCATTGTTGCTTTTACTGAAACTGGTAGAACTCCATTATTAATTTCAAACTTTAGACCACAAGCGGAAATTATTACATTTTCAACTAAGAAAAAAACTTTGAATCAAATGAATTTACTTTGGGGTGTAGTCCAATATCCAATGGAGCGAAAGGAACATTTTTCAGAGATGTTGAAATCAGCTAATGACTTCTTAATTACTGAAAAAAAATACAATAAAGATGATAAAGTAGTGGTTGTTGCTGGAACACCACCAAATGTTGAGGCTGCTACGAATTTGATAAGAGTACTTAAAATTGGAGAACTGTAATGGGCCAACTTATTGAGGTTAAAACTACAAAGCTAAATAAAACAATAATTTTTGATCTTAATAGGTCTGTGTCTGGCCAGGAAGGTATGACATTTCATAACATTTCTGAAGCATCATTAATCCCTGATGTAAGCGGACAACTAGCTCTTAAATTGTTTCAAGAGACCAATGACGTAGACACTATTTTTATTCAATCAAATGTTGTTACAGTAAATTTTAATAGAAATCTAGGTTCTGATATATCTGAAGTAGAAAAAACACTAGAAAACTTTTTTGTTTTTTATGGTGAGGAAGAATGAAAGTTGGAGTAACTGGAGCATCTGGATTTATTGGAAGACATTTAGTCAGCGCATTAAGTGATTCTGAACATGAAGTATTTAAATTTGTAAGAAGAGAGCCAAAGAGTGATAATGAAATTTACTGGAAACCATCTAAACAGGAAATTGATCAAGAAAAATTTGAAACTTTAGATGCAATTATTCATCTTGCTGGAGAAAGTATTGCACCAAAAGATATTCTCGGTTTTTTACCTCTTGCTGGAGGTAGGTGGAGTAAAGAGAGAAAATCTAGAATTTATTGGTCTAGAAAGTGGGCATCAGAAACTTTTATACAGGCATTTAAATCTTCAGAAAATCACCCAACAGTTTTTATTACTGCTTCCGGCAACGATGTATATGGAGACCATGGCGATGAAGTCGTTACAGAAGAAACATCTTACAACAGGGGTCAATACTTACAATTAGTTGTTGAAGAAGCATGGGAAGGCCCCTTAGATGAAATTCAAAAAATAGGCGTCAGAATTGTTAAGTGTCGAGCGGGTATTGTGTTAGGAAGGGGAAATGTTGCAACGCAAATTTTTACTCTAATTTCTAAATTAAACCTTTCTGGGCCAATTGGTAAAGGAGATCAATATTTTTCTTGGATTTCTGTAGAAGATCTTGTATCAGCTTACATTTTTTGTTTAGAAAATTCAAATGTCGACGGGCCTGTAAACTGCACTGCACCAGAGCCATTACAACAAAAAGAATTTGCAAGAATTATTGCAAAAATAATGAATAAGAAGTATTTTGCACCTCCACTACCACCAATAATTATGAGATTAGCTGTTGGATGGGAATTAGGTGAACAGCTAGGATTAAATAGTATAAGAGCAATTCCAAAAAAATTGCTAAGAGAAGGGTTTGAATTTCAAAATACTACATTGGAAACTATGAAAGAAGAATTTACAAAATGAGTAGCTATGAAGACAGAATGGCGGAAAAATATAATTTTCTTAAAAAAGACGAGTCTGAAAATAATGTTCAAAAAGAGGAAGTCACCTCTGAAGATAACATTACAAATGATATAGTTCCTGAAGAAAATCAAGAAACAGATAGCCTTTTAGTGCCACTTGATGCATGGAATACTGTGCTAAGTCAACTAGGTAATTTACATGAATCAAGCCAGTTAATGGCAGAAGCAAGAGAAAGAGCAGCTAAAGCTGAAGCAGAAGCGGATTTTCTTAGAGAAAAACTTAAAAATACGAGACAACAATTAGATGATGCACAGAAGAAAAAAAGATTTTTCTTCTTTTAATTCCTAACGCTATCAGAAACTCCATGAATAATGTAGTAGGAGATAGCTAAGAGTAAAATTAAAGATCCCATAGCAACATTCCTCCCCAAACCTAAGCTATTTACTATCAAGCCCCATAAAATTGGTCCTAGAATAGTTGCAAATCTTCCAACAGTTGAATAAAGGCCATAGAATTCTCCAAGATGTTTTTCAGGTGAAAGTCTTGTCATAAAGACTCTATCAACTGCAAAAATTCCACCAATATTGAAACCACCTAAAACACCGGTAACATATATTAACCACAATTGGTTAAACTCTGTGGCAATTATCGCAAGTGAGAGTGAAATCATCCAACAAGTTATACTTATAAGTATTAATTTTCTTGGACCATATAAATCTGCCGCTTTTCCAAAAATATAACCACCTATTATTGAAACAACAATAGCAAGTGCCAATATACTTTGACTATCTGCTGGGGTTAAGCCAACTTCTTCAACTAAGTAAACAGCTAATAAGCCACTGATAAGAGTATTGATCGCATCTGCATAAAAAAATCTTCCAACTAAAAATCTAGTGAGTCCTTTATACTGCCTAGAGTGTTTCCATGAATTTATCACAATACTTAATGAATTTAGAATATTTATTTTTATTTTTTTATCTGTAGTTATCTTCTCTTCAATAAAGAAAAATGCAGGTAAAGAAAAGAGTAAAAACAAAATCGCAACCGATTTAAAAATTTCAATATAGCTATAACCCATATTTTGTAATAGCGTTGCTACACCAAATCCAATCAGTGACCCGGTGTATCCAAAAGCAACACCAAGACCAGATATCTTTCCTCTATTTTCTTCGTTACTAACTGATACAAGCAGTGCATCATAGACAACAGAGCCTAAGTTAAATCCAATTAATGAAAATATAAATAGCAATACAGATGTCTCAACTGAGAATGTTCCAAGTAAAAAAGTTGAAATAATACAAATAAGAGTCATGAGGAGAAGAATTCTCTTTTTCCCTTGTGAACTGTCTGATTTTCTTCCTATCCATGGTCCTAAGATTGCCACAATTACCATAGCGGTAGAGGTTGCAAGACCTAATTGTTGATCTGTCCAGCCTTTCTCACTTACCAACCAGACAGAAAAATATAAGCCAGGAATAATGAATGCATATACTGTATTTGCTAAATCGAATAAGAGCCAAGAAAAAAGACTTTTTTTATTTACATCATTCATTTAAATTATCTATAGCTTCGTTTAGACGACTTAATCCAATATCAAGATCTTCATCGCTTAAAGCATATGATAACCTCATAAACCCAGGACTTCCAAAAACTTCTCCTGGAACAAATGCTATAAAATAGTTTTCAAGAAGCCAATCACACAACTCTTCTGATGAGTTTATTCCATTATTTCCTGAGCAGTAATGACTTACATCTACAAACAAATAAAATGCGCCCGTACTATCTATTACATCTAAATTTGAAATTGAATTAATTTTTTCAGTTGCAAATAACCTCCTTCGATTGAATGCAATTTTCATTTCATTTGTTACATCTAGACCGTTTAAAAGTGCTGATTCAGCAGCTAATTGAGATACATTTGAGACATTAGATGTAGCTTGTGATTGTATTTTTTTTCCTAGCCCAATAACTTTGTCATTAGCAATCAACCAACCTACACGCCATCCAGTCATTGAGTAAGCTTTAGATACACCGTTCACAATAATTGTATTTTTTAATTCAGGATCATAAATAGCTGGTGATGGAGAAGTCTCACCTTCATATACCAAATGTTCGTAAAGCTCATCAGAAAGTATCCATAAATCATTTTTGAAAACCCACTCATAAATTTCTTCAGCTTCTTCTTTTGTGTATACAACACCTGTTGGATTTGATGGAGAGCACCAAACTAACATTTTCGTATTACTATTTTTTGCATTTTCTAGCTGTTCTACAGTAACTTTAAAATTATTATCTTTTTCGGTATCAATAAATACAGGATTGCCACCTGCTATTTTTACTGCTTCAGGATATGTTGTCCAGTAAGGAGCTGGTATTAATACTTCATCACCATCATCTAGTGTTGATAGAAATGCTGTAAGTATTGATTGCTTTCCACCATTTGAAACAATTACATTATTAGGTTTGACATCAAAACCAGAGTATTGTTTTGATGTTTCTACAATTACCTTTCTAAGAGACTCAAGTCCGGCAGCGGGTGAATATTTATGATTTTTAGGATCAGAAGCAGCATTTATTGCAGCATTTACTACATGCTCAGGTGAAGGAAAGTCTGGCTCTCCTGCACCAAACCCAATTACAGGTTTACCTTGAGATTTTAACTCTCTTGATTTATTAGAAATAGCCATAGTTCCAGATGGTTTTATTAACTTATCTAATTTTGAAATATCCATAACCAAACTATATTAATAAAGTTATCTATTAAATATGTTTCATAATAATTAAACTGGTAAAAATGGAACAAATATTATATGGTGCTCCCGTAGCAGAACAACTTGATAAAATTAGTGAAAATATATTTCGTGAGCACACTAATAAAAACAAGAAACCACATTTAACCGCTATTACAGTTGGTGACAATCCAGCATCATTATTATACGTTTCTCGCAAAAAAGAAAAGGCAATAGAACTTGGGGTTGATTTTAACTGGATAAAACTAGATGTTGAAACATCTCAAGAAACTTTGGATGAAGTTATATCTTCAGAGGCAAAAGAAACTGATGGAATAATTATTCAGCTTCCACTTCCTGACCATCTTAATCCAGAAGAAGCAATCAACTGTATTCCTCATGAGGTAGATGTTGATGGGCTTACTTCATACAACTTAGGAAGCTTGTTTTCAAATACATATAAATTAATTCCAGCTACTTCTTTAGCCGTTTTAGAATTATTAAACTTTTACAAAATCAAAACAGAAGATAAAAATATAGTTATTGCAGGCAGGTCTAGACTTGTATCATCTCCCTTAGCAAAGATTCTATCTTCTAAAAGCTACAATGGAAATGTCTCAGTAATTCACAGCAAGACAACAAATCAGAAATTATTCACAAAACAAGCAGATATTTTTATCTCAGCAATTGGCTCAGCTAAACTATATGATTACTCTTTTTTCAAAGAGGGGTCAACCATAATTGATATTGGTATTTCATCAGTGGATGGAAAAACATATGGTGATATAGATAATGATAAAATAGGGGATCTTGTCAGTAATAGATCACCTTTTCCTGGTGGAGTTGGTCCAATAACTGTATCAGCTTTGTTTTTTAATTTATCAAGACTAGTTAATTCTAACTAGCTGCCCATTCCTCTTCGCTAATTCTTTTATCCATATCTACTGTTCTTAAAAGAAGCGCACCAATTAAGAAAAAAGACGTAATCACAGGAAGTGAAAGTCTTGGATTGCCAGTAGAAGCGCTGACATATGCATAAATTAATGGACCCCATATGGCAGAAAATCTAGAAAGGACTGAAAAGAATCCCATAAACTCACCTTCAGCACCCTTTGGCAACATAGCAGCATAAACACTTCTACTGACTGATTGAAGACCACCCATACCCATTGCAGTAAATATGCCCATTACAATGACCGGTATTAACTGTTTTTCTGGAACAAAGTAAGCTGCATTTCCAACCAAGAAGAGTAGAAACATTGTGTAATACAACACATTTTTTTGCCCTATTTTAGTGGCAAGGTTACCTGCTAATTTTGCACCAAAGTAGGCAACAAATTGAACAACTAAAAATACAATCAGTACTTGTGTTTGGTCCAAAAGCAATACTTCGGTAAAAAATGCCGCTGACATATTAATCAATGTTTGCAGGCCGTCCCAGAAAAAGATGTATGCGACCAAAAAGTACATTAAGAAAGGAAACTTTCTTATTTTTTTCAAAGTTTTGAAATTCCTACTATATGCACTTGCTAGAGAGCTCTTTTCAGAATCCGATTTAGTTTCGACAATATTCATTCTAGAAAAGCTAAATATTGAAAATATGAGCCACCATAAGCCAGCTAGAGAAATTGCAATCCTTGATGCTAATGCGGTATCTATTCCAAGAAGATCAGGACCTAGAAGAATAATTACAAAAGATAATATTAACTGTGTCCCACCACCTAAATAACCAAGCGCATACCCTCTTGCAGAGACGGCATCAATAGTATCATCAGTTGTTATATCTTTTAGAACACTATCGTAAAAAACATTCGATCCTGTAGCACCAAACTGAGCTAAAAAGTAAATAACCAAAGTAAATATTACATCGCCTGATGTTGCAAAATAAAATGACGATGCAAATACAGCACCTCCGTAAGCAAAGATTTTAAAGAACTTCATTCTATTTCCGGACATATCACCAATTGCACCAATTGTTGGCATTATTAAGAAAAATATAAACAAAGCAGAACCAATAGCAAATCCCCATACTTCGGCACCTGTATATATGCTTCCCCTAAATTCAAAGCCTTCTTCAGGTACAATTACACTTACAAAATAGACTGGTAGTACCGCTCCTAATGTAGTTGTTTCATAAGCTGATTTGGCCCAGTCATACATGGACCAACCAAATATTGTTCTTTTGTTATTTTTTTCGTTCATAATCCCCCTTAAATAAAACTTTAATCAAAATATTCAGCCAATGAGGTATAGAAATGTAAATTTAAATGATTTCAACACTATATTTAATATGTCTTTAGATAATTAGGAAATTTTATGGGGTTTAATTGCGGAATAGTAGGATTGCCAAATGTGGGTAAATCCACATTGTTTAATGCATTAACTGAAGCTGAAATTGAATCTGAAAATTACCCATTCTGCACCATTGAGCCGAATGTAGGCATAGTTCCAATTAATGATTCTCGTTTAGAAAAGTTGGCAGAAATAGTTAATCCCAAAAAAATTATACCTACAACAATGGAATTTGTTGATATTGCTGGTCTGGTGGAGGGCGCTTCTAAAGGAGAGGGCCTAGGAAACCAGTTTTTAACAAATATACGTGAAACAGATGCCATAGTCCATGTAGTTAGAGCATTTGAAAATGAAGATATTGTTCATGTGTCAGGTAAAGTTTCTCCCATTGATGATATAGAAGTTATTAATACGGAGTTAGTTTTAGCAGATTTGAGCATTGTTGAAAAACTTTATCAGAAAGCGATTAAGAGCACAAAAGCAGGCCAAAAAGAAGGCTTACCTCTAAGAGAATTACTAGAAAAAATCCTTCCAATTCTTGAAGAAGGTGAATGCCTTAGAACAATTTCATTCAGCCATGAAGAACAAAAGTTGCTAAAGGGATTTCAATTATTAACAAATAAACCTGTTTTATATGTTGCCAATGTTAATGAAAGTGGTTTTGAAAACAATCCTCATTTGAAATCAATTTATGATTTTGCAGAAAATGAAGATTCTGAAGTTGTTGCTATATGTGCTGAATTAGAAGCCGAAATCTCGACACTACCAATAGAGGAAAAAAAGGAATTTTTATCAGACATTGGTCAAGCGGAGTCTGGTCTTGACAGAGTTATCAAAGCAGGATATAAATTGTTGGGATTACAGACTTACTTTACAGCAGGAGAGAAAGAAGTCAGAGCGTGGACAATTAATATTGGCGATCAAGCTCCAAGAGCTGCAGGTAAGATTCATACTGATTTTGAAAAGGGCTTTATTAGAGCTGAAACAATTGCATTCGAAGACTTTGTTGAAAATGCTGGTGAAAAAGGTGCAAAAGAAGCTGGAAAACTTAGATCAGAAGGTAAAGATTATATTATCAATGATGGTGATGTTATACACTTTTTATTTAGTGTTTAGCAAATAAAATCCATTAATTCTTGTGGTTTTTGCGTTAATTTAAAGGATTTATTCAAATAATATTTACAAAGTAGTTCTTTAACTAAAATGAATATATAGGATAATAAAGCTCGTGAAAGTAATTATTGTAGGTGCACATGGAGAGGCTAAAGAGCTAATCAATAGAATTAGTTCTGGTTGGTCTATTTCTGTTATTGATTTAGATCAAGAAAAATTACGAAACTTCACTACAAAACGACAAATTGAAAAAATACAAGGAGATGCGACTTCTTCACTAGTTCTTAAAAAGGCAGGCTTAGAGCATACAACTGCTGTTATTACTCTCACATTAAACGATGAAGTAAATTTAGAAGTTTTAAAAATTGCAAAGCAGAATGAAATTATTAGATTGTCATCTGTAATAAATGATTCTTCAAATAGTGACATATATAAAAATCTTGGGGTTGAAGTTGTAGAACCAGACATCCTATTAGCAAGAAGGTTTGAACATATTCTAGAACCTAGAAGAGTCGTTTCACAGGCTTTTGCAGGGGGCAGAGCTGAGGCTATCGAAATTGAAATTAGTTCTGATAGTCCGGTGAGAGGAAAAAAATTGCGCGAAATAGGTTCTGACTATTATATTGTTGGAGCTCTATTGAGAAAAGGTAAGGTAATTATTCCCCATGGTGATACAGAGATACAGACTGGAGATCTTGTAACTATTGTTTTACAATCGGGTGCATTCTCAAACGTAATTAATCTTTTCTCAGGATCAGAATCAAGATTTCCATTAGAGTTTGGCAAAAACATACTTGTTGTTCTTGAAAATGAAGAGAACCTTAAAAACTTATCTGAATCTGAATTTTATACAAGAAATACAAAAGCTACATCTTTGTCGGTATTAACCAGAGAGGATTTATTCGATAATAATCTTGAGTCAACAGATGATACATTTAAAGCAATTCTTAAAGATCAAGAGTTCGAAATGCATTTTAAAAATAAAATATCTACCAAAGATATTGAAAGTTTTGTATCTGATTCTTCAATAGGAACAATTTTTTATTCAGTAGAAGAGGGCATGTCTAAATCTAAAATTAAATCATTAATAAATATTTCAAACAAATCAAATACACCTGTGCTTTTCTCAAAGTCGACTTACCCCTACAAGACTATCGGAATTTTAATAAATAATGATTTCGGTGAAACTTCATCAAACTCAGTAGCTTTTGATCTAGCCGCTTCATTATCTGCCTCATTAACAGCGGTAAATGTTTCACAACCCAAATTTTTACAATCAGAAGAGTCCTCTAAAGTTTCAGATTCTATTGAAAAACTACAAGACCTGGCTTTATCTCATGAAATTCAGCTTGATTTGGAAAATAAAGAAGGAAATGAGGCAAAGATTTTCTCTGAGATGTCTAATAAATTTGACCTCTCAGTAATAAGTACTGGTACCAATCAGTCATGGCAAAGCAGAAAAACTGTTGAATTCATAGCTATTAATTCAAAGTCCTCTGTCTTGTATATTCCAAGTTAAAAATGGAAGAATTTGAAGCAGTATCATTAGTTATCATCTCTATAGGTGCTTTTGTTTTACCACTTGTTGGACAAAGAATTAAAATACCTGGAATTGTTCTTGAAATTGCTTACGGTATCACTGTTGGACCAGTTTTAGGTTGGGTTGATTCTTCAGAATTTATATCAGGGTTAGCAATTCTTGGATTTCTATTATTGATGTTTTTATCTGGATTTGAGATTGAATTAGATACTTTTAGAGAAAAAGGTTTAAGAACTTTAGCATTGCCGATGTCAATTTATCTTTTGACTGTAGCTACTTCTTTTTACTTGATTTCCAGTCTAGGCTATCCAATTTTTCTGGCATTGGTGTTGTGTACAACAAGTGTAGATATTGTAATTACAATTCTTAGAAGTGATGGAACTATTAAAACAAAATATGGTCAAACACTGTTTATGGTCGCACTTTTAGCAGATATTTTAACTTTATTAGCTGCAACTGTTTACGCATCATTTATTAATGCTGGAGGACTATCAATATCTAATCTCAATGTAATTCTTTATTTTATTGTTGTAATAATGTTGTTACGCATAATAAGAAGAGTTGCATGGTGGAATCCACAATTATTCTCAAGAATGTTTGATGGTAATGATCCTGATGAGCTTGGCATAAGAAGTTCGATTGCTTTAATGTTGATTCTTGTAGGTATTTCAGTATTTTTTGATATCGAAGCAATACTGGGAGCATTTTTAGCTGGAACAATCTTTGCCTTTACATTTTCTAATAGGGGAACTCTTGAAAGTAGTCTTAAAGGATTCTCATACGGATTTTTAATACCTATATTCTTCATAAACATTGGTCTAAATTATGACATTAGTGTATTTACTGAAACTCAATTTTTTGTTGAAGTCGGCTATTTATTTTTGATAGCAGTCGGGGTTAAATTTATTCCTTCATTATTACTTGTCTTTTCAAAAATTAAATTTAGAGATATGCTTGCAGGTGGTTTTCTCCTATCAGCAAGATTTAGTTTAATAATCGCTATGGCTGAAATAGGTGTACATCTTGATTTAATTTCCAAAGAATTAGAACAACAAATTATTTTGTTAGCTGTAATTACCGCAACTTTCTCTCCTATATTGTTTAGATTGGTACGAACAAAGACAAATTAATTTATGAAATTTAAAATCGATTTATATCTCAAGGGCTTGTTCATGGGAATTGCTGAAATAATTCCCGGCGTATCTGGTGGAACTATTGCATTTATAACAGGTATATATGAAGAATTGATCAACTCAATAAAATCAGTTAACTCAGCTTCAATTAAACTTCTTATAAATTTTAAATTAACTTCGTTTTGGAAACACATTAACGGTACATTCTTATTAACTTTGCTTTTAGGAATGTTGACGTCGATATTGGCCTTATCAAGGGTTATCGTCTTTCTTTTGAACGATCATCCTTTCAAGATATGGGGATTCTTTTTTGGATTAATTATTGCATCAGCAATTGTAATTTTTGGCAAGGTAGAAAAAATGAGTATCAATGTCTTTATCGCTTCAATTATTGGCTTAATTATCTCCTCTTATATTGCTCTTGAAGCACCCTCTGCAACTCCAAATACAGATTTGTTTATATTTCTTTCTGGAGCAATTGCAATTTCAGCGATGATATTACCTGGAATTAGTGGTTCATTTATCCTTGTATTTCTTTCTAAGTATGAATTTATTTTAAATTCTCTAAATAATTTTGATATAGCTGTTATTTCTATATTTATTGCTGGATGTGTAGTTGGCTTAGTAACCTTTAGTAGGGTTTTTTCATATCTTTTTAAAAAATATAATGACATAGTAGTTAGTGTCCTTGTAGGTTTTCTTCTTGGTTCTTTGTTTAAAGTATGGCCTTTTTATAAAGTGCTAGAGTATGATGCCTATAACGAGCCTATCTACACAAGTCCTGTTTTGCCATCGACAGGACAAGAAAATGAGTTATTGTACTTTATTGTATTTTCTATTATTGGCTTCATGTCTATGTGGGTATTAGAAAAGAAATTTATAGGTTTAAATAAAGAAATTTAGACTATTAAAATGATGTTATGAGATTAGGATTACCAGAACTTTTAATAATTTTAACAATATTGCTTCTACTTTTTGGAGCAAAAAGGCTTCCAGGCTTAGCTAAATCATTAGGAAAATCTACAAAAGAATTCAAATCTGCACTTGAAGAAGAATAAGAATGAAAAAAGTTTCTTTATTGTTTCTTTTTTTATTTATTGCATGTGGAGCTCAAGAAACCTCTGAACTAACTACTGGAGAAGAAATTTATACTGCTAGGTGTTCAGCATGTCATCAAGCTGATTTTTCAGGTAGAGCTGGTCCAAGTTTAAAAATGGCTGATGTTCTAGCGATGCCTGACTCATATTGGCTTCAAACTATTTTGAATGGAAAAGGATCTATGCCAGCAGTAAGGATTACAGAAGAACAAGCACAACTAGTAGTTGATTATGTTAAGGAAAGTAATTAGGCCCTGTAAGTAGATTTATTTAGCTTTTTTAAATCTTCTTTAATATTTTCAAGGATATCCAAATCTTTTAGTCTCCAAATCCAATTTTCCTCTGAAGTTCCTGGAATATTAAATCTGGCTTCTTCTCCAAGTTCAAGTAAGTCTTGGATAGTTGTCACTGCTAATTGACAAGGTGACTCCCATACAAGAGATATAAAGTTCCAAACATCAGATTCGTATAAAGAAGAACTGTTTTCTTTATATTGTTTAAAAAATTGAATTTGAGTATCATCAACTTCATTTAACCATTGTTTGATTGTCGGACTGTCATGAGTACCTGTATAAGCAGCTATATTAAAACCCCACTCTTTAGGATGAATTTCATTATGTTCAGTGTCATTAGGTATTCTTTGCTGAAGCACTTTCATTCCTGGAATATTAAAATTACTTAAAATGTCTGCAGTTTCTTGTAAGACAACACCAAGATCTTCAGCAAGTAATTTATTAAAGTCAATTGATTCAGAAACAACATCAAAAAATGTTTTCCATGGACCTGTTCTCCAATGACCATTTAATGCAGGTTCATTTGCAGGAATAGCCCAAAATTGAAAGAAACCAACAAAATGATCAATTCGTAAATAATCATAATTTTTTAAATTATATTCCAATTTTTTAATCCAGTATTTATATCCTTCTTCTTTGTGACTATCCCATTTATATAGTGCTGTATTCCAAACCTGGCCTTCTACTGTAAAGTCGTCCGGAACAGCACCTGACACAAAACTCATTTCATTATTATCACCCAAATCAAAAAGGTGCTGATTTAGCCATACATCAGCAGAATTATGATTTACATAAATAGGAATATCACCGAGAATTTTCACATTTTTACTATTTGCATATGACTTAAGTTTTTGCCATTGATTATCAAATTCGTACTGTAAATATACATTTTTTGTAAATGTGCTACGGAATTTATTAAAGACTTCTTCAAACAGGTCTTCTGAATAATGTTGATATTTTTTTGACCATGTATTCCATGATCCTTCAAAATTTTCACTCAAAGTTAAGAATGTAATGTGTTGTTTCTTTAAATCATTCTCAACATAGTCTTCATATTTTGATTCATTGATATTGACTCGCTCAAAAATTTTATTGTATAAATTATTCTTATTTTCATAAACTAATTTATAGTCAACTTTGTCAGAGTTATTTATTTTTATTTCTTCCAATTCTTTATCACTAAAAATTTTGTTATCTAATTGATCAAGTGAAATAATATATGAATTCCCAAGAATAGATGACTTGCTTGAATAAGGAGAATATTCAATATTGTCAGTGATGCCTAATGGTAGTACTTGCCAAACTTGAGTTTTTGACTCGCTTAGTAAATCAACAAACTTATAACTTTCTTTACCTAAATCTCCAATCCCATAATCACTAGGTAATGAAGTTGGATGGAAAATTAAACCACTAGTTTTATCTATATCCATATGTTTCAAATATAGAGTACATAATGAAAAATTCATAGTAAATTAAATTTATGGTTGAAGAGCACAGCCCTGAATTTGTTGATGCTGGGGAAAAGCAAAAAATTGATTTTTTTGATGGAGATGTACATCTTGGTCATTATGATTTTCGTTTTGATTTTAATGACAAAAAACACTTTTCAATTTCAAGAGACGGAACAGGTAGGGTAAGAGTTCATTCTCAAAAAAATATTTCAAAACTTTGGATACTTTTAGAAGATGAAGATTTTAGGCCAATAGAATTAAGAAAATATGCTGAGACAGACAGATTTATATTTTGGGGGACTCAAATACAATTTAGATCCTCAATAGCTAAATTTAGTTTTGCAGCTTCTACAGACGATCAATTAAATTTATATCTGGGTACAAGTGGTATTGCAAATTTTATATCTCCCTCTGAAAAATGGATATATGATAGCTCTTCTTTTCAAAGACATACAATACCTGACTGGGTATATGGGGGAGTTATGTATCAGGTATTTCCTGAAAGATTTGCTAACGGAGATAGTTCTATTAATCCACAAAATACAGTTGATTGGGGCTCAACGCCCACCAGATTGGATTTTCAGGGTGGTGATCTATACGGTGTAATACAAAATCTCGACCATATCGAATCTTTGGGTGTAAATATTGTTTATTTGAATCCTATATTTCTTTCCTCCAGTACACATAAATATGATTCGTGGGACCATTTTAAAGTTGAACCATCATTAGGAGGTGATGATGCTTTAAAGGAACTTATTAAAGAATGTCACAACAGGGATATGAAAATAATACTGGATTGCTCTTTAAACCACGTTCATCCAAGACATTTTGGATTTCAAGACATTATCAAAAATGGTGAAAATTCCAAATATAGAGATTGGTTTACAGTATTCGATTATCCAGTCAGATTTATCCACAGACCACATCTTTATTCAAACACCTACAAAGTTGGATGGGATGGAAATGAAGGTGAATACAAAAGGTATTTAGAGAAAACCTTCCAGGAAACAATGGTTCCAGTAGAAATAAGAGATGATGATGGACCTATTGTAGAGCCAACCTTCAAAGCATGGTGGGGAGTGCCGGATATGCCAAAAGTTAATTTTAAAAATAAAGAAGCTAGACAATGGGCATTAGATGTTACAAAGTATTGGATTGAGAATTTTGATATTGATGGTTGGAGAATGGATGTAGCAAAAGAATTAGATTTTTCCTTTTGGAAAGATTTTAGAGATATTGCCTATGGTACAAAAGAAGATGTTTTACTTATTTCTGAAATCTTTGGAGATACATCACAATGGCTTCAGGGAGATAGATTCGATGGAACTATGAATTACTCATTCAGAGAAACCATGACAGACTATTTTGCAACTAAAAGAATTAACAACAAAGAATTTGCTGATTCTTTAGGAAATTTGTATTCAATGTATTCATTTGAAGCTCTTTCCTCATGCCAAAATTTGCTTAGTTCGCATGATGTAAAAAGATTCTTAAATCGTTCTGGCAATAATGAAGATAGTATTTTAGGCGCAATATTTTTACAAACAACATTTCCAGGTATAGCTGGAATTTACTATGGCGATGAAGTTGGATTAGGCGGAGCTGATGACCCCTTTAATAGAGAACCTTTTCCTTGGAATGATGAGTCATCTTGGAATAAAACAATTCTTGAATTTACTAAAACCATGATGCATATTAAAAAATCAAATCCAATATTTAAATACGGAAGATTTGAATTGTTAGATTATATGGAGGATGTTGTAATTTTTCGAAGAATTTTACAAGATGAGTCATTAATTTGTGTTGTGAATCGTGATAGGTTAACAAAAGATATAAATATATCTTCCAACGCACACACTATTGATGTTTTATATGGCAATTGTGAAGCAAATTTAGAAGATGGCTTGGTCAAAATTACTAAAAATAGTGGAGATATTGGAATAATTATCCACGAAAAATAAAACTTGTGCATTAGTGCAAAGTTTTTTTTCATTTAAGTAGAAAAAATTCTAATTACACATTAGATTGTCATAGACATTCTTAATGAGTGAATATACGTATATATACGAAAGGGAGTATATGAAAACTAACAAATTACGTTTTATTGTAATTTTATTAATGTTTTCTTTAGTGGCCGTGGCTTGTGGTGGCGATACTGCAGATGATGCAGCAGAAGCACCAGAAACTACAGAGGCACCTCAAGAAACATTAGCTGCTCCAGCAACCACAGCACCACCACCTGAAGTAATAGTGGTATGGGCTGAAGAAAAAGTTGCAACTGCCTTAGATCCACTAGTTGGCGCTTATGAAGCTGCTGCAGGTGTAGATGTAGAGGTTGTTGTGTATGACTTTGGTGCAATAAGAACTGACGTTCAAACTGCTGGTCCAGCAGGTGAAGGTCCAGACGTATTCTTAGGAGCACATGACTGGGTTGGAGAATTAGCAGCTAACGGTGTAGTTTCACCACTAGATTTAGGGTCTGTAGCATCAGACTTATATGATGTAGGTGTCACAGCATTTAGCTACGGTGGAGAAGTCTACGGATTTCCTTACGCAACAGAAGCTATTGCAATGTTTTACAATGCAGATCTAGTTGACTCTGTTCCTGCAACATGGGAGGAAGCAAAAGCTGCTTGTGATACTGCAGGCACTGAACTCTGTGTCGGAACACCTTCAAATGACGCTTATCACAATCACCCTTTTGTTGCATCAGCTGGCGGATATGTTTTTGCTTCCGCAGGTGGCTTTGATGCATCAGATGTTGGTTTAGATAATGCTGGAGCTATTGCTTCTGCTGAATATCTCGATGGACTTGTGAAAAATGGAACAGTTTATTCTGCTGATTATGGTGGAGCTATGTCTAATTTCCAAGAAGGTCGTGCATTATTTTGGATGACTGGTCCATGGGCTAGAGGAGATGCTAGCGCAGTAAATTATGGTGTTGGATTAATTCCACAATTTGATGGTAATGCAGCAACTCCATTTGTTGGAGTTAGAGGTGCAATGGTTTCATCATTTAGTGACAAGCAAGTTTTAGCACAAAGCTTTATCCTTGACTTTTTTGCTACTGTTGAAGTTCAACAAGCAATGTATGAATCAGATCCAAGGCTTCCAGCAACAAAATCACTATTTGCTGTAGTTGAAGCCGCAGATCCAATTGCAGCTGTTTTTGCAGCGAGTGCTTCTAATGGAATTCCTATGCCTAACATTCCAGAAATGGGAAGTGTGTGGGGACCAATGGCTGATGCTTTAAATGTAATTAGAGAACAAGCATACGGCACTAATGAAGAGACTGGCGTTACGATAAGCAATGCAACTGATGCTATGAAATTAGCAGCAGAACAAGTTCGTAATGCAATTGCAGGCGGTTAATTTTAATTAATCTATATTAAATTGGGGCTCTGTTGAGCCCCAATTTTTTTAGTGATATATTTAAGTATGACCGTATCTAAAATCTTCAGGTATACCTTTTTAGCAATTATTAATTCATTAATAGTTTATGCAATACCTCTTACCTTGACTTTTGAGTCCTGGTTTCTGCTTTCATTAATCATTGTTATTGGAATTTTAATTAATTTAGTATATTTTTCTGACAGGTTTCTTCCTATGAAGTGGATTCTTCCAGGGATGATTTTTATGATATCTTTTGTTGTTTTCCCAGCTCTATATAACTCATATGTTTCTTTTACTAATTGGTCTACTGGTCATATACTCACTAAAACTCAAGCTATTAATATTTTAGAAGATAGGGTTTACACTCCTGAAAATCAAAAAGGTATAGAATTTGAAATATTTGTACTTCAAGATTCTAGTTTAGATTTTTATTATGTAGCTAATCTTGATTCAAATAATATATTATTTGGTAAAGCGGTTTCAGATGATGAAATATTTACTACTTCTTATGCTAACCATGAGCCTTCATTATTTGTTAATAATGAATTCGTAACCCCTGATGGATATTATTTACTTTCTGGAAAAGAACAAATAGCTAATTCGACAACACTACAAGACCTTTCTTTGATTATTGATGAAAGCACAAGAGTTCAATTGTATAAAATTTCAGTTTTTGGCGCCTCAACTGGTAGGCTTTCTTCAACTTCTCAACTTTATACGTATGACGACCTTAACGATGTAATGATAAATAATGCAGATAATTTATCATGCCCTGTAGTAAAAGATAATTTTGTATGTGACGGAAAAGAAATCGAACCAGGGTGGAGAGTTTTTGTTGGCGGTGAGAATTATAGAAAATTATTTTCTAATCAACGAATTAGAGGACCTCTGGGAGTAGTTACAAAATGGACTTTCCAATTTGCATTTCTAAGTGTACTTCTTTGTTTTGTTGTAGGTTTATTTCTCAGCATGATATTAAATAAAGATGGTTTAAAGTTTAAAAGAATATATAGGGCTATATTTATTCTCCCTTATGCAATTCCGGCTTTTGTATCTGTCCTTGTTTGGAAAGGTCTTTTGAATCCGGATTATGGATTGATAAATAGTTGGTTTGGCCCACTTTATGAGATATTTGATATTGAACCAATTAAGTGGCTTACAACTAAAGAAAGTGCTCGATCAGCTGTACTACTTGTTAACACTTGGCTTGGTTTTCCTTATATGTTTTTAATAACAACGGGCGCTCTACAGTCAATTCCAAAAGAGCTAATTGAAGCAGCAAAAGTAGATGGTGCATCAGGATTACAATCATTTTGGAGAATAACATTTCCTCTATTGATGGTTTCTATTTCGCCATTACTTATTGGTTCATTTGCATATAATTTCAACAACTTTACTTTAATTTTTCTTCTCACAGGTGGAGGGCCTCCAATTATTGGGAGTGATGTAGCTGTTGGGTGGACGGACATTTTAATTTCATTTACTTATAAACTTGCAATTTCAGGCGGAAGAGGAAATTTATTTGGACTAGCTTCTAGTGTTACAATAATTATCTTTTTTATTGTCCTTGTAATATCTGCAATTTCATTTAGATATACAAAAAGATTAGAGAGGATTTATGGAAACATATAAATTATTTAATTGGTTCAAAGAATATGGATGGAGACACCTATTTGCATTATTGTTTGTTATTTTTGCAATATATCCAATTCTTTTTGTTGCCACTAACTCAGTTGCAGATTTTGCAAATTTAACAAATTCAAAATTAATTCCAGATGGATTTACATTAAAACATTATAAATTGCTTTCATCTAATCCACTTGTCCCATATTACAGTTGGCTTTTCAACACCTATAAAGTTGCAATTATTGCAGCTTTCTTTAATGTTTTTCTAGGGACTTTAGCTGCATTTGCATTTTCTAGGCTTCAATTTAGAGGAAGAAGAGCAAGTTTGCTTACACTTGTAATAGTTCAAATGTTTCCATCTTTTTTAGCTTTCGTTGCTATCTATTTATTATTTTTTCAAATAAGCGATGTAGCACCAATAATGGGACTAGGCACTCATTTTGGATTAATACTTGTATATCTAGGCGGATCTATTGGCTTTAATTCTTGGTTGATTAAAGGCTTTATGGATACAATTTCTCCGTCTTTAGATGAAGCAGCTAAAGTTGATGGTGCGACAGAATATCAAATTTTTTCAAAAATTATTGCTCCTTTAGCAAGACCAATTTTAGTTGTTATATTTGTAATTACATTTATAGGAATTTACTCCGACTATATCCTCGCTGCAATATTTTTGAAAGATAAAAATCTATGGACTGTGGCAGTAGGAATAAATACAGTTTTCGTTGATGATTTTAATGCAGACTGGGGTGTCATTGCAGCTTCATCAGTTATAGCTGCAACACCAATAGCAGTTTTATTTGTTTTCTTTCAAAAGCAAATAACTGGAGGATTAACTGCAGGTTCAGTTAAGGGATAAATCCTATTAATTAATAGCTGATTACGATTATTTAAATTAAAATTAAATAATAGTTTATTGGAGGAAATTTTGTCAAAATTACATGATTATTTGAGTTCGCAAGAAAATTTAATTACAGCTTCAGTTGAAGGAAAAACATTATTAGATTTCATAGATAGAAATGCAGATGAATATCCGGATTACCCAGCATTAAACACACCAGCTAACAGTGAGTATTCTGCATGGGACTCAATTTCTTGGTCGGAATATAGAGATGTATCAAAAAATTTAGCAGCAGGTCTAATGTCATTAGGATTGGGTCCTGGGGATACTGCATTTATCATGTCTAATAATACTAAAGAGCACAATATTGCAGACTTAGGAATAGTCTACTGTGGAGCTACTCCATCTACTTTATATAAACAATTAAAATCTTCTCAAATTGAATATGTAGCAAACCTTATGGAAGCAAAAGTTGCAATCGTAGGTGATTTGGAATTATTCGCAGAGGTAAATGCTGCTAAATCAGACTGTCCAAACCTTCAAGCTATAGTTTTAGTAAATGGTTATGAAGAAAACAAAAATTTAGATTATGTCCATAGCTATCACAACTTAATTGAAAAAGGAAAAGAAATTAATTCAGAAGATGGTTCAAAGCTAAATGAAGCTATTGAGACAGTCACTCCTGAATCATTAGCATGTTTAATATTTACATCAGGAACAACTGGTAAACCAAAAGGCGTAATGATTACACATAATAATGTTTTATGGACTATTGAGAGTTTGTTTGGCCAAATGATTCCTGCAAGTAATTTTCCAAGAATTGTTTCATATTTACCGATGGCTCATATTGCTGCAAGAGCTGGAGACCATTACCAAGCTATATATAGAGTAGGTCAAATATTTCCAGTACCAGTATTAGAGGATATGAGAGACGCACTACCTAGCATTAAGCCCTCAGTATTTTTAGCTGTTCCAAGAGTTTGGGAAAGATTTAAGGGAGGGTTGCAAGCAAGAATTGAAGAAAATCCAAAAAAAGACTTAATTGATAAAGCAATAAAAAATGGTTTAGAAAAAGTTGATTATGAACAAAGGGGAGAAAAAGTCCCTCTGGGTGTAAAGGTTAAAGATGCAGTATTTGCAAAATTAGTTTTCTCAAAGTTCAAAGAAGGACTTGGAATAATGGATACAGAATATTTTGTTACTGCCGCAGCACCAATGAATCAAGATGTACACAGATGGTTTCATGCTATCGGTATTGATATTACAGAAATATATGGAATGACTGAAGACACCGGTCCAGCAACAATAGGTGTTCCTGGAAATGCTGCTGAAGCTTTTGGAAAAAAATTGAAAGTTGACGGTCTTAATATTCCAAGTGTTCTTAATCCTATTGGTAAAGTAGGAATACCAATTCCTGGTACAGAAGTCAAAGTATTAGAAGATGGGGAATTATGTATTAAAGGCAAGCATGTAGCTCAGGGATACTACAAATCAGAGGAGCAAACAAAAGAGACATTTGATACAGATGGTTGGTTACATACCGGAGATCTTGCACAAATTGACGATGAGGGCTTTGTTAAAATTATTGGACGTAAAAAAGAGATTCTAATTACATCTGCTGGAAAAAATATTGCACCAGTTGAGATTGAAGATCTAGTTAAGCCACATCCTTTAATTGGACAAGTGTGTGTTGTTGGTGACGGTAAGAAATTTTTATCTGCACTTATAGTTCTTGATGGAGATGGTGGTGCTGAGACATGGGCAGCTGAAAATGGTATTGAGTATTCAATAAAAGAAATGGCTAAAAATGAAAATGTCATTCAAGCTGTTCAAGAACAAGTAGACAAAGCAAATTCTCAAGTTGCTAATGTACAAGGTATTAAGAAATTTGTTCTTTTAGAAAATGAATGGACTGACTCAAGTGGTGAGTTGACTCCAACATTAAAACTTAAGAGAAATGTTATCGCAGAGATGTATAATGATGAAATTGAATCAATGTATGAGGAAGTCTAAATATGAGCGATATTAATTTTGAAAATAAAACTGTTGTTGTAACAGGTGCTGGTAATGGGTTAGGAAAAGCATATGCAATGGAGTTTGCAAAAAGAGGTGCAAATGTTGTTGTAAATGATATTGGCGGCTCAGTTGATGGAGCTGGTTCAGAGAATGCTCCAGCTGATATCGTTGTTGAAGAAATTAAATCTAATGGAGGAAGCGCAGTTGCAAATTACGATTCAGTTGCTACGAAAGAGGGTGGACAGTCAATTATAGATACAGCATTAAATGAATTTGGTTCAATACATTCTGTAGTAAATAATGCTGGGATACTTAGAGATAAAAGTTTTGCAAAAATGGAAGAAGAAGATTTTAATGCAATTATAGATGTACATTTAAAAGGTACATTTTTTGTGTGTCAACCAGCATTTGTCCAAATGAAGGAACAGGGTTTTGGGAGATTTGTAAATGTATCATCTCCATCTGGTCTTTTTGGTAATTTTGGTCAATTAAATTATGGTGCAGCAAAAATGGGAATAGTTGGTCTTACAAATGTACTAGCAATTGAAGGTATGAAGTACAATATAAAAGCTAACGCTATAGCTCCTAATGCAGCTACAAGAATGACGGAGACTTTATTTGGTGAAGATATGTCAAAAATGCTAACGGTCGACAATATTACACCACTAGTTGTTTACTTGGCATCAGAACAATGTGAAATAACTCATGAAATATTTACAGCTGGTGGCGGTAGATTTTCAAGAGTCGGTATATCAACTGATGTTGGGTATTTTAACCCAAGTGCTTCAGCTGAAGATATTCTCAATAATATTGATGAAGTAAGAGATTTATCAAATTCAATCTACCCAACAAGTTTGGCTGATGAGTTACCATTATTTAATGAAGCAATGAAAAAAGGACAATAAAGATTGGTTAATTCAGTTACAGACATTAGCAATCCAGAACTCTTAGTTCTTGAAAAATTAGATGAACTTGTTTCTTATAGAGAAGAAGACCAAGATATTAGAGAATTTTGGGGTAAACAATTTGATTTAGGCTTAGCCTGGATACAATTTCCTGAAGGAGCAGGCGGACTGGGCCTGAATCCAAAATATCAACTTTTAATAACTGAGAGATTAAGAAGTGAGGGAATATCTCAGCAAAATAGAATAGCTAATATTCTTGGAATTGGCATGGGTGCTCCGACAATAGTTGAATATGGTACACCTGAACAAATTCAAACATACTTAAGACCAATGTTCACTACTGAAGAAATATGGTGCCAACTGTTTTCAGAACCTGGTTCAGGTTCTGATTTAGCAAGTTTATCAACAAAAGCTATAGATGATGGCGATGGTTATATTGTAAACGGGCAAAAAGTCTGGACTACACTTGGACATTTAGCTAAATGGGGTCTTATTGTAACTAGAACCGATCCTAGTGTTCCAAAACACAGAGGATTAACATTTTTTATTGTAGATATGGAGTCGGATGGAGTTGATGTTAGGCCTTTACGACAAATTACCGGAGAGGCTGAATTTAATGAAGTATATTTTACTGATGTAAAAATTCCAAAAGAAAACATTCTTGGCTCTCTTGGAGAAGGATGGAGAGTTTCGCTTGCAATTTTGATGAATGAAAGAGTAGCAATAGGTGGCAATGTCCGTGAAAGAGGAAGTGGTGCTCCTGGGCATCTTGTTCAGCTTTGGAAAGAAAATGAGCTAGAAGATCCAGTTTCGAGAGATAAATTGATAAAGCTATGGATAGAACAAGAAGCAGTAAGATTAACAAATGTGAGAGCATTCGAAAACAGAGAAAAAGGAACTCCTGGTCCAGAGGGCTCAACTAGTAAACTATATGAAGCTGAAATTAACAAAGCTTCTTATGAGTTCGGAATGGAAATGCTTGGTAACGATGGATTACTTTTTCCGAGAGGATATGAGCTTACACAACCAGAATTAAATTTTGATAATGAAACTTTTGGTTTTACTGACACTCAAAGTCTCTTCTTAAGATCTAGAGCAAACTCTATAGAAGGTGGTACTTCTGAAATAATGAGAAATATTATTGCAGAGAGAGTTTTAGGATTACCTAGTGAACCTAAACTTGATAAAGATAAAGCATGGAAAGACATTCCAAGGTCTTAGTAAATTAAACAAAATAGTCCAGCTTCACAATTAATTGAAATGGTCTCACTTTTTGATAAATTTCTAAGTGTTTTCGAACTACCAGCATCGATATCTTCTTGATTTAGTCCCCATTCTGCACCTAAAATTGTTAATGATTTTAAATTTGTAATTGGAATGATGCTAAATTTCGAACCTTTTTTAATTTCAACAGTTATATTTTTTCTAAATAAAATTGTTTTTTCTTGATAAAGCCATCTTAGATTTTCAGCATATTTGAAATTAGCTAGAACCGAAAAGATTGAAAACAAATGGTCAACCTCACCTTCTTCACCACCTATTAAAAATATGTTCTTTTCATTAGGTTTTTCTATATTGTCTAATGAAAGTTCAAAATCAGTTTTGTCTTTATCAGATTCATAACTTATAAATTTAATATTCATACTTTTGATTTTCTTAAGTAAATCTGGTTCAATTGAATCTAGATCTCCCAAGACAACACTGGGAGTTATTGATCTTTCAATTAAATGTTGAGTCCCACCATCAACGCCAACAATATCAGTAAATTCAATAATTTTTAAATTATGATTTGTTGAGCACTTTCCGCTCAAGGAAATAAGTACATTTTTCATATACTTTAATTATATATCTTTAGTTTAATTTAATAATTTCTCACATATCTCAAATGAGTTTAAAATAGAAGTATGAGTGATGAATTTAAATTTAATATTGGCGAGGAAGCAGTCAAAACTATCATTGATTTGCGTGATCAAGAACCTGGAGAAAAAGAGTATGCTCTTTTCTTACAAATAGATGGAGTTCACGGTAATCAATTTACTTATGACTTAAGTTTTTTAGATATCAATCAAGCAAGGTCTGATGACAAAAGAGTAGATTTTGGCGAGTTACCTGTCATTATTGCTTCAAAGGATGTTGATAAATTTGATGGAGCAAGCCTAGACATGTCTGAAGATCCAGACGCGCCAGGACTTACAATGGACAATCCTAATACACCTAGTCCTGCAATGATTGGTAATCCAGCTGACCTTCCTGAATTAAAAGGTGAATTAGCAGAAAAAGTACAAGCTGTTTTAGAAACTCAGATAAATCCAGCTATCGCATCACACGGTGGTGCCGCAACACTTATTGGCGTAGAAGGTAACGATATATACTTACGTCTTGGTGGTGGGTGCCAAGGATGTGGTATGGCACAAGTAACACTAACACAAGGTATTGAAGCTTCTTTACGTGAAGCTGTTCCAGAAATTGGAAATATTATAGATGCAACGGACCATGCTGCTGGTGATAATCCATATTTCGCATCGCACTAAATACTAATTACAGTTTTACCTATATTTTTTCTAGTTAAAAAGTTTTCTAGTGCGACTGATGTTTCTTCTAATTTATAATTATTTTTAGGAACAATTTTTAATTTATCATTTTCGATAAACGAAATTAGTTCTTGAAAATCTTCAGCAGTTTCAGTAGGAGCAGTATTTGTCCACCGTCCCCACCAAACTCCTACAATTGAAACTCCCTTAACTAATGTCAGATTAAGAGATATTTTAGGAATTGAACCATTAGCAAAGCCAATTACTAGAAGTCTTCCATTGAAAGCTGTAGCTCTTAAAGCTTGTTCGGTAGCCTCACCTCCAACTGGATCAATAACAATATCGACACCTTTGCCATCAGTTAACTCTTTTACTGTTTCTTTTAAATCCACTTGATCATATCTAACTATTTCATCTGCACCTAAACTTTTTACATAATCAGCTTTTTCATTTGATCCAACTGCACAGATAGTATGTAATCCCATAACTTTAGCTAATTGAATTGTTGACGTTCCGATTCCACCAGATGCGCCAAGTACTAAAAGAGTTTCTCCATTCTTAGCATTAGCTCTTCTTTTCAAAGCATAATAGGAAGTTCCATAATTAATCGGTAAGCTCGCACCAGCTAGTGAATCAAAATTATTTTTTACAGGTATAACTAAGTTTTCATTTACTGCTACATATTCAGCAAAACCACCAATGGGAGGGATTCCAATTACTTTTGTGCCAATTGGAATATTTACTTTTTCACCTTTATCTTCTACAAAACCGCATACTTCATTACCAGGTGTAAATGGTGGATCCATCACAATTTGATACTTACCTTGAACTAGAAGAGCATCTGGAAAATTTACTCCAGCTGCTTCAACTTTAATTAAGACTTCATTCTCAGCAATTTTAGGTTTATCTATTTCTTGAATTTCTAAAAGATTTGGTTCACCTAACTTTGTACAAACAATAGCTTTCATATTCATTATCTTTCCTTGATGCCTGAAAGTTTTTTAGCAAAGTCTTTCTTTTCTTCAATGTCAACTTTTCTTCTTATCTGAACTCTTTGTGCTTGTGGCGACCCCGCACCGTGAAGTGATTCTGTTAGATATGCAACTGCATTTCTTCCAAGTGTCATATTTTCAATAAGTCTTAATATTTTAACCCTATCTTCTGAATTTATATCCTTTTTACCTTTAAGGTATTTCTTTAAGTCTTCAGACATATTTCCTTCATTAAAATCAATACCTGAAGGCATAGATCCAACAAGCCCACCTGCTAAATCTTGTGCAAGCCTTCCAATTTCATAAGTTTCTTTTGTAACATGTTGCTTACAAACATTTGCCAATAAATCATCATTAATAAAGTTTCCAGACTTTGTTTGTGTTCCTTGAAGGGATGAAGCTATACCTGTTGCGTAAATAGTTTCATTAAGTTTATTCATTTCTACTAATTTATCTTTTATGTGGGATGCTTCTTCTACACCATTATATTCAGCAATCGTTGCAGCAGCTCCTATCAATACATCTCCTACTCCTGATTTACATACATAAGATCTTCTATGATACGTTGTAAATCTTTCTACAAGCATTGAGGAAAATTCAAATTCTCCATTCATAAAAATATATTTATTTGGTATGAAAACATTATCAAAAATTACCATTGCTTCTTGTCCTGCAAAATATTTATTCCCAACATCATACTCTCCAGGTTCCATACTTCTTGTATCACAAGATTGTCTTCCATATATGTATGTAATTCCTTCTGCGTCTACAGGAATAGCACCTACAATTGCATAGTCTCTATCTTTATCTGATAATCTCAAAGTTGGCATAACAACCATCCAGTGAGAGTTAATGCACCCAGTCTGATGTGCTTTAGCACCCTTTACATACACACCTTCTTCAGTTCTTTTAACAATTCTTAAATAAACATCTTCATCTTCTTGTTCGTGAGGTAATTTTGACCTGTCTCCTTTGACATCTGTCATTGCTCCGCCTATTACAAGATTGTCTTTATGCATCTCTGTAAGAAAATTTATAAAATTCTTGTGGTAGCCAGTATTATGTTTTTCATCTACTTCATAAGTTATAGAATGTAGAGCATTGAATGCATCCATACCTACACATCTTTGAAAACAGGTTCCAGTTAATTGTCCAAGCTTTCTTTGCATTTTATTTTGCATAAATAAATCTTCATTGTTTTCAGCTATATGCAAAAATCTATTTATTTTTTCCCCCGTATATGGTGATGTTACTGAAGCCAATTCTGGTTCTCTGACAGCAAGTTCATAAGTTTCGGCCATTGCTTCTATACTTGGTTTTATAATTGGGTTTTCTAGTGGTTCTTTTACCAATTCACCCATAAGATAAATCTTTAAATTTCTATTTTTAATTGATTTTAAATAAGTATCTCTATCGATGATTTTATTCATATGCAATTATACGTATAGATTTTAATGCAGGTCTTTTAAATAATTGTTAATTTATATAACTTCAAATAAACCTGCTGCGCCCATGCCTCCGCCAACACACATGGTAACAACAACATATTTTGCTCCTCTTCTCTTACCTTCCATAAGAGCATGCATTGTCATTCTTGCGCCAGTCATTCCATATGGGTGTCCAATAGATATTGACCCACCATTTACATTATAAATTTCATTGTCAATGCCTAAGTAATCTCTACAGTACAAAGCTTGAACTGCGAATGCTTCGTTTAATTCCCAGAGACCAATGTCATCGATACTTAAGTTATATTTTTCAAGTAATTTAGGTACTGCATAAATTGGTCCTATTCCCATTTCTTCAGGAGCTAAACCTGCAACTGCCATACCTCTGTAATAACCTAGAGGAGTGAGACCTTTATTTTCTGCAACTTTTGACTCCATAACTACCACAGATGCTGATCCATCAGATAGCTGAGAAGCATTTCCTGCTGTAATGAACTTACCTTCTCCATAAACTGGAACTAAAGATGAAAGACCTTCTAAATTAGTTTCTGGTCTATTTCCCTCATCTTTTTCTAAAGTAACTTCCTGCTCAGAAACTTCGCCAGTCTCTCTATCCTTAACTAATTTGGAAGTTGTCGTTGATATGATTTCATCTTTGTAGACATTTGTTTCCTGAGCTGCCGCAGTTCTTTGTTGACTTTGTAGAGAATATTCATCTTGACTTTCTCTTGTTACTTTATATTTTTCTGCAACTAAATCTGCAGTTTCAATCATTGGCATATAAGCATGTTGAGCATGTTCGGTAACATTTGGATCAATTTCTACTCTAAACTCTGCAGTTTGGACAAGTGATATTGATTCTACTCCACCTGCTACAACGATATCCATATTATCTGTAATGACTTGTTTAGATGCAGTTGCAATTGCCATCATCCCTGAAGAGCACTGCCTGTCTATTGTCATTCCGGGAACATTGTCCGGTAATCCAGCTGCAATTCCAGACAATCTACCAATGTTTATAGCTTGAGTACCCTGTTGCTGTGCACATCCCATTACCACATCTTCGACTTCTTTAGGGTCAATACCAGCTCTATCCACAGCTTCTTTAATTGAATATGAAGCTAGTGTTGGAGCTGCAGTTTTATTGTAAGCACCCCTATAAGCCTTACCAATAGGCGTTCTTGCTGCTGATACAATTACTGCTTCTCTCATAAATATCTCCTCTTATTATTCGTTTACAACATATAAAGTTAAAGCTTCAACAACTGCTGCAGGCTTTTCTTTACCTTCAATTTCAACAGTTACTGTAAATTTAACTAACCATCTTCCATTTTTTTTATAATTAACTTCTGATAGAACAAAACGACCTCTTATTTTACTGTTTACAGGAACAGCTTCCATAAATCTTACTTTATCTGCTCCATAATTAATTGCCATTTGTAAACCATCAGGCATAAATCCATTCTGCGCTGACATGAATGATAAAAGACTTAATGTCAAAAAACCATGAGCTATAGTTGTTCCCCAAGGTGTTGCCTTTGCCATTTCAGGATCAACATGTATAAATTGATGATCATTAGTTGCATCTGCAAATTGATTTATTCTTTCTTGAGTTATTTCAATCCAATCAGTAACTCCAGTTTCTTGACCTAAATAATTTTCAAATTCACTTGCTGGAATAACTTTCAAAATATCTCCTTAAGTAGATTTTTAGTTGAAGCTTTTTTTGCGAAGTTTAATGTACTTTCCCCAAATGCCTCAACATCTTTCTTATCAACATTACCATAATAACCTAATGAATACCTAACAAATACACCCTCCATTATCATTGCATGTTTCCAAAATGAAAGCCTTACATAAAATTCGATTTCATCAAGATTAAGCTCAGATTTGTTTTCGTACATAGTTAAGATGTTTTTTCTACTTGGAAAACCGTCACTTAACGAAGGTGAGTAAATAAACGGAGTATTCTTTTCGTTTTTATCTGCCCAAGAAGCAATAACTGTACCTAAGTCTGCTAGTGGGTCTCCTAAAGTACAAAGTTCCCAATCAACAACTGCTGCTACAGAATTATTATTAATCCTTACATTATCTAATCTATAGTCACCATGAACAATGCTTACTTTTTGCTGAGATGGCATATTGTCAAAAAGTAATTTTGTAGCAATATCTAAATCACTTATGTCTCTTACCTTCTGAGCATTAAATTGTTTACTCCATCTATTTAATTGTCTTTCAACGTAGTTTTCATGCTTTCCTAAATCCTTCAAACCTGACTTTTCTACATCAAAAAAATGAAGCTCGGCAAGAGTTGATATAAATGATTCAGTAATCTTTTCTTTATCTAAGTCAGAGTATTTTTCAGCAATAAGATTGTCAGCGATTGTTTCACCTTCAATATACTCCATAATGTAAAAGTCATCATCACATATCAACCTATCAATACATAAAAGAATAGGTTTTGGAACTTTCAAATTGTTTTTACTTAATTCAGTAATGATTTTGAATTCTCTTTGCATATTATGAGCAGACTCAAGTTTATTTCCAAAAGGAGGTCTTCTTAGGACAAGAACATTTGAATCATCAAAAATTTTGAAAGTAATATTTGATCTGCCTACTTTAAATTGTTCATATTCAAATTCATATTTTAAATTTGTATTTGAAGAGATATAATCTCTTATTTTTTCATCAAAAAATTCCATTAACAAATATCTTATGAATTAATTCTCTTGGACTCAAGTTAATTGATAGAATAAAACAATGGATTTTAATTATTCTGATAAATCTTTAGAGCTTCAGGAAAAGCTTCGAAAATTTTTTGATGATTATATTTTTCCTAATGAAGAAGCATATGAAAAAGCTATTGTTGAATCGGGAGATCCTCTTCATATTCCTGTCATATTAGATGAGTTAAAACAAAAAGCAAAAGAACAAAATTTATGGAATTTATTTTTACCTGACAGTGAATATGGTGCAGGCTTAACAAATGTTGAGTATGCACCTTTAGCTGAAATTACAGGACAGAGTTGGTGGGCTCCAGAAGTATTTAACTGTTCTGCACCCGATACTGGCAATATGGAAATTCTTGCAGACTTTGGAACACCTGAACAAAAAGATCAATGGTTGAGGCCATTACTTGATGGTGAAATTCGTTCTTGTTTTGCAATGACTGAACCTAATGTAGCCTCATCTGATGCAACTAATATTTCAAGCTCTATAGTTTCTGATGGTGAAAATTATGTTATTAATGGAAGAAAATGGTGGACTTCAAATGCAATAAATCCAAGGGCAAAAATTTGCATTTTTATGGGTATTACTAATCCAGAAAACCCTCCATATACAAGACAAAGTCAAGTACTCGTTCCAATGGATTCAGAAGGAATTACTATCGTACGGCCAATGCACGTTTACGGATATGATGATGGTTACACTGGTCACCCTGAACTTAAATTTGAGAATGTAATTGTTCCAAAAGCAAACATTATAGGAGGAGAAGGGATGGGTTTTAAAATTGCTCAGGCAAGATTGGGCCCCGGAAGAATACACCATTGCATGAGAACTATTGGAATGGCTGAAAGAGCTTTAGAGCTGATGATTAAGAGAACTATGTCTAGAGAAACTTTTGGCACAAAAATTTCTGATCATGGGGTAGTTCAAGATTGGATAGCAAGGTCAAGAATAAAAATTGAAGAAGCAAGATTATTAACTTTAAAAACAGCCTGGCTAATTGATAATGTAGGAAAAGAACAAGCAAAAATTGAAATATCAGCAATAAAAGTTGGAGTTATTGAAGCTGCGTCATATGTCATAGATAAGGCTATACAAGCACATGGAGCTATGGGACTTTCACAAGACACACCACTTGCAAGAATGGCCGCAGGCGCAAGGACACTTAGAATTGCTGATGGTCCAGATGAAGTTCATCTAAGATCAATTGCAAGAAGAGAAATAAATAAGCATTCATGAATGAAAAAATAGCAGTTATAGGCGGTGGACAAATGGGAAGCCAAATTGCTGCGTTAGCAGCTATGGCTGGATATGAAACTAGTCTTTATGATGAGAATGAAGAAAACTTAGAATATAGATATAAATTTGTTGAAGAAAATATAAAAAACTTAATAGATAAAAAAATATATTCAGAAGATAAATTAGATGCCTATAAAAAGAATTTAGAACTTAAATTTACACTTGAAGAAGTAATTCATGAAAAGTCCTTTGTAATAGAAGCTGTTGTTGAGAAATTTGATGTAAAACTTGAAATTTTCAAGAAGATTTCAAGTTTGATGAATGATGAAGTTGTTATGGCTACTAACAGTTCATTCATTCAAGCTTCTGAATTGTCTAAACACTGCAACCATCCTGAGAGATTTATAAATATGCACTTTTTCTATCCTCCTATAAGAATGGATTTGGTTGAAATTTCATACCCTGAGAATGTCTCAAAAGTTATTTTAGAACGAACTAAAACTATTAGTAAAAATATGGGCAGGTCCGTTGTTGTACTAAAAAAAGAAACTCCTGGTTTTATTGTCAACAGAATGCTTGCTGCATTAGTTGATGAAGCATACGAGCTCTATGATGAGGGAATTGCAGATTTTGAAGATATAGATATTGCAATAAAAAAAGGCTTAAATCATCCACTGGGTCCATTTGAATTATCAGATTACTCAGGACTAGATATTCACTATTATGCAAAATTAAAAAAGTTTAAAGAAACAGGAAGCTCAGAGGATAAACCTAAAAAGTTTTTGGAAGAAAAAGTATTAAATGGAGATCTGGGTGTGAAAACTGGAAAAGGTTTCTATGAATACAAGAAAGATTAGATTACTGAAAATCTTCATCCTTCAAATTAAATAGTACTTCTTTATTTGGTTTAACAATTAAGACTACTCTCTCTGTTTGAATTGGGAAGGGGTAGAGCTTATTCCAATACTTTTTTGATAATTTGTCTATATTTTCTCTAGCCTCTTGGCCCGTGATTTCACCAATTACTTCGCCTCTTATTTCTACAAATTTAAACGGATCATCATGCTTCCATATCATGACTGTAACTCTTGGATCTTTTGAAACATTTTTATATTTGAATCTGTGAATTTCAGTATTAATTAGAATATTTTCACCATCTGTGTCAACCCACATAACATGTGTTTGAGGTACTCCATCCTTAAACAAAGTTGTTAATGCTGCATAGTTTGGTCCAGATGCCATTTGTATAGTTTTATTGTCTAGCTTCATCTGTTAAATTATAGTTTATGAAAGTTGTTTTGCAGAGAGTAAAAAGTGCTTATGTAAAAGTTGATTCAAAAATTATTTCAGAAATCAATAATGGTTTTTTACTTCTTTGGGGAATTGAAGAACTAGACACAAAAGTTGAAAGTGAAATATTAATAAATAAGATATTAAATTTTAGAATTTTTGCTGACGAGAACTTAAAAATGAATAAATCGATAATCGATATTTCAGGAGAAGTACTGATTGTAAGTCAATTTACTCTTGCTGGTAAATTTTTAAAAGGCAATAGGCCCTCATTTGTAAATGCTAAAGATCCTAAAATTGCTGAAGAAATGATAACCAGTATTGTTAATGAGTTTTCAAAACATTTAACAATTAAAACTGGAAGCTTTGGTGCAATGATGGATGTTGGTTTAGTGAATGATGGACCAGCTACTTTTGTATTAACTGCTAGAAATGGAAAATTAGTAGATCAGGCAGACTGAAGATTTGCTTTTTTCTTCATACCTTTTTTATCAAGCTGTTTATCAAGATAGTATTCATCACCAGCCCACAAATGAAGACCTAGGCCTAATTTCATGGCACATCTTTTAAATGCATCTGATTCAGCGTGTTTTGCATTACTTCCATCATTTTTTTGATCATGTTCAACATCTCCGATCGATGTTACAGTAACTAGCTTCCCATCAACCTCTACAGTCAATTTCCCGAAACACCCAACAACTGATCCACTTTTTTCTTGCCTAATTAATTCCACAACTTCCCAGTCAAAAGGGCCACAAACTTCTAAAAGTCTTTGAGTAATAACGGGGTGGGGGACATAATTTCCAAATTTTCCTTTGGGTGCTTTTTTAATCCACTCTTTAGGAAATTTTCTCGATAATTCATACAATTGTTTCATTTTCTTCTCTCCATTTCTTGCAAATCTTTAGCCCAAACTGGCGCAGTGTCGTTACTTGATTTAATAACTTGCAATTTTGGCTCTTCATCCCATATCTTTTCTATAAAAGTATCTCTTGCTAATTGTTTATCCATACCTTTTTTTTCTGCAACAGCATCTAAACCTCTTAATTTAGGAACAAAACTATTACCACACAATGCAACTAAATTTTCAATATCGTCATCAGATAACTTTTTGCTAGTTGCCCAATCAAGCAAACGCTTTAAGTCAATTGTCTTAGACTTATAACTTTTGGAATAATTAAATACTGTATCAGAGATTTTTATTGCACCATTTTCTTTAACGTCATGTGCAATTTTATTGTCAACAAACCTATTAATTTTGTAAGTACTGTCTTTTGCTTCTAGAGAAACTCCTCTTGCAACGAATAGTTCTTTTGGCTCTTCAATGCTTTGAAGTTCAGTATTTTCAAGAACTTGCTCACCACTCTTAGCAATATCCCATATTAGATCTTTCATTTTAACTCCTATAAATTATGCAGCTTCATCATATATTCTATGACAATTACACCTGTCATTATGGTCAGAGCAAATAAAATTTGCTTTCATTCCAGATTTTTCTAATAATTTAAGTATTTCTTTTTCTTTCATATTTAGTAATCTACAAATTCAGTGTGACAAAAAAATGAAAATAACAGTCTTTCTAGCAAAAACCTATATATGATGAGCATGTGATAGTTGAAAACAACCTCTTTGACTCACATATGTATAAAGAAGTCATCAGACAATATGATGAGGTCTCTGATTTAATAAATCTTGATTCCAATATTAGGGAAAGACTTAAGCTACCTCAAAGATCTTTAGTAGTTACATTTCCATTTAGAAGAGATGAATATGACGAAGTAGAAACTGTTATGGGCTACAGGGTACAGCATGTTTTATCTATGGGGCCTACAAAAGGTGGAATTAGATACGCACCTGATGTAAATTTAGGTGAAGTAACTGCCTTAGCGATATTGATGTCATGGAAGTCTGCAATTGTAGGATTGCCTTATGGTGGTGCTAAAGGCGGTGTAGCAATAGACCCTAACCCATTAACTAGATCAGAAAAACAAAGAGTTACCAGAAGGTATACAGCAGAATTGTTACCAATTATTGGAGTAGACAAAGACATTCCTGCTCCAGATCTTGGAACTGATGAGCAAACCATGGCGTGGATAATGGATACATATAGCAACTTTGTTGGCTCCCCTCAACCTGGCATAGTAACTGGAAAGCCGGTGTCTATTGGTGGATCAATAACCAGAAGAGAATCTACAGGAAGAGGAGCAGTGGCTGTAGGACATGCAGCTATGGAAAAAATTGGCAAAAGCTATAAAGACTCTAGAGTTGCAATTCAGGGGTTTGGAAATGTTGCAAGATACGCAGCATTAGATTCTTATGAAAGAGGAGCTAAGGTTATTGCAATTAATGATCTTGGTGGAGCAGTTATAAATAAAGATGGCCTCAATATTCCGGAGCTTTTTAAGCATATTGCCAAAAACCCTTCTGTTAAAGGTTTTCCAGGTGGAGAAGATTATGATGGAGAGATACTTGAAGTAGAATGTGATGTTTTGATTCCTGCAGCTATTGGAGGAGTTATAACATCCAATAATGCAGATAAAATTAAAGCAAATGTAATTATAGAAGGAGCAAACTCTCCCACAACTGTAGATGCCGATAAAATCCTGAGAGAAAATGATGTGATGATTGTTCCAGATATTTTAGCTAATGCTGGAGGAATTACTGCTAGCTATTTTGAATGGGTGCAAAATACGCAAAATTACTTATGGAAAGAAACCGAGTTATACGAAAAGCTAATTGATGTAATGATTACTTCATTTGAAGAAGTTTGGACTATTTCACAAAAACAAAATTGTGATTTGCGAACTGCTGCACTTATAAAAGGCATTAGAAGAGTTGCAGCGGCAAAATTAACTAGAGGTTTGTTCCCTTAGAAGCTCTTCAATTTCGGATTGAATATCATTTTTTTGATTTTCAAGCTCAACTATTTTATTTTGTATTTCACTTCTATCTTTGCTTCCAATAGGACTTTCTTTTGGTATATCTTTATCATCTTTAAACATGTCTAATGCTTCAACTTCTTCTTGTAATTCTGAAATAGTTTCATTAATAACCCTTAATTCTTCAGTACTTGGGGCGTTTTTGTTAAACACTGGACAAATAGGTTTATAGTAACACCAGTCACATAAGTTATTTTTGACCGCAGGGAAATCATTATTTTCATATGCTTTTTTTATATTTTCCCAAATTTCAATAATTTCATTTCTTGCATCTATTAAATCTTGTTCGGTAATTTTTAATGTATGAATTGTAGAATTTTTTAGATAAATTAATTTAAGTTCAGCAGGCATTTCACCAAGTTCATCTTTAATTAACAGTGCATACAATTTAAGAGCAAAAAATCTAGGTTCTTTATATTTTGCCATTGGAGCTTTACCACTTTTATAATCAACAATGATGAGTTCACCCTTTTGATTTCTGTCCATTCTGTCAAGTATTCCCCTTAAATTCAAATCATCAATTGATCCTCTCACCCAACGTTCTCGCTCTAATGGTTCAAAACTTGTAGGGTCTTCTATAGACATATAGTTGTTTAATAATTTAAGCCCATCGACACCCCACTCTCTTTCCTCATCAACACTAGAAAAAAGATTATGGTGTTCGTCTGTACCTCTTACTTTTGTCCATGCATCACGAAATAGATTATGAAGCTTCTCAGTATTTCTTTCTTCTTTTGGCAAGTCGAATAAATCTTCTAATGCCTGATGAACAGTTGTTCCTTTAGCCTGTACTTCATTGGTAGGTTCTTTTAATTTATCAACATTTGAAAATTTGAATTGTTTTGGACACGTTTTAAATTGAGATGCTCTTGAGGGAGATAAATTTTTAATCATAAGTAAATTATATCTATATTAATTGCAATATTTGTAAAATGTAATTGTGAACAGCTTTATAAAAATCTTACAATTAATTGGAATAATTACTTTTATTTTATATTTTGTTGCTGGCATATTGTACAGTTCATTTAGTTGGTTTAATTTTCTTTTTAATTAATCCCTCAAGTATTTATATAACTCACTGTTGCTAAGGTATGGAAATGGAAAATAAAAATATCAAAGTAGCAATTTTAGGTGTTGGTAATTGTGCTAGTTCTTTTGTGCAAGGTGTTGAGTACTACAGCAATTCTGACAATGAAGATGGGCTGATATCTGATGTAATTGGCGGTTATAAAGTTTCTGATATAGAAATTGTTGCAGCTTATGATATTAACGAATCAAAAGTTGGTAAAGATTTAAGTGAAGCTATATTTGCTGAGCCTAATAATACATTGAAATTTTCAGAAGTTCCAAGCACTGGGGTTATTGTGGAGCCGGGTGTTGTTAAAGATGGAGTTGGTAAATTCGTAAAAGATATTATAAAAACATCACCTGATTCAAAGAATTTTGAAGATTCACTAAAAAACTCTGGAGCAGAAATATTAATAAATTTACTACCAGTCGGTTCAGATGATGCGGTCAAGTTCTATGCTCAAGCTGCTATCAACTCTGATGTCGGATTTATAAACTGTATACCAGTATTTATCGCTCGAGATGATGAATGGTATCAAAAATTTAAAGATGCATCTGTTCCACTTATTGGAGATGATATTAAAAGTCAAGTAGGAGCAACTATTGTTCATAGAGCTTTAGCTCAATTGTTTTCAGATAGAGGAGTCAAACTTGAGAATACTTACCAATTGAATGTTGGAGGAAACATGGACTTTTTAAATATGTTAGAGGAAGACAGACTAGAAACTAAAAGAACCAGCAAAACCTCTTCAGTTACATCTGTTGCAAATAAAGGCTCAGGAATTTCACCAGATAATGTAAGAATTGGTCCATCTGATTATGTAAAGTGGCTTGAGGATCGAAAGAAAGCATTTATTAGGCTTGAAGGCAAAGCTTTTGGGGGAGCTCCTCTAAATATAGAAGTTCAACTAGAAGTTTGGGACTCTCCAAATAGTGCTGGTGTCACTATTGATGCTGTTAGGTATATGAAATTTTTTAATGAAAAAAATGATTTAGATTCATTAGATCTTGTTTCTGCATGGTTAATGAAGGCACCGTTTAAATCAGTAAAAGATGGTGACGTATTAACTACATTACATAAACTTACACACGTCGACAGAGACTAGTTTAAAGAGTTTTTAAATATTTCTAGCGCTTCTTCTACTTGGTTTATAGGAGTTGTCAATGGACCCATAAACCTAATAACGTTTCCATTTTCACCACAAGAAACAAGTAAAAGGCCATTATCTTTACATTTAGAAATGATTTGCATTGTTTTATCTTTGTCTGGAGAATTTAAATCTTTACCTTTTACAATTTCAACACCTATCATTGGCCCATAGCCTCTTACGTCACCAATAAAATCATATTCCTTTAGCATATTGAGTAATTGACTATTCATGATTTCTGATTGTTTGGTAGCATTTTCTAAAATATTCTCATTATCAAAGGCTTCCAACACGCCTAGAGCTGCAGCACATGAAACAGGTGACGCACCAAAGGTGCTTCCAATACCTGCATCATGTATTGAATCCATGATTTCTGATTTTCCTAAAACTGCAGCTAGTGGAAAACCACCAGCTATTCCTTTGGCTAGGGTAACGATATCTGGTACAACATTAACAGTTTCTGCTCCAAACATATTTCCAGTACGTCCAAAGCCTGTTTGCACTTCATCAAAAATTAATAAAATATTTTTCTCATTACATATTTCTCTTAAATTTTGAAGAAAATAACTCGAAGCAGGAATATATCCACCTTCTCCGAGCTGCACTTCAACTATCATTGCTGCTGTATCATTTGGATCAAGTGTGGTATTAAATAATTCTTTTACACTTTCCAATGCTTGGTCATCAGAGATATCTCGATAGGCATAAGGGTAAGACGCATGTTTTACGAATTCTGGGAATGGCCCAAATCCTTCTTTGTATGGTTTATCTTTACCAGTCAGACCCATTGCAAGATATGTTCTACCGTGAAAACCTCCCTTAAATGAAAGAATTCCTTTTTTGTTAGTAAAGTATCTAGCTATTTTGACTGCATTTTCAACTGCTTCAGCACCACTATTAACCATAAAAGTTTTTGTATCAGAATTTATAGGGTATCTTTTATTTAATTCCTCAGAAAGCTTTACTGCATTTTCATGTGGTGCAAATGCAAAGCATGAATGTGAAAAATCATCAAGTTGGGCTTTAACCCTTTCAATTACTGTAGGATGTAAATGACCCGTGTTCAAAACAGCGTACCCACCAACATAATCCAAGAAACGTTTACCTTCAGAGTCCCAAATTTCTGCGTTTCTGCCTTTTACAATATAATTTTCCAAAGAACTATACCACGCACTTGGAACGTTAGATGCTATTTTATCGTTTTCGATATAAACCATTAAGTTTCACTGTAACTGATTAATTATTAATACTCAATTTTGTAACCACTAAAATGAATTTATGGATTTTTATTTTTTAGAATTACCTTCATATATAAGTTTGGCTGTATGCGGAGCTATAGGGTTAGTTTTATTGATAATACATTTTGGAAAGTATGAAGTAAGTATTAAATTAACAAACAATTTAATTATATTCTCACTTTCATCAGTACTACTGCAAGTCCTTGTGGTTGTATATTTTTCACAAAATAATGAAATCGGTTCTTTTAGTCTTTTTTATAATATTGTAAATTTATTCGTGTTGACATTTTTATATATATATAGAAATGAGATGAAATTGAATTATTATCTTTATTGGTCATTTGCATTATTCTTTCTAATGGGAATGGAAATTAGAGCAATTCAAACATTAGGTTTAGGACTTAACTAATGGCATATAGAGTTTTAAGTGATGATTTGACATATGCAAATATGAATACCGATCTACCCAAAGTTTGTTTTTTACATGGATGGGGAGGAAGTGGTAAAGATTTTAGTAAAGTTGATTCTAATTTTGAATATATTACATTTGATTTACCAGGATTTGGTAAATCAGTACCCTTTCAAATTAGTTTCTCACCAAAGCAATACGCAGAATATCTGAATAAATTAATCCCTGATTCGGTTGAAATTATTGTTGGACATTCATTTGGTGGAAGAGTTGCAGTTCACTTATCTCAATTAAAAGAATATAAAAAACTTGTAATAATTGCTGCGCCTCTCATAAGAAGTAAAAAAATTAATAATAACTTTTCTATTTACAAAATATTTAAATTTTTGAATAAAATCAACCTAATTAGTGATATTTTTCTTGATGGAATGAAAAATAAATATGGCTCTGAAGATTATAAAAAAGCAAATAAAGTTTTAAAAGATACGTTAGTTATGGCTGTTAATGATGATTTATCAACTATTCTTCCAAATATAAATACTAAAGTTAATCTAATTTATGGTGAAGACGATTTAGTTGTTCCTATCAAAGTAGGTATTGATTCAGGTAGTATAATTCCTGATTCTGAATTAACGATAATTCCTGATGAAGGTCACAATATGCTAAGAAGTAGTTCTGAAAAAATTATTGAGATAATCAAAAAATGAATTTAATTTATATCATTGTTGTATTTTTGCTCACTTTGAGCTCATGTATTAGTTCAGTTCGATGGGGTAGAGTTGCACAAAGAGAACATTACATACCTGGATATGTTACAAAGTTTTACTTTAGATGGGTTAGGTTAGTTCCATTTAATAATCTATATTTCTTCTTTTGTTTAGTTTTAATAATTTCAAGCTTATGGTCACCTTATCCAGCAATAATATTAGCTGTAGTTACTCTAATTACTCCTGTGGGATTAAGCTTCCAATATAGAACCTCAAAAGTAAGCATGACTCAAAGACTAAAAAGGTTAAATCTTACTTACTATTTGTTACTAATTATTATTTCAACTGTTTCTATATATATGGATCTAGGTTATTTTTTAGCAATGTTTGCTAATCTATTTTCTTTCTATGTTTATGATCAATCTCTTAGAATTACTAAAGGATATGAAAAAAACACATCACAAAAATTTATTGATGACGCAGAAGATGAGTTAAAAAATTTTCAAGGACCTATTGTTGCAATTACAGGGTCGTACTCTAAAACTACAACTAAAAATATTTTGTCTCAAATATTATCTCAAAAAAATAAAACTTTTGTGACACCTGAAAGTTTTAATAATCGCCTTGGAATTGCAAAGGCAATTAATGAAAATTTAAAACGTGATGATGAAATTGCAATTGTAGAAATGGGCACATATGGTTTTGGAGAAATTAGAGAAATGTGTTCATGGGTCAGGCCTCACATATCTGTAATTACTGGAATTGCTCCTGTTCATTTAGAAAGAATGAAAACTCTTGAAAATATTCTTGATGCTAAATCTGAAATTGTTGACCTTACCGGTTCTGTAGTAATCAATGGTGACGATGAGCTTCTACTTAACCAAGCAAGACTTTGGACCGCACAAAAAATGGTTATAGATTGTTCAATTACTTCGGAAAGAGCTGCTGTTTATGTAGATTTTAAAGATGGAATTCATAAGGTTTACATTGGCGGTGAGTTTATTGGAGATATAACTGCACCAAAAATATTACAATTGTCCATTTCTTTATCAGTAGGGGTAATGGTGTCTCTAGAAATGGATGTTAAATCTTATATTGCAAAAATAGATACTTTAGAAAAAACTGATCATCGACAAACTATTGTTCAAGGCAATATGGGACAAACTATCATTGATAATTCGTTTAATTCTAATCCAGTTTCTTGCATTTCATCGCTTGAAGTACTTGATGAAATTGAAACTGAAGGTAAAAAATACCTTATCACTCCTGGCATGGTTGAGTTAGGTCCGGAACAGTTCAGTTACAATTATGAATTTGCTCATATTGCGAGTGAAGTAATTGATGAAGCACTTATTGTTGGTTTTACTAATAAAGGACCTCTTATGCTTGCGTTTGATGAGAATAAAATACCTGTAAAATATTTTAAAAATAGAGATTTGGCAGTTTCTTATCTAAACTCTGTTGTGGAAGATAATGACGTTGTACTTTTTGAAAATGATTTACCGGATCACCATCCATAAAAAATGACTGATACATTAGCAGTAGTTTTTGGTGGACCTTCTGACGAACACGATATTTCAATTCTGACTGGATTGCAGAGTTCAAGGATACTTTCTAACAAATACGATGTTCTAAATATATATTGGTCAAAAGATAATAAATGGTACTTAGTAGATAAAAATCTTGAATCTATTGATTTTCTTGATAATGATAAAGTTTTAAACAAAGAATTAACAATAAAATATGATTCAAATGCTGGTTTTTATTTTAAAAGAAAAAAAGTTCATTTTAATATTGCAGTAAATGCTTGTCACGGCGGTCCCGGAGAAGATGGAACTTTACAAAGCTTACTAACTTTACTTGGAATAAAATATACAGGTCCTACATTAACCACCTCACAAATTGGTATGGATAAATATATTTTCTATACACTAATGAAAGAAAGGGGAATATCAGTACTTGATAAACATCTGGTGACACAAAATTCTAATCCTAAATTTGAGGGTCCATATATATTAAAACCTCGCTTTGGAGGTTCTTCGATAGGAGTAGAAGTAGTTGAAGATTACAACACTGCATTAAAACTTAAAGAAAATTCTAAATTTTACATTCAAGGAGCTACTGTAGAAAAATATTTAGAAAATTCTCAAGATTTATTAATTGGTGTAAGAACTTATCCACATGTCGATTTTTCTGAAATCGAAAAACCAATCAGGACAAATAATTATGATTTGTTTTCTTATAACGATAAGTATCTTGACAATGGTGGATTAGAGGGATCTAAAAGAGAATTGCCTGCAAATATAGATAATAAAATAGAAAAATTAATTAAAGATATGCTTGTTAAATTTTTAGAAACAATAGAAATAAAAGGAATTTCTAGAGTAGATTTTTTACACCACAAAGAACAAATTTATTTGAATGAAGTCAATACAATACCTGGAAGCCATGCATTGTATCTCTGGCAAAATATTGGTAAAAGTAAATTCGATCTCCTAAACGATATGATTGATGAAGCAAAGTTGAATAATAATTATTGGAGTACAGATGGTTCTGATGGCATTGCACTAAAAAGTGCAAAAGATATTCAAAGTAAATTAGGATAACAATTGATACATGGAATTTTTTGGGACTGTGATGGAACCATTATGGATACAGAGACTTCTTACGGCCTAGCTTGGAAAGAACATTTAAAAAGTTTTGGTCTTGATATTTCAGAAAAAGAGACAAGGCAATGGGTAGGAGTTGACGATAGGTTAGTCCACAGTTTTTATGCAAAAATAGTTGATTTAGAAAATTTTGAAAAAACTATGGATTCTCTTGGAAAAATTATTGAAGGAACCTTAAATGAAAGATTACTGTTTCAGGATGCAAAAGATGTATTGTTTGAAGCTAGTGACAGAGGTTGGGTTTCTGCTTGTGTCTCTGCAAGTCCATACGAGCTATTGAAGAACAAACTAATAAAAGCAAATATATTAGATTACTTTTCATTTGTTATTGGAGGTGATTTAGTTGAACGTAATAAACCTTATCCAGATATTTATAATAAAGCTATAGCGGAGCTTCAAACAACAAGAAATATTGTTATTGAAGATAGCCCTCCAGGAATAGCGGCTGGGAAAGCATCGGGTACTTATGTTGTTGCTGTTGATAGAGGTATTTTTTCAGAAGCTGAATTAAGCAAGGCTGATATTATTGTAAACAACTTAACTGTCGAAGTTATAGAAAATGCTTTTAATAGCTTATAAACACTAGATATATTCAAAATAAACTACAAAACTGACTTAGGCGCAAATATAGCCTAAGACAGAGTAAGAACTAATACCGGAATTTTCCTTGAGGTTCTTAGTTGATAATTTGAATAGCCACCTTTATTCATATAGTCCATTTTGTGCCACCACTCGTCTCTTTCATCATCAAAAATTTCTCTTGCGATTGCATTATATCTATTTCTTCCAATTTGGATTTCACACTTTGGATTTGATATTAAGTTATGATACCAGCCAGGATTAGTCGGGCTACCACCTTTGGATGCTACTAAACATATTTGGTCTGCTTCTTTCAAAAATACAAGTACATTTTTTCGTAATAAATTTGTTTTTGCCCCTGTCGAGTAGAGGATTAAACATGGTCTTCCTTGGAGAAGTTTACCAATTCTTCCATTTGAATAGATATATATATAGTTGTGAAAAAATAAAAAAAGAAATATTAGATATCTTCTCATACTTTTAATTTAATCTTTTTCTTCCATGAACTGTAGCTAGAAGGATAAAAATTTATTGGTTCTACGAGCCTTGGTGCTGGGAATTCTACTGAGGGAATATTTTGCTTAGTTATTTCTCGATACTTTGGTACTGGTGCAAAAGTAGATGCAAAATTTTTATTATTAAGATATTCTTTTGGATCAGTTAAATGAACCTCTAATTCTTTTTTATCATTTATTTCCTTTAAACAATCCAATATAAAATTTATTCTTTTGGTAGATAGTTGTAGTTTATTAAGTAATTTGACATCGAATATAAAGACTATAGGTAGTTCATTGTAATAACTTACTGCAGGATCACCGTCTCCTAATGATTCTCCAGTGATCCAAACAAAAGATGGTTTACTTTTTTCATTTTCTATTGTGAATTGTGGTCCAAATATTCTTTCATTGTGTAGATCTATATCAATTTCTAATTTCTCAGTGATTGATGTTTGTGGCCATTCCTGGATGGGGCAGTTGTTTTTTAATTGGCAGTTATTACATAATTCTGGCGCTCGTTTCTCAACTTGAAATTTTGAAAATCCGTATGGCTTTCCAGTTTGTGAACCCATTACCCATTGCCATCCAAGCCTATTTGAAAATCGTGAACCATCAATAAGATGTTTAAACATATAATCCTCTGATTCATTCCAGTTTGTACCTTTTCTTAATGAGTTATGTGACGCGTACCACATTCGAGTTTGGTTAACCATGTATCCTGTAGTTTCTAGCTCTTCTTCAATTGTTGATATACATTTCATTCCTTCATATAAATGCTTATTTAAATTTGGTATTTCAACTTTATAATTTAAATAATTTGATGATTTTTTTCCAACTATTGCATAAAGATGTCTTGAAAACTCTTGCCATAAGAGCTCATCACGGAATTTTGACTTATCTTTATATTCAAAGCTATCAACAGCATTCCAAACATCATTAAGACTTAGTAATCCATGTCGAATATATGGTGAAAGATAAGAAGACCCTCTTTTACTTTTTGGGTATACGTTATTTCTCTTAGTTGAGTATCTATCGATATTTAATTGATTTAGCGCAGTATCAGCATTAGATTGGCCACCTTTTAAAAAAGGAATAGTGTAATTATCACAGCACAAATTTTCAAAATACTCATCTATTATCTGTTCATTTTCTAATTGAAGATTGATTAAAGACATTAAAATTATTTAATATTTGTCTTGTCCAATTCGGATATTTACAATCGTTGGTATTTCTTCTCTTTGCTCAATATCAAAGTTAACTCGTTGTCCTTGCCTAAGTGTCCTAAATATGGAACCTTTTAAAGATCCGGGAGCTAAAAAGACTTCAGTTTTATCAGTGTCAAGAATGACAATTCCATTTCCCGTATTGGGGTCATAGGATTTAACAACGCCTTGAGCCATTAAACTTTTTCGCCCCTAGTTCTAATTTCTTTAACTACGGACTCTATTCCACGTCTATCAATAATTTTGTTGCCTTTTGTACTGACTTTAAGTTTTACCCATCGATTTTCGCTTCCAAGCCAATATTTTTTGGTCTGTATATTTGGCTTAAACCAACGATTATTTCTTCTATGGGAGAAAGAAACACGTTTACCTGATTTAGGTTCTCTTCCAGTTACTTGACATCTGTTCGCCATTTTATTTTCCTCTAAATTACAACTTTAACTATAACTAATTTATTAATTTGTAGGTACTTTCATTTTAAATCTTTTTAGGTAATGTTTTATTGTGGTTGAAAGAAGCATTACTTATTTGAACAATATAAAGCTGGACTCATTAAAAGGGTTCGGTGAAAAGAGGTATTCAAGTTTAAAAAAAAGCAACCTCTCATCCGTAGCTGATCTGCTTAGATTTTTTCCTAAAAAGCATATTGATAGATCGAAAATTAAAAAAATTGTTGAGATAGATGAATCAGATATTGATAAAGAAGTAACAATGATAGGTAGTATTTTAAAAGTATCAGTGTTTACTACTAGGTCTAGATTGAGAATAACAACACTATCTATTTCAGATAGTTCTGGAAATGTAAAAGCTAAATGGTTCGGTCCTCAATATATTGAATCGCGATTTAAAGAGGGAGACGATGTTGCTTTGTCAGGCAAGCCAGATATAAAAAAAACAGGATCTATTGAATTTAAAAATCCTACAATTGAAAAATTTGCCGACATTGAAGAGCTTAACGAAACAGGTTCATTGATACCAATTTATCCAAAAGTTGATGGCATATCTAGTGCAGTAATTAGAAAAGCTTTAAAAGAGGTTCTACAGATTGTTGATTCCCCAAAAGATGAATTTCTTCCTGGTATAAAAGATGTTTTACCTCAAAAGATTTTAGAAAAATACTCCAAGATTTCTAGATCTGAAAGTTTTAAATCAATACATTTCCCAAAAAATCTTAAAGAATATAATCTAGCAAAAGAACGCCTAGCTTTAGATGAATTTATATATCTAAGGTCAATATTTGAAAATTTAAAATCAGAATTTAAAAATAAAAATAAAGGCCCTATATACGATTTTGATGATACAGAAATTAATAATTTTATTTCAGAATTACCATTTAAACTTACTCAATCTCAAATAAGTTCTTATAAAGAAATACTAGATGATTTAACAAATACTTTTCCAATGAAAAGGCTTTTACAAGGTGACGTTGGTTCTGGTAAAACTGTAGTTGCAGCAATAGCTGTATATGCTGTTGTGAAATCTGGATTTCAAGTAGCCTTTATGGCACCAACAGAAGTATTAGCTGAGCAACATTTAAAGTCCATAAGTGAATTTTTAAAATATTCAAAAATTGATATATTTTTTCTTTCTTCATCTGTAAAAGACAGAGAGACTGTTATGGAAAGTATATCTACAGGCAAACCAGGTTTGTATATTGGAACTCATGCGTTAATTCAAGAAAAGGTTCTTTTTTCTAATTTAGGACTAGTAATAATTGATGAGCAACAAAGATTTGGAGTAGATCAGAGAAAAAAATTAATTGCTGAATCAAATATTGTCCCAGACCAGTTAGTTATGACTGCGACACCAATTCCAAGAACTACAGCTTTATCTATATATGGAGATCTTGATATTTCCTCTATCAATGAGTTACCTCCTGGTAGAAAAGAAATTGTTTCTTATTTATTTACAGGCTTAAAAGGGGATAACAATCTTGTATTTGATAAATGCAAAGAGCACTTAAATCAGAATTCTCAAATATTTGTAGTTTGTCCTTATATTGATGAAAGTGAAAACTCTGATATTCAAGCAGCTGAAATAGTTTACAAAGAGTATAAGGAAAAATTTGAAGACAAAAATGTAGCTATACTGCACGGAAAAATGCCTTATGAGGAAAAAGAAAGAATAATGAGCGACATGACAGAATATCGTATAGATATCCTGGTATCTACAGTTGTAATTGAGGTAGGAATAGATATTCCAAACGCATCATTGATGGTTATAGAAAGTGCTGAAAGATTTGGGCTTAATCAACTTCACCAATTGAGAGGAAGAGTTGGTAGAGGTGAGAAGCAATCTGAATGTATATTTCATATTACAAAAAAGAAATCACTTAGCACTATTAGCGAAGATGGAAAAAAGAGATTAGAAGCAATTGTCGAGCTCAGTGATGGTTTCAAACTGTCTGAAATAGATTTGGAAATAAGAGGTGAGGGGAAAGTAACCGGTAAAAACCAATCTGGTAGATCGGATCTTAAAATTGCAGACTTAAGATATGACTATGAATTGCTTCTTGAATCTAAGAGTATATATGAAAATATAAAGGGAACTGATGATTCAATTGAAATATTTCAAGAAGCAAAATTATTATTTCCTAATTATTTTGTTGCCGAAGGAACAACATGAGAGTATTAGCTGGTAAATATAAATCAAAAAAAATTCAAACAATTAACAATTCAAATACAAGACCAATGATGAGTAAAGTCAGGGAAGCAATTTTTAATTCAATACAATTTTTAATTGATGATAAAGATGTACTTGACCTTTATGCTGGATCTGGAAGTTTGGGCATAGAAGCTTTAAGTAGGGGAGCAAAATTTGTTACTTTTGTAGAAAAATCAAAAGATTGCATAGAAATATTAAATAAAAATCTCAAAGAGTTTGAAAATAATTTTATAATTACTAGTTCACCTGTAGATACTTTTATTAAATCTTCTATTAATACTTATGACATTATTTTTTATGACCCCCCTTTTGAGTTAGACAAAAATATTGTTGAAAATGAGATAAATAATTTAGAAAATTTACTTAACGATAGCGGTTATGTAATTATCCACAGGCATAAAGCAACGTCAGAAATTGAATTTTCAAAAAATTATGAAATACATAGAGAAAAAAATTATGGGCAAAGTAAAATTATCATATTAAGGAAAATATGAAAATTTTAATTCCAGGCTCATTTGACCCGCCAACAAATGGTCACATAGATATTATAAATAGATGCACGAATATATTTTCAAATATAGTCGTAGGTGTAGTTGTAAATCCATCAAAGGATTCATTATTTTCGCCTCAAGAACGCTCTTCGATACTTGAAGAAATTTATGAAGATAAAAGCAATGTAATAGTTGAAAGTTTTGAAGGACTTTTGGTAGATTTTGCTACTTCTCAATCCGTTGATGCTATTGTAAAAGGTCTTAGAGCTATGACTGATTTTGACTACGAATTTCAAATGGCACAAGCAAATTCAAATTTAAAAGGTTTTGAAACAATATTTATTCCTTCTTCTCCAGAGTATGGTTATTTATCAAGCTCAATGGTCAAAGAAATACATTCCTATGGAGGGGATATTTCTTCTTTAGTACCAAAAAATGTATTAGAAAAAATGAAAAATGTCTGAATCTAAAATTAATTTTGAGGATTTAGCAAAAGGAAATGTCTCCATTGAAATAGTAGATAAACTAGAAAATTTGAGATCAAGTCTTGAGTCAAACACGCTTACTGGAAGAGTTAATAAAAAAGAGATTCTAAAAAGTATTGATGAAATTATTGATACTATTCCGGTAGAGTTAAGGACAGCAAGATGGATTGTTAGAGAGCAAGAATCATTTATAAGTAAAGCTAAAGATGAGTCGATTTCAATTGTTGAAGATGCTAAAAAAGAATCCGAAAAGTTAATTGAAGATTCTTACGTACTTAAAGAAGCAGTTATTGAAGCTAATGCTCTAATTAAACATTCTGAACTTGAATCTCAATCATATAGGTCAACCATAGAAGATGCTGTTGATAAAAAAATGGAAGAAATACAAAATAAAATTAATCAGTTAAATGAATTTTTAGATAAAGAAAGATCAAAACTTCGTCAACCAAGAGATATAGATAAACCTTAGCTATGATTCTTGATACAAAAGTCAAGTCTTCGGACTTGACTATATTTAAAGACAAAAAAAGTATTGAAAGAGAAGGTTACCTTCCAATAAATTACGGTAATAATTTTATCGATGAAAATGATGAGATCAAATTATTTACTGAGCTTGAACTTGAAGATGATTTATTATCTGTAATTATCAAAATAGATTTTAGCTACAAAAGAATATGCGTAAGATGTTTAAGCCCCTCTAGTAACAATGTGGTAAATGAGCTTAGTTCGAAAGTCAATATTTATGGAGAAAACGATTATGAAATTGGTCACAATGATGAATATTTTGATTTAGAGCCAATTATTTCTGAACTGATTATTGATAAAATGCAAAATAATTTTATCTGTGATATTAAATGTAAGGGGCTTTGTGCGTATTGTGGCAATAATTTAACTAAAAAAGCATGTAATTGCGAAGAAAAAAACTTAAAAGAAAGTCCGTTTTCTTCTCTAAGTCAGCTAGATTTATAGTTTGAAAGGATTTAATTATGGCAGTACCTAAGAAGAAAATGTCTAAGTCAAGAACTAGGCGTAGAAAAGCAACTCATAAAGTTTCAAAGCCACATTTCGTAGTTGATCCTGAGACTGGTGTTGCAAAGCAATCACATAGAGTCAATCCTAACGATGGTACTTACAACGGTCGACAAGTAAAAGAACCTGAAGTAAGCTAGAAAAACATTATGAATACTATTGCTGTCGATGCAATGGGTGGCGATTCCGCTCCTGTAGAAGTAGTCAAAGGTGCAATTAAAGCAAAAGAAGATGGCGTAAATGTTGTTTTATGTGGTGATGAGAATTTAATAAAACCATATTTAGGTTCTTCAGAAATTCCTATATATCACTATCCTCAGGTTATTTCAATGGATGAAGATCCGCTTAAAGCCATTAGGGCAAAAAAAGAATCATCGATTATTGGCTGTATGCAGCTGTTAAAAGAAAAAAAAGTTGAAGCAGTATTTTCTGCAGGCTCTACCGGAGCAACATTAATAAGTGCAATAACTATTTTAGGCAAACAAAAAGGAGTAATCAGGCCAGCTATTGCTTCTGTATTACCAACTATTAATGGGAGTGTCATTTTGCTTGATTCAGGAGCAAGCCTTGATGTCAAACCAAAAGTACTGTATCAATTTGCTGTAATAGGTTCAAAGCTTGCTGAAGTTCTACTCGACATAGATGCACCTAGGGTTGGCCTTTTAAATAATGGCGAAGAAGAATCAAAGGGAAGAGATTTAGAAAAGTCTGCTTATAAACTACTATCTTCAAGCAATTTAAATTTTATTGGAAACGTTGAAGGAAGAGATTTTGCAAATGAAAAAGTTGATGTTTTTGTTACAGATGGTTTTACAGGAAATGTAGTTTTAAAAACTCTTGAAGGTACTGCCAGGCTCCAACAAAAACTAATTTCTGATTCTTTAAATAGAAATCTTTTAAAACCTTTGCTTCCCATAGTAAAGAATGCTTTTAAGCCCGTTAAAGATAAGTTAAATCCAGATAAAACTAATGCATCATATTTGCTTGGTGTTGATGGCTTAGTAACAATTGGTCATGGTTCGTCAAAGCAGGAAGCAATTAAAAATGGAATAAAGTACACAAGCAGTTCAATACAAAAAGATTTTATTGGAAAGTTTTCCGAGACATTAAAGGAATTATGAATAACCTTTCTGATTTAGAAAAAAGTATTGGATATAAATTTAAAGATAAGAAGTATTTAAAAATAGCTTTGACACATAAGTCATATTTAGACGAATATCCAGAGTTGCATTCAAATCAAAGATACGAATTTTTTGGTGATGCAATATTAGATTTTGATCTTACTGAATACTTGTTTGAAAAATATCCTGATTTAGATGAAGGAAGCTTAACAAAAATTAGATCAAGCGCAGTAAACCAGTTCTATTTAGTAAAGCTAGGTAGAAAAATAAATATTGGTCAGTATTTATATTTGAGTAAAGCCGAAGAATCTACCGGAGGTAGAGAAAAAGACTCAATTTTAGAAGATTCACTAGAAGCTCTTATTGCAGCACTATATTTCGACGGTGGATTAAAAGCTGTTAATGATTTTGTATCTAAATTTATATATCCAAGTATTAAAGAATTATCACTAAACCCAGGTCAAAAAGATTATAAAACTCGACTTCAAGAATTTTTTGCTAAACAGGGACTTAAGGTAAATTATGAAGATGTTTCAGAAGGACCAGATCATGATAAAAACTTTTCAACGAATGTCCTATTAGATGAAAAGATTATTGGCAGTGGGGTAGGAAAATCAAAAAAATCAGCCCAACAATCAGCTGCTAAAGATGCATTAAATATATTAGATGCCTGAGTTACCAGAAGTTGAATCTGTACGAAAAGTACTTGAAAAATCTTTAATAAATCAAAAAATAAAAAAATATAACATAACCGATAAAAGAATAAATAGATTTAACAACAAAAATCCAAAAATTAATGGTTTACTATGTGACATCAAAAGAAAAGGTAAGGTTCTTCAATTTAAATTTGATAATATTTCCTTTTTATTTCATCTAGGTATGAGTGGAAGGCTTGCTCTAAACAGTGCTAAAAATAAACATACTCATGGAGTATTTGTTTTTGAACGAGATATATTGATTTTTGATGATATTCGAAAATTTGGATTTATAAAAATATTGAATAATGATGAAGTATTTAATCATTTTGAAAAACTCGGTCCTGATTCGCTCAACTTAACTCAATCAAACAAAATTCAAATAATGCAAAAAGCAAGTAGAAGTTCTGTTGGAGTAAAAAAATTTTTGTTAAACCAAAAAAATATAAGTGGCTTGGGAAATATTTATGTAAATGAGATATTATTTTTATCCAAGATCAATCCTTTTTTATCTACATTTAGATTAAATACCGATAGTTGGAGTACTATTTTTTCAAATACAAGAAAAATTCTTAAAAAAGCTATAAAGAATAATGGAACAACATTAAGTGATATGACATACTACCTACCCTTAGGTGACTATGGCACTCATCAGAATAATTTATTAGTTTATGGAAGTAACATTTGTTTTTTTTGTTCAGGGAAAATTGATAAACTGTATATAGATTCAAGAGCTACATATATGTGTAATAAATGTCAGAGATAAATAATTTAACGGTCAATATCTATAGGGATGGATTTGTAGAATCTTCTCATGAAGTTTGTGTTTATTCAAATTCAAAAATATCTAATGATTATTTTTTTCCGCGTTCGGCAGTTAAGCCAATGCAAGTCATGCCATTATTAATTGAAGCTTCAAAACAAAATGTTGAATTTAATTTAAAAGAGATAGCATTATTTGCATCTTCTCACTCTGGGCAAAGAGAACACACAGATTTCATAGATAGTGTTGCAAATAAATTTTTTATTAATTTAGAAAATTTAGAATGCGGTCCGCAAAGACCCTTTCATGAAGAAACTGCAGATTTACTTGTTAGACAAGGTAAAAATTTTACAAATCTACATAATAACTGTTCTGGAAAGCATTTGTCGATGCTTATTTTTTCAAAATTATTAGGAGAAGATCAAAATGAATATTGTCAACTGTCTCACAAAACCCAAGAAGTTATTAAAAATTATTTCATTGAAATATTTGATACGAAAGATATAGGGTTTGGTATTGATGGATGTGGACTGCCTGCTATTAAGTTAAAAGTTTCGAATTTTTTAAATTCAATACAAAAAATGCAAGATAGTAATAATTCTAAAATTTGGAATAATGTGTTCAAAGCATATATGCAATATCCGATAATAATTGGGGGAGAACAACGGACAGATACAAATATAATTATCAATTCAAAACAAGACCTAATGGCCAAATCAGGAGCAGAGGGTGTTTTATTTGTAAGTAATAATAACGAATCTTTAGTATTTAATTGTAAGGATGGTAGCAAAAGGGGTGTTGATTTAGCAGCTACCTCTTATTTACATAAAATAGGTTGGATATCTAAAGAACCTTATAAATATATTGAAAGTACTTTAATTTTTAATAAACAAAATATTCGTGCTGTAGAAATAGAAGTGGTATAAAAATAATTCGAAAATAAGAAATTTATCTTATTTATTACTATTATGTAATTAACAACAGGGTAATAAATGTATTTAAAATCATTAGATATTAATGGGTTCAAGTCTTTTGCTGAAAAGACTAATATTCAATTATCAGAAGAAGTTAATGTAATTGTTGGGCCTAATGGCTCAGGGAAATCTAACGTAGTTGATGCTATATCTTGGGTACTTGGAACACAAAGCCCAGCTTCATTAAGAACTAATAAAATGGAAGATGTAATCTTTGCAGGAACTGAAAAGTTAGCTGAAAAAGGTTTTGCTGAAGTATATTTAAATTTTGAAGTAGATGAAAAAATATTTAATGGAAATTCTGAAATTTCTATAGGAAGAAAACTTTTCAGAGATGGAACCTCTGAATACTTTATGAATGGTCTAAATTGTAGGCTATTAGATATACAGGAATTTTTAAGTGATGTTGGAATTGGTAAGCAGCAGCACATCATCATTTCACAAGGCCAAATTGCAGAGATTCTTAATTCAAAACCTGAAGACCACAGACTTACTATTGAAGAGGCTTCAGGGATTCTTCCATTGAGATCAAAAAAAGAAAGATCTTTGAAAAGAATTGAGTCTGGTGATAAAGAAATTAAAAGGGCAAAAGATGTCTTGCGTGAAATTAAAAAACAACTAAAACCTCTTCAAGAGCAAGCAGAGCAGGCAAAGCTTCATGAAGACACCACTAACCAACTAAAAGAAAATAATGTAAAACTTAATGTTCTTTTATACAAAAATATTCAACAAGCTATAAATGCACTAGATGAAACTGATAAGAGGATTACTTTTGAAATTAGTAATACTGAGTCAAAAATTAAATCCTTAAAAGAAGAAAAGTACAAATTTAATAACAATCTTGGCGATGGAATTTCAATAGGTTCAACATTTAAAGACTACTCTTCAAAAATTAATAATATTACTGAGCAACTCAGATCTATCGCTCAGGTCGCCAATGAAAGAAAAGATAATCTTGATAGAGAAGATTTTAAAAATTTAGAACAAGTTAATAAAATTACAAAAAAAATTGAACAAAATACAAATCAAATAAGTTCTTTATCTACCCAACTAGTTTCTAAACAACATACATTAAAGAATTTACAGTCCACTTATGATGATCTCAAAAATAATCTTGAATCTGTTATAAAAAAATCATCAGCTTCTATTGAAGTTAATGAAGCTTTGCTTGAAACTGAAATAAAAACATTACAAAAAAATATAAATGAAGCATCTGGTAGATTAAATACTCTTAGTGAAGATTTGCGTAAGTGGCAAAACGATGTAAGTAAGTCAGAAGGATTACTTATAGAATTAAATAATGATTTATATGAAGCAAATATTTTTCTTGAATCTAAAAATAAATACGTTGAGTTCAACAATGGGATACTAGATAGAGAAATATTATCCAAAAATAATAATATCGATAAATTAAATCAACATAAAGATTCAATAAAAAATCAATTAATAGAAAAGCAGGAGTTACTTTCTGGTATTAATGAAAATGAATCATTTAAGTTAGATATAAACAATCAAAAAAATAACTTGGAAAATCAAATAAGTGAGATTGAAAAACAAATATCTGCGGTATCTAATCAATTAGTTTCTTCACAAGAAAGAATTAAAACTTTAACAGAACAAAATATTGAATTTAAAAATGAAAAGGAAAATATAGCATCAAATAAGAATACAAATTCTAAAGATGAATTGTCTAATCTTGTTGGTGTGGTAAAAACCTATATTAACTTTACTAATAAAGCTTCTGAATTATTAGATAGTAAATCTGATGAATTCGATTCAAAGTACGGCAATACAAATAAAAAAATTCAAAGTATTGATAATGAAATAGAAGAATTAAGTAAAAATTACTATGAATACAAAGACTTGAAAACTTCTAATGTAATAAAATTATCTGAAAATCAAAATCAACTTTCCAATCATTATTCAACTTTAAAAAATATATATGGACTTAGTGAAGAATGGATTAAAAATTATTCTATTGAAGGCTTAAATCAAAATGAATTACAGAATCAAATTAAATTAAATGAGTCTGAACTTGAGAAAATTGGAACAGTTAATTATCTAGCTAGAGATGATTTTGAGTCGTTGAATGAAAGATTCAATGAAATCACTAAAAATATTGATGATCTTAAATTAGCTAAGATTGAATTAGTTTCACACATTAAAGAAATTGAAAATGAGATTGAATTTAGAATTCAATCTTCATTCAATTCAATATCTGTTCACTTCTCAGAAATATTTGAAACATTATTTCCCGGAGGAAAGGGTTCTTTATCATTTACAGATAAGGAGAATATTTTAGAGACAGGAATAGATATTTCAGTTCAACCAAAAGGCAAAAAAGTTAAAAAATTAAGCTTATTGTCAGGTGGAGAGAGATCTTTAGCTGCAATAGCATTCCTTTTTTCAATATTTAAATCATTTCCTAGTCCTTTTTATATTCTTGACGAAGTTGAAGCTGCATTAGATGATGCTAATTTACATAGAATGATTAATTTACTTAAACATGTAAAAAATGATGCTCAATATATTATTGTTACACACCAACAACAAACTATGCATGCTGGAGATGTACTCTATGGTGTTACTATGGAACCTGGCTCAGGCTCCAGAGTATTTATAAAAACAAAAGCAGATTTTGAAGCGTTAATTAAAAAATCATGAATGACCAAGAATTAGCAAATCTAGCTAGTGAAATAGCGAAGAAAGCTTACGCACCGTATTCAAACTTTAGAGTTGGAGCTGCTCTTATTACAGATTCTGGAAATATATATACTGGCTGTAATATTGAAAACGTTTCTTATCCGGCAACTGTCTGCGCTGAGGATGTTGCAGTTGTGAAAGCAATTTCAGAAGGCGAAACAAAGATTGATATTCTTGCTGTTTCATGCATAGATGCAATTGATGAACCCATTTTTCCTTGTGGCATATCTAGACAACGTATGGCAGAATTTGGTGTTGAAGATGTGATTGTTGTTTATAAGGGTGATTTCAAAAAATATAAATTTGATGAAGTGCTTCCTTTTGATAATAAAATAAAATTTAAAGATTAAATATTTTCATTAAGTTTTGGTATGACGCTTAGGGTATCACCAACTATACCCAGATCAGCTAACTGAAATATAGGTGCTTCCTCATCTTTGTTAATTGCTATTACAAATTTTGAATCCTTCATTCCAACTTGATGTTGGGTTGCTCCAGATATACCACAAGCAATATAAATATCTGGCTTAACAGTCTTACCAGTTTGACCTACTTGCTGAGAGTAAGGCATCCATCCAGCGTCAACAATAGCTCTAGTTCCGCCAATTGCAGCATTTAGTTTGTTTGCTAATGTTTCAATCATTTCCAAATTTTCTTTTTCAACCATACCTCTACCAGCAGAAATCACCACTTTAGAATCTTCAAGCTGAGGACCTGTTTTTTCTTCAATATAGATATCAAAGACATCTAAATCAGTGTTTTCAACTTCAATAGTTTCATAATCCGAATTAACTTCAATTTCAACTGGATCAAACGCTTTTGGTCTAATTAAAAGTAGAGAATGATCTGAATTAATTTTTGCTTTATATAAACTTTCACCACCATTAATAGAGTTAATTGTAGAAATCTTTCCATCTTCTAAGTTAAAATCGACAACATTAGAAACTGGACTACTGTTTAAATCCACAGAAATAAATGAAATTAAATCTCTGCACATATAAGTTGAAGAACCTAAAATGAGCTTGATATCTTCATTTTTAATAATTTCAGAAATTTTAGAGGCAATTTTTGAAAAATTAAAAGAGCTGCTGGCCCTTTTAAGATATGTTTGCTTAACTTCATTTAATCCAATTGCAGGACTATCTTCGCTTCCGACAGTTATTAACTGGACATCTAATTCCATAGATTTAGCTTTACCTAATATCTCAAGTGTTCCTGAACTTAAATTTTTATTTATAACTTCTCCAATAATTAATGTTTTCATATGATTTTTAATTCCTTTAACTTATTAACTATTTCTTGATAGGCTTCACCCTCATCAATAATTTTTTCACCGGACTTAGAACTTTCTACTGACTCAACATTTAAAAATTCAAGATTTTGATTAGTAACAATATTTAACTCACCCAATGGTATTTGCTCTATTGACTTAGATTTAGCTGCCATAATATCTTTAAAATTTGGATATCTTGGTTCTACCCCTCCTGCTGTAACAGAAATCACACATTTATCTGGCATGTTTACTTTTTCTGAACCTTCACCAGTTTGTCTAGTTAATGTAATATTGTCACCAGTTTCGATAGCTTTGACATATGATATACATTCAACATCTAGGAATCGAGAAACTTGCTGAGGAACAGTCCCTGAGTATCCATCAGTAGATTCTGTTCCAAAAATTACAATATCCGCTGTTAATGATTTTGCTAATTCACTAAGAACATTAGCGGTCATTAGAGAATTTGAACCTTTTAATGAGTCATCATCGACATAGATAGCCTTATCAGCTCCCATTTGTAAAGCTTGTTGGAGCCCTTTTTGTGTTCCTGAAGGTCCCATAGATATTATTGTCACTTCTGCGTCAAATTTCTCTTTTAATTGTAGAGCAACTTCAATTCCATATCTGTCAGTATCATCTAATACTTGTTCTTCAGGTCGATTTATTATTCCATCGGAATACGTAACTTCATTAGCTGGATCAGGAATTTGCTTAGCGCATACTGCAATTTTCATATGTATATATTAATTTATGTAATTAATTATCTGAATTTAATTCAGTTAAAAATTCTTTCATAAAACCTTGTAATTTCTTCTTTGATTGATCTGCAATTTCAACAACTTCCTCATGGTTCAAAGGATTTTTACTTATCCCTGCTGCAAGGTTTGTAACCAAAGAAAAAGCACAAATACTCATACCTGCATGTTTTGCTACTATCGCTTCAGGAACTGTTGACATTCCTACTAAATCTGCTCCAATTCTTTTAGCAAATTGAACTTCTGCAGGCGTCTCATATGAGGGTCCTGTAAACCAAGCATAAATTCCTGTTTTGAAATCAAAATGATTTTTGGAAACTTTTTTTGCCAAATTTATAAAATTTTTGTCATAAACTTCAGACATGTCTGGAAATCTTGGGCCGAAAGTATCAAAATTTTTACCCATTAACGGGTTGTTCCCAGTTAAATTTATATGGTCGGTGATTGAAATTATATCTCCTGGAACATAATTTTCAGAAATACCTCCAGCAGCATTTGTTAAAATAAGATTTTTTACACCAAGTTGTGAAAAAGCTCTAACTGGTATTACTAAATCTTGTATCGGATAGCCTTCGTAATAATGTGCTCTTCCCGACAATATAGCAGTCAATTTTTCATTAATAGAGACAATTGACAACTTACCAGCATGACCTTCAACTGATGGTGCTAAAAAATTGGGTATATCTGAATAATCAACTTGATATAATGGATCATAATTTTCTTCAAAACCACCCATTCCAGATCCTAAAATTATCATCGTTTCTATTTTTTGATTGTTTATTAGCTTAGAAATAAAATCTTTAGCTTCGTTAATTTTTTCTATCATTACATATTTAAGATTAATAATTTATATTTGATTTAAAAAGCTTTTACCTGGGAATATATTTTCTAAGTTAAAAAAATCTGAAATAGTTGAAGCAACATTAGAAAATCCCTCTATATCTCCAATATATTCTGCTTTACCATTATTTTTATAGGCTATGAACGGGACATATTCCCTTGAGTGATCTGTTTTGCCATCAGTCGGATCAGTACCATGATCACCAGTAAGTATAAGGAGATCATTTTCATCCATATTGTTTAATATTTTTTCAATATTGTTATCAATTAATTGCAAACCTCGGTAGTAGCCTACTGGATCTTCTCTGTGACCATAAAGCATGTCAAGATCAACTAAATTTACAAAAGTAAAATTATGATTACCTGATTTAATATTTTTGATTAAAAAATCTAATCCATTTTGATCGCCTTCTGTATGAACATAATCATGAAGATAATCAGTTCCAAATAAATCAGTTATTTTTCCTATACCATAAGTTTTGAAATCGTTTTTGTATAGGTAACTTAGTAATGTTTCACCGGGTGGATTCATTCCAAAATCTTTTCTGTCATATGTTCTTTCAAATTTTCCAACCAAGCCTTTGAATGGTCTGGCAATTACTCTTCCTATGTTGTATTCGTCACAATATTTTCTTGAAATTTCGCATATTTTGTATAATTCTTTTAAGCTACACACATCTTCATGAGCAGCGATTTGAAATACAGAATCTCCAGATGTATATAAAATAAGTTCCTTAGTTTTTAAATGTTGTTCACCAAGGTTTTCAATTATTTCAGTACCTGATGCATGGATATTTCCAATAAATCTACAATCAGCATCTATTTCTATTTTTTGAATTAATTCTGCAGGAAAACCATTTGGAAATATTTGAAATTCCTTTTTTGTAATTAAACCAGCTAATTCCCAGTGTCCAGTTGTTGAGTCATTTCCAACAGACTGTTCTGAAAGCCTTCCAACTGTAGCTGTATGTTTAGTCTCCATACCTTGAACACTAGTAATTTTCCCAAATCCTAACTTATTGAGATTTGGTAAGTTAACTCCACCAACAAATTTTGATACATTTGCAAGTGTGTTGGTTCCTATATCACCATATTCTTCTGCATCAGGCGCTTCTCCAACACCTAGAGAATCAATTACAACTAAGAAGCATCTTTTCATTAGGTAGTTCCGAAAAGCCTGTCTCCCATATCGCCTAATCCAGGAACTATGTACCAGTTTTCATCTAATTTTTCGTCGATTTTTGCAGTGACTAATGTTATATCGTTATGCTCTTTTTCTAGCCTGGAAATACCTTCAGGTGAAGAAATTACTGTTAAAGCAATTATACTTTTAGGGCTATGTTCTTTAACTTTATCAATTGCGAATGATAATGAACCCCCAGTTGCAAGCATTGGCTCAAGGATAAATACATTTTTATTTTCAAGATTTGGTAAATTTTCATAGTAGTACTCGGGTGTTGCTGTTTCTTCATTACGTTGGACCCCTATGTAACCAAATGAGGTATCTGGTAGTAAATTTTTCACACCATCAACTAGACCCAGTCCTGCTCTAAGTACTGCTATTGCTACATTTTCATTTTCTATTTCTAAACCTTCAGTTTTAATTAATGGAGTTTCTATTGTTTTACTTTTTGTTGATATATTTTTAGTACCCTCAATAAATAATAAATATGATAATTTTGAAGAGTATTCTCTGAAATTTTCAAAGTTTGTGTCTTTATCTCTAATAATTGTTAGATAGTGATCTTTAAGGGGATGAGATATTTCAATTATTTCCATCAAAATCAGATTAGCAAAACATTAAATCTTTTCTAGTTATTTTTATGAAGAAGTTAATCTAATTAAAGTACGTTTTATGTTTTACATCATGTAATATAATGTATTGCAATTTAAATAAAGGAAATTAATGCCTGTACGAATAAGACTTGCTCAAAGAGGCAAGAAAAAGAATAGAACTTTTAGAGTTATTGTTGCTGACTCTAGATCGCCAAGAGATGGAAAATTTATTGAAGATTTAGGTTATTACGATCCACACCACAATCCATCAATGGTTGAAATAGATGTTGATAAAGCAGTATCTTGGCTTGATAAAGGAGCACAACCTTCTGAAAGAGCTCAAAAAATACTAGAAATATCTGGTGCATGGGCTCAGTGGCGTTCTACTAAAGGTGAAGTAGTTTCGATACCAAAAGCTCCAGAAGAAAAAATAAAGAGCAGTTCTAAAGCAAACAACAAGAAACAAGAAGAAAATTTAGATGAAGAGGATAAAGACAATTCAGAAGATGTAACTTCTGATAAGGAAGAAGAATAATGGCATCTGGAAAAATTATAAAAAATGTTGTTGAATATATTGTTAAAGAAATTGTCGAAGATACTAAATCTGTCAAAGTTGACGTTGCAGACTCTGATGATGAAAATATCACGATAGAAGTAAGAACTTCTCCTGATGACATGGGAAGAGTCATTGGTAAAAGAGGAAGAGTTGCTAGAGCAATCAGAACTGTAGCACAAGCTGCAGCTGATGAAGAAGGCTTAAATTCCTCTGTAGAATTTATTGATTGATCAAAAATTTTTTCCTGTAGGTAAGTTAGGTAAACCGCATTCCTTAAAAGGGTATCAATATATAAACATTGAATATTTTTTTCGTAATTTTGATTTAAAAGAAACTACATTTCAAATTGAAGGAAAAGATATAGTTGTCGAAGATTTTAAAAAACATTTAAAAAATAGAAATTTAATTAAGTTTTATTCTTATGATTCTATTGAGAAAGTAAGTGAATTAAGAAATAAAACAGTCAAAATTAATACGGAAGTATCAGATTTATTTATTAATGAAGAAAATTTGCCATGGCCTGGGTTTTTTATTGGTCATGAATTAAAAAAGAATATGTACAATTTACTAAGTTATGAAGTACTAAATAATATTTATTTTTGCAAAATTACTGGAATCGAAATGAATGTACCATATAATAGTAATTTTTTTAATTTTGAAAATGGTGTTCTCTCTTTATTGGATAGTAGTTTAACTATTTAACCATTCAAACAATTTAATGCTTACAGGATCCTCAAGCATATTTTCAGGATGCCACTGAACTCCTAAAGCATCCCAGTCATTTGTAAGTTCAATCCCCTCAATAACACCGTCTGGAGATTTAGCCGTTATTTTTAATTCATGACCAAGTTTGTTTATAGCTTGGTGATGAATTGAATTAACTTTTATTTCATTTTCCTGAATTATTGTATATAACTTTGAGTTGGTTTCTATATTTACATCATGAACATGCGAACGGGCATCTTTGAAAGGTTTTTCATGGTCAATTTGAGTAAAGCCATTATCTTTTAAATCTTGATAAAGTGAGCCACCTTTATAAATATTAAGTAATTGATGTCCTCTACATATAGCAAGAGTTTTAACATTATTTTCTTCTGCAGACTTAAGCATCGCTAATTCAGTGCTATCTCTATAATCTGAAACTCTTATAGTTTTTTCTATTTTATCTTCTCCGTAAGTTGCTGGGTTGATGTCACCACCACCAGAAATTACAATTGCATCAAATTTTGATATATCTACTAATTCTGAGTTTTCATGAGGTCCAAAAATTACAGCATTATTTCCAAAGTTATTACATGCTTTAACAAAATCATTATTTATAACTACACATGGTATATTACCAGGCGCCATTTCCACATCTTTTAAGCCAGTAGATATTGCGATTAACTTACTCATGAATAAACACACACTGCACTTCTACGCATACGTTCAAGGGTAAACTAGCCACACCAACAGCTGATCTCGTTGATTTTTCGCTAAAAAATTCAGATAATTTATCTGTAAATCCATTTAAAACTTTTGCATGATCAGTAAAGCCTTCATTGGCATTTACAAAACCGATTACATTAATAGGTTGCAGGTTTTCAATAGAGCCGTGTTTTCTAATTGTCGCGATCGTCAGTTCAGCACATAATTTAGCAGCTGCGTAACCCTCATCAGTTGAAACATCAGCTGGTATTTTACCTATAAATTTTTTTTCTTCTGTAATAGGAACATGTCCCGATGTGTAGACATATTTGCCAACTTTTTTATAAGTAACATAATTTCCAATTGCTTCTGGAGCTATTGGAAGACCTTTATCCATTATTTAAAAGATTTCCAATAAGATCTACAACCCTATTTGAATATCCCCACTCGTTGTCATACCAGCAAACAACTTTAATGTGATTCCCATCTAAAAGTTGAGTTGATGAAGCATCATAAATACTTGAATGTGGATTATTTAATATATCAGTTGATACAAGAGGAATTTCTGAATACTCTAAAATTCCTTTCAGTTCATTATCTGCAGCATGCTTTACAGCTTTATTTACATCATCAATTGAAACAGTTTTTTCTAATTCAACTACTAAATCAACAACACTTCCATCTGGGACTGGAACTCTCATAGCCATTCCATCTAATTTACCATTTAAATCAGGTAAAACCATACCAACCGCTTTGGCTGCACCTGTTGAAGTAGGAATAATGTTTTGGGTAGCACTCCTGCCTCTTCTAAAGTCACTATGTGTTGTTTCAGCTAAAGCTTGGTCATTGGTGTAAGCATGTACCGTAGTCATAAGACCAGATTTTATACCAAAATTATCATCTAATACTTTAGCTATTGGCGCTAGACAATTTGTAGTACAGGATGCATTTGAAACAATTTTATCATCTGGTTTTAAGTCATCATCATTTACGCCTAAAACTATAGTTGCATCAATTTCATCTTTAGGTGGTACAGTAAGTAATACTTTTTTAGCACCAGCACTTAAATGTTTATTGAGAGATTCATTATCTCTGAAAATTCCTGTAGATTCAATTACAACATCTATGTCCAATTCATTCCATGGAAGTTCAGCTGGGTCCTTTATAGAAGTTAGTTTAATTACTCTATCATCAACTAAAAGCTTATCTCCATCAATACTTACATCACTCTCTAGAATGCCCATTACAGAATCGTGTTTCAATAGATATGCAAGATTTTCATAATCACCAAGATCATTAATGGCAACAATATTGATATCAGAATTGTTCTCGACAATAATTCTTAATATAGAACGTCCAATTCTACCAAAACCGTTTATTGCAACATTACCCATTTATATCACTTGTCCAAGTTTTTTAATTGTATCAATAATCCTAGCTGCATAACCCCACCCGTTATCAAACCAGATAATGAGTTTTATTTTTTGATTATTTATACCCATTGTAGCTAATCCATCTACGAGACCAGATAGCGAGCTTCTTACAACATCAGAGGAAACAATTGGATCATAAGTTATACCAATAATATTTTTTAAATCCGTATCAGACGCATTTGAAATTATTTTATTAATATCTTCAATACTGCATTCGTTTTTGATATCTACTGTAAGATCAACTGTGCTTCCATCAGGAATTGGCACAGTCATCGAAGAAGAAGCAATTTTATTTTTAATGAAAGGAAGAACATTTGCTACTACATCAGATGATTTTGTAATACTAGGTATAATATTTTCACCAGCTGCTCTGTTAAGTCTAAAACCCTCACCTGCAACATCTGCTAATCGATTTGAATTTGAATAACCATGTATAGTTGTTAGGAATGCTCTTTCAACCCCAACTTCATTGTTCAAAACTTTAAGGATGGGAGCTACTGCATTTGCTGTATTAGAACCTAGGGAAAATACATTAGAGTTCAAATCTATACTCTCATCGTTTGCACCAGGCACATATATTTGTATATCTTCAAAATTTTCAGGTGTAGATGCAACAATAACTTTTTTGCAACCCTTGGATAAATGATTATCAACTTCATTTTTTGTTTTAGGTTTACCGGTAGCAAGAACTACGATTTCAGTATTTAATTCAGCCCAATTTGCTTCATCACCATTTTTCCAAGAATTAAAAAGTATTTCTTTTCCGTTTACAATAATACCTGTTTCTGACTCTTCAATGTTTGCATCAAGTTTTCCATATATTGAGTCGTACTTTAACAAATATATTAAATTTGCTTTATCAGCAGTATCTGAGATAGAGACAATATTTATAGCTTCATCATTTAATGTTTGTCTAAATAGATCTCTACCTATTCTTCCAAATCCAACTAATGAAATATTTGTCATAAACCCTCACAGGACTATTGAATAATTGTTGTTACAATCAACTAATAATATACCTTAAAACTATTATTTATGACAGATTTAACAAGAAATATTAATAATTCAATCTTTGGATCTATCTCTACTGATGAACTTCTAGCTAAAGCTTTTGAGAAAAAAATTGAATACTTCGGCAAAAATATAACATATAGCCCTAAAGTATTCATTCCATTAACAACTATGTGTAGAGACAATTGTGGATATTGTACTTTTGTAAAGTCACCTAAAGAAGGGGGAACTTATTTAAATCTAGAAGAAGTTCTTTCTATAGCAAAAGCTGGTGATGATTCGGGATGTTATGAAGCCTTATTTACTTTAGGAGATAAACCAGAACTTAAATGGGATTATGCTTTGACTCAACTTCAGGAATTAGGCCATTCATCAACACATGAGTATTTAATTAGTTCAATGAAAAATGTAAATGAAAAATATAATTTATTTCCCCATGCAAATCCTGGTTTGATGACCCAACAAGAAATTAAGGAGTTAAAAGAATACTCTCCGTCTGGGGGAATTATGATTGAATCATTTTCTAAAAATATTTATGACAAGGGAAAAGCCCATTACAAAACAGGAACAAAATACATTGATTTAAGATTAGAAACTCTTAACAATGCACTTTTAGAAAAGTATCCTGTTACGACTGGACTACTCCTTGGTTTAACCTCAACAAAAGACGAAATTGTAAATGATATTTCAAATTTAATTATTTATTTAAATGAGAACTTAGCAATACAAGAAGTAATACTGCAAAATTTCAGAGCTAAGAAAAATACTTTAATGAAAAATAGTTCAGAAATAACAAATGATTTATTTTTAAGAATCATTGCAACTACTAGGATTTATGCACCTTCACATATTTCTATTCAAGTTCCTCCCAATCTTTCACCAGACATAAATATATTTTTAAAAAGTGGAATTAATGATTTAGGTGGTATATCACCAATAACAATAGACTGGGTCAACCCTGATCACTTATGGCCAAATATTAAAAATTTAAAATTAGATATTTCAAATACAGGGCAGAAACTTAAAAAGAGGCTTCCTGTTTACCCAGAATTCATAAAAAAAGAATGGTTAAGTAGTAAAATATTTGAGAAAGTTAATAATATTGTTGATACAGATGGATACCCAAGAGAAACAAATGAATCATAATATCTCATTTCTAAGAATAAGACCGTGCGATAACGATAATGAAATATATTTAAATTCTAGAAAAAAAGAGGGTACTTCGGGATTCTTATTAAAGGAAGAATTAAATCTTAATTTAAATCAAATACATAAAAAGGGTTTTCAAACTTTATCAAAAAATTTAGAAGATGATTCTGATGTATGGTTGATTAAAGATGATAATTGGAAAAATTTTAAAGAGATTAATCCAAAAAGATTAATTTACTTATTCAAAAACAATAAGGAGAGTGCACTTGAAGTTATAGATAGATTAAGTCCTCATACAATATTGATATCAAAAACAACAGATTTAGATTTTATAAAATCAATTAATACAAAAGTTAACTTCATGACATCTGTATATGTAGACACAATTGAAGATGCAATTAAATTTATAAGTAGTGGTGTCTCAGACCTTCTACTAAGAGATTGGAGTTCTGAGCAAATTGAAGAACTGCAAGAAGTTGAAGGTTTAAATCTTTACGAAAGAACTCTTTTATCTCCAATATTTTCTGTTGATGAGGCTAGAAATGAATTTGATAAAGAGAGATATTTCAGATATCTGAATACAAGAAATGTCCGAGGCTTTAGAAGAGAATATACAGAATGGTCACCGGGTAGTGGAAAAAATATCCCTAAATTAAACAATTTTGTATTTAATAATAAGAGCCAAATCTATCATTCTGATGTAGACGCAATATTAAAAAGTGTATTAGATGGTTACCAAATATCGGATGAAGAACTCAAACTACTTTTTAATACAGCTGGCGAAAAAATAAATGATATAGCAAATGTTGCTAATCATTTAAATTTTATCAAAAATGGAAATAATGTAACTTACGTCATCAATCGAAATATAAATTATACAAATCAGTGTTATTACAAATGTGGTTTTTGTGGATTCTCTAAAGGTCCAAATAGCTTGAATCTTAAAGAAAAACCATACTCTATAGACATTGAAGAAGTGGTAGCAAGGTCTTCTGAAGCATTTGAGATGGGTGCATCAGAGGTTTGTTTACAGGGAGGAATACACCCAGATTACACTGGAGAATTCTATTTAAAAATGGTCAGAGATATAAAAGATGCAGTCCCTGACATGCACATACATGGCTTTACTCCTCTAGAAATATGGCAAGGTGCAGAAACTATCAATATGGGGATAGAGGAATATTTAAAACTACTTAAAACTGCTGGACTAAATACATTGCCTGGCACAGCTGCAGAGATACTTGATGACAGAGTAAGAAAATTTTTATGTCCAGATAAAATAACATCAGCTCAGTGGGCTTATGTTATGGAAGTTGCTCATAGTTTAGGAATTAAATCTACAGCAACAATTATGTTTGGCCATATAGATGATATAGATTCTTGGGTAAATCATTTTTCATTAATTAGGAATATACAAAAAAATACTGGCGGATTTACTGAAGTAGTTCCTCTTCCTTTTGTCCATATGGGTTCGCCAATATATCTACAAGGCAAGAGTATGCCGGGTCCAACTTGGGATGAAGTAATTCTTGTACATTCTCTTGCTCGGATTTATTTTGCAAATGTTATCGACAACATTCAAGCTAGTTGGGTTAAGTTAGGACATGATGGTGCAGGTAAGCTTCTTCATGCTGGAGTGAACGATCTTGGTGGAACCCTCATAAATGAAAACATAAGTAGGGCATCAGGTGCTGATCATGGTCAAGAGACAACACAAAATGAATTTATTCAAATAATTAAATCAAATAATAAAAATCCTGTTTTAAGAAATACGCTTTATACAGATTTAAAAGAAACAAAAAGTATTTTAGAAAATAGATGAATTTATTTAATGTAATTACACTGTTTCCAAACCTTATAGATGAGTGGAAAAATACCGGCATTATTTCTCAAGCAATAAAAAATAACATTATAGAAATCAACTCTGTAAATCTTAGAGATTATGGTACTGGATCTTATAAACAAGTTGATGATGCCCCATATGGGGGAGGCCCGGGAATGGTATTAATGCCGGAGCCATTAGATAATGCAATTAATTCCACAAATGTAAATATTAATGTTTTTTTAACTCCCTCTGGAGCAGAGTTGGATGAATCTTTGATTAGTGAATTACTTGAGTTTGAATCAATTAATTTAATATGTGGAAGGTATGAGGGATTTGATCAGAGGATTTTAGACTTACACTCTGATTATGAAGTTTCTGTTGGAAAATCAGTTGTTTCAGGAGGCGAAGTTCCAGCAATGTATTTACTTGAAGCACTAATTAGGAGAATTCCAGATGTATTAGGAAATCCAGAATCTCTTATCAATGAGACTTTTACAGACAACAAAGTTGATTATCCTGTTTACACAAGGCCTGAAAAATATAAAAATTTAGAAGTTCCTGATGTACTATTATCTGGAAATCACCAAAAAATAGATGAGTGGAAAAAGAATAATTTAAAAGACATATAATCTAAATTTACTTATATAATTCTCAACTGGAGTAACTATGGACTTAATTAAAAGCATTGAAAATGACTATCTAAAAGAAGAATTACCATCCTTTAATTCTGGAGATAGCATTAAAGTTAATGTAAAAGTTTCTGAAGGTAATAGAGAACGTATTCAAACATTCGAAGGTGTAATCATCGCAATAAATGGCGTAGGGGTAAACAAAACTATTACTGTAAGAAAACTTTCATTTGGTGTTGGGGTGGAAAGAATATTTCCCGTTCACGCACCGATTGTTGACTCAATTGAAGTTATTAGAAAAGGTAAAGTTAGACGCTCAAAGCTTTATTATCTCCGTGATCGTGTTGGTAAATCTGCAAAAATAAAAGAAGATCGAAATTAAACTAGCCTCATTATAAAAAAATTTTTTAAAACACTATTTACAATTTTTTTAGCTATTGCAGCAGCTACATTAGTTAGAACTTTTTTAATTCAAGTTTATTATATTCCTTCTTCATCAATGGAGCCAACATTACAAGTAGATGACAGAGTTTTAGTTCTTAAGAATACTTTTATTGAAGCAGACATCTCGTCAGGCGATATTGTTGTTTTCTACAGCCCACAGACACAATTTAAAGAGGATTATTTTGAAGAATTTGTGGAATCTGTTCAAATATGGAAATTAAGAAATGATGACACATATTTAAACACTGCATTGATCAAAAGAGTTGTAGGCAATAGTGGGGATGAAGTAACTGTTAAAGAATCTGGAGAGGTTTTTGTAAACGGAAACAGGTTTACAGTTTTAAATATAAATGAAGGGCGTAATTTTAAGGAACAGACATATATTGTCCCTGCAAATGAAATATTTGTCCTAGGTGATAATAGAATAAACAGCCAGGACTCAAGGTATATTGGAACAATACCAAATAAAAATATTGTGGGAAAAGCAATATATGTAATCTTTCCATTCGACAATTTTAAAAAAATAGATGATTGAAGACAAAATTTGGGAAAAAGATCCTGAAAAATATATCATAGGGTCTGATGAAGTTGGAAGAGGTTCTTTTGCTGGCCCAATTTGTGCTTCAGCTGTAAAAATTAACCATAAGCAACTTCATTTGCTTGATAGTGTAAAAGATTCAAAAAAATTAAGTGCAAAAAAAAGAGAAGAAATATACGAAATAGTTATTAAAAACAATATTGAATTTTCTTTTGAGGAGGCTTCAAATACATACATTGATAACTTTGGAATAAAAAATGCTAATGAAAAGGTATTAAATGATTCAATTTCGAGACTTTACACAGGTGGAGAAGTTGTTTATGTTGATCATTTTAAAATAAAAAACTTTAATGCTATATCAGTCATAAGGGGAGAAGATAATTGCCGTGCAATTGCTTTAGCTAGTATTGTTGCAAAAGTTTTAAGAGATAAGCTTATGGTTGATTTCTCTATGGATTTCCCCGAATACTCTCTTGATAAAAATAAAGGATATGGAACTAAAGAACATAGGCAGGCAATATTTAATTATGGATTGTCAGAGATACATAGAAAATCGTTTAGTTTAAAGCCCATATAATAACGATAACTGTCAGTATGAGTGCTGCAATGATATTTAAGTAGTCAGTTTTATTAGCTTTGTATGGTTTATTTGGATCAAATCCCATACTTACATTCTAAATTAAAATATATTAAACTCTAAATATGGTTTTAGAAACAGAAAGTATTAACAGTACTAAATTTATTCAATTTAATGACATAGAATCATTAAACGCAGTAGGTGCTGATGATTGGAAAGCACTAAAAAAAGAAATAGAATCTTTTGAAAAAAGTGAGCTTAAGTATCTTGTCATAAGACATATAAATGGAAATTACTCAGCTGGTGCTCAGCTAGGTGAAAATATAAATGCATTAATGCAAGATGTATCAAATGCGGCTGAAGCATTATGGAATTGTAAAAAACCAGTTATATCTCTAGTTGATGGAATTGCCGCTGGTGCAGGATCTAATATGATGTTGTTAAGTGATTTTATAATTGCTACTCCTGAAACTAGATTTATAGAAGTTTTTGTTAGAAGAGGATTAGTTGTTGATTTTGGTGGATCATGGGTATTACCTAGAATTATTGGTATCCAAAAAGCAAAATCACTAATGATGACAGGAAATGAAATTAATGGAGATGAGTTAAATAATTTAGGTATTCTTTACAAATTATGTAACCGCGAGGATATGGATGACGAGTTTAATTCTTTAATTGAATCCTTAGATAAGCAAAGTTTTATTTCAATATGTATGGTTAAGCAACAAATTAGAGAAGGCTTAGATAAAACATTTTCTGAATCTCTTGATTTAGAAACAGTTAATCAAAATAAAAGATTTCTACATTCAGATGCTGCAGAAGGAATGTCAGCATTTCTTGAAAAAAGGGCCCCGAATTATAAAAATACATTAGATGAATAATAAAAATTTATAATTATTCATTTATATGTATTCTTATGCAATAATCAATACGTAAGATAACGGAGGTTTAATTGAAAAATAAGAAATCACTCCTATTAATTTTTGTTCTCGCATTAGTTGCGACTGCCTGTGGTGGTGGCTCAGCAACACCTTGTGATGAAGTAGAAATTACAACTGGAGAAAATGGTTTACCAGATCTTGATGGATGTGAGTTCACATTTGCTGTTGAGAATGCGTACTTACCATTTAATTATATCGATGCAGCTGATGGCGTAGCAAAAGGTTGGGACTATGATGTCTTTAACCATATGGGCGAATTAATGAATTTCGTACCAGTTTATGTACCAGCAGCATGGGATGGAATGATCCAAGCAGTTGCTGACGGTCAATTCATGGTTGCAGGTGACGGAATCACTATAACTGCTGAAAGAGATGAAATTATTGATTTTTCAGATGGATATATTAATTTAGCACAAAGAGTACTTGTAGCAGCAGGAAACACTGATATTACAAGTATTGATGATCTTAAAAATGGCGACTATACAGTAGCTACACAAAAAGGTACAACAAACTATGAGTTTGCAGTCTCTGAGCTTGGTGAAGATAAAGTAAAAGCTTTTGATGACTTCAACTTTGCTATCCAAGCTGTTATTTCTGGTGATGCAGATGCATCAATCATTGATGAAACAGCTGGACTAGGATACATGGGAGCTAATAAAGACCAAGTAAAATTGGTTGGTGGCGATCTAACTTCAGAGCAACTTGGTTTTGCATTTCCTAATGGAAGCGCATTAGTTGATGTAGTTAATCAAGGATTAGCAGCTATGAAAGACAGTGGAAAATTAGCTGAAATTAATGCTAAGTTTTTCTCACCTGACTTTTCAGTAACTTATGATGATATCGCTGAATGTGATGAAAACATTCCTGCAGAATATCTACCAGAGGATTGCGAAGTATAAGTAAGAAACAACTTAATATATAAATTTGTAATAGGCACGGAAAACCGTGCCTATTGCTTTAATATGGGTACAAATGAAATTAAAAAATCTTCTTAAACCAGACAATTGGTGGATTCTAATTTTAAGTGGCGTAATAGCTTATATGTTATTCATGATTTATTCTGAACCAGAATACAACAAAGCTTTTAATTTTATTCTTCCTGGTCTCACAATAACTTTCTTATCAACCCTGATATCCTTTGTAGTTGCATTATTTCTTGGTTTAATTTCAGGCATTGGAAGGATATCTAAAAATAAATTTGCAAGCACAATCTCTAGAACATACATTGAATTTATTCGTGGTGTTCCAGTTCTTATTCTTATTTTTACAATCGCTTTTGTGGTTGTTGTGAGAGGTGCTGAATTATTCAATATTAATAATGGAAATGTACCCATGTTAGTTAGAGCAATTATTGCTCTCTCTGTATTTTATGGTGCATATATAGCCGAAGTATTTAGAGCTGGTATAGAATCTGTACCAGTAGGCCAGAGAGAGGGTGGTGCATCCTTAGGACTATCTGATAGACAAGTTATGAGACATATTGTATTACCTCAGGCTTTTCGCAACATGCTTCCAGCACTTGGAAATGACTTTATTTCAATGATGAAGGATTCATCTCTATTGTCAGTATTGGCCGTAGAGGATCTTACATACAGAGGAAGACTGTATTCCGGAAGTACATTTAGATTTGCTGAAACTTACCTTGTTCTTACTGTGATGTATTTGATTATTACACTTATACTTTCTGGACTACAGAGAAGGCTTGAGAAAAGACTTGAATCTAAATAACAAGAACGATCAAGTAGAGATTTTAAATCAGTATTTAGATTCTCTTGAAAAAATAAAAAATTATTCCCCCAACACTGTTAAGTCATACAAAAATGATATTTTACAATATTTAAAAGAAGAAATTGTTTTAGGAGAATTTGCGAAGTTTTTAAAAATCTGTTCTAAAAAGGAATATTCTAAATCAACAATTAATAGAAAAATTACATCAATAAAAACTTTTTTAAACTGGTGTATTGAAAAAAATTATTTAAACAGCTCTGCGCTAAAGTCTGTTAAAAATTTAAAAAATGAAAAAAAACTTCCAAATGTACTCACAGCTAATTATATAAATGAATTGCTAGATGGTTTACCAACAAGCGATGCCAAAGGCTTAAGAGATAAGGCGATCCTTGAAATTATGTACTCTTCAGGATTAAGGGTGAGCGAGGTCAGCAATCTCAAACTTAAAAATTTTAAAAAAAATAAATCTATAAAAGTATTAGGTAAAGGAAATAAAGAAAGGGTTCTTCCAATAACTTCTAGAGCATATGATTCAGTAAATAAATATATTGAAAATTCAAGAAATATTTTTGTAAATGAAAAATCAAAATCTTATCTATTCCTCGGCATTAGAGGGGGACAACTAAGTGACAGAGAAATAAGAAGAATTGTAAAACTAAGAGCTGGAACATTTCCTCATAGCTTACGACACACTTTTGCAACACACCTTTTAGACGGCGGTGCAGACTTAAGAATAGTTCAAGAATTACTCGGCCATAATGACCCTAGTACAACACAAATATATACACATGTTTCGAAAAAGCAGATGAAAAAAAAATATGAACAATCTCATCCAAGGGGTTGAATAATATTGCATTGGTATTAGAATTTTATAAAAATAGACACCACATTTACAAGTTTCCTTGGTGAACGAAAGTTTGGAAACCGCTTAGGCAAGGAATGTGGGATGAATTAACCAAAGGAGAAAAAAGATGTCTACATCGATGAAAGACCTGCTCGAAGCAGGGGTGCATTTTGGCCATCAAACACAAAGGTGGAATCCTAAAATGGACAAATATATTTATAGTGCAAAAAGTGGTATTCATATTCTTGATTTAAGAATTACTTATGATGCTATAGAGCAAGCTCAAGAATACGTGCAAAAACTTGTCGCTAATAGCGGTAAGGTTTTATTTGTTGGGACAAAACCACAAGCTACACAGGTAATTGAAGATCAAGCAATTAGAGCTGGTATGCCATATGTTAATTTCAGATGGCTTGGAGGAATGCTAACAAATTTCAAAACAATTATTAAGAGAGTTGTTTATCTTAAAGAATTAATTTCACTTGAATCGTCAGGAGAGATTAATGCTTATACCAAATCAGAAAGATTAAAAATTAAACGTGAAATTGAAAAGCTTAATAAATCAATTGGTGGAATTGTAAATCTTAATAAACTTCCAGATGCTATTTTTGTTGTTGATTTAGCTAATGAAATAACTGCTATAACAGAAGCTAAAAAGCTTGGTATACCAGTTATAGGACTAGCTGACTCAAATGTAAATCCTGATGGTGTAGATTTTTTAATACCAGGAAATGATGATGCAATAAGATCAATTGAACTAATTACATCATCAATTGCAGATGCATGCTTAAAAGGCTCTGGAAAAAGAGAAGAAGTAGAAAATAAGGAAAACGAGTAATGGCTATTTCAGCTTCAGATGTAAAAAAATTGAGAGATATGACCGGTGCTGGCATGATGGATGCAAAGAAGGCATTGTCTGAAAGTGATGGCGATTTTGATAAAGCAGTAAAATTTCTTCGAGAGAAAGGGTTGGCTGACTCAAAAAAACGTGCAGACAAGGATGCTAATCAAGGAACGATTGGTGATTATATTCATTATCAACAAGATAGGGCAATATCTGGCGTATTGGTTGAATTAGCTTGCGAAACAGATTTTGTTGCAAAATCAGATGAGTTTAAAAATGTAGCTAAGCAAATAGCAATGCATGTTGCTGCTTTAAAACCTGAATTTGTAAATATCGAAGATGTTCCTTCAAATAGAATTGATGAAGAAAAAGATATCATTCAAAAACAATCTGAAAATGAAGGAAAACCAAAAGAAGTTATTGAAAAAATAGTGGAAGGAAAGATATCATCTTTTTATAAAGACTATGTTTTGAATGAACAAATATTCTGTAATCCTGAATTCTATGAAGGTCAGGTTGGAACTATGATTGAAGAACTTTCTGGTAGATTAGGAGAAAAAATATACATTAAAAAATTCTCAAGACTTGAAGTAGGAGCTTAACGGATGAGTAGGGTTCTTCTAAAATTATCTGGAGAATCATTTGCTGATCCTGATAGTAACTTTGGTATACAACCCGAAACTATTGACAGAATCGCAAAAGAGATTACTGAGGCAAGCCAAAAAGGAGTTCAAGTTGGTGTTGTAGTAGGAGGAGGTAACTTCTTTAGGGGTGTTCAAGAATCTGCAAAAAATATGGCTCAAGCAAATGCTGATTATATGGGTATGTTAGCAACAGTAATTAATGCTGTTGCTCTGAAAGATGCTTTAGACAAAAATGGTATTCAAACAAGAGTTCAATCAGCAATTACTATGACTGCCGTAGCTGAACCATATATAAGATTAAGAGCTATAAGGCATCTTGAAAAAGGAAGAGTAGTTATTTTTGCTGCTGGAACTGGAAATCCTTATTTTACAACTGATACAGCTGCTTCTTTAAGAGCTGCAGAAATTGACGCTAATTTAATGCTTAAATCTACAAGAGTAGATGGTGTATATGACGAAGATCCAGAAAAAAATAATAATGCAGAAAAATATGATGAAATATCATACAAAGAAGTCGTCTCAAGCAAACTTAAGGTTATGGATTTGACAGCTATTACTTTATGTGAAGAAAACGAAATGCCAATACGTGTTTTTGATGGCACTATTCCAGGAAATATATATAACGCTTTAACTGGTGAATCAATTGGAACTTTAATAAAATAGACTTATGTCTGAAGAATTAATTAAAGATGTGGAGAGCAAAATGCTCACTACAGTTAATCACCTTATAGATGAGTTTTCAACCATTAGGACAGGAAGAGCTAATCCAGCATTGGTTGATAAGTTATCAGTTGAATATTATGGTACAAAAACTCCGCTACAACAATTGTCAACCATATCTGTTCCTGACCCAAAGTTACTAGTAATACAACCATTTGATAAAAGTTCACTTGAGGAAATTGAAAAAGCAATATTGAATGCAGATATAGGATTAAATCCAACTAACGATGGAGAAGTTATAAGAATTCCTATTCCTCCTCTTTCAGAAGAAAGAAGAAAAGAACTAGGAAAAGTTGCATCTAAATCATCTGAAGAAGCCAAAGTGTCAGTTCGAACACATAGACGTTTTGGTATAGATGAAATATCTAAATTGAAAGATGATCATTCTGCTGATGATATTAAACGCCTAGAAACTCAAGTACAAGATTTAACAAATAATTTTGTTACCAAAATAGATGAGTTGCTATTGATAAAGCAAAATGAACTTCTTGAAGTCTAAAAAATATTTACAGTCTGATAATGACGGAACATTTTGGCCTGGTTATATAGAATTACCTGAAGAGGAAAACTTAAATAATAATAATGATTTTCAAAACGAGACAAAAGAAGGCAGATTTACTTCCAACCCAAGAATTTACACAGGTTTAGGGCTCTTATTATTAGTTGCTGTTTTATTTCTTAATCAAACTTCAGCATTTATATTATTAGTTTTAGTTGCTTTAGTCTCTACTAAAGAATGGTTTGATATATTTGACTATGGAATAATAATTCCATATCCATTACTACTTTACTCCTCAATTGCACCGTTAGTTATTGCTTACTTTTACGGTTTAGATAATATTCATATTCCTATGTTTATATTTCCAATAGGCGTAATTATCTATACTGGTACTTTTGTTTCTTATGGTATTTATGAAAAATTTGGTAGTTCATTTTTATTTTTAATATGGTTTGGAACTGGAATAGCTTCTATCGGTTATGTTTTGAAAAACTTAGGACCTTTATTTACATTTTTAGCATTAATTTCAATCTCATTATCTGATATCGCTGCTTATGAATTTGGTAGAAGATTTGGTAAAAGAAAACTTTCTGAAAGTATCTCTCCAAATAAAACTGTGGAAGGATTTTTCATTGGTTTATTAGTAGGTTCTTTTTCTATGTGTATAGTTTTATATAATTTCTTTGAATTAGATTTTATTCAAATTTTAATTATTTCTTTGATATTCATACTTTTTGGAGTTTTAGGAGATCTATTTGAATCAAAAATAAAGAGATCTGTGGAAATAAAAGACTCTAGTGATTTTCTTCCTGGACATGGGGGTGTTTTAGACAGGGTAGACTCCCAAATATTAAGCTTTCCAATACTGGTTCTTTTTATTCAGTTTTTAGATTTAATTTAATAAGTGTAATAATTAAAGTATGAACGCTTTTCTAACAATTGCTTTATTGACACTTTTTGTAGTATTACATGAATTAGGTCATTATATTTCTGCAAAAAGGTCAAAAATTGCTGTATCTGAATTTTTTGTGGGATTTGGTCCAAAATTATTTTCTTTCAAAAAGAATGACACAGAGTATGGTTTAAAAGCACTTCTTCTTGGCGGTTATGTAAAAATACCCGGTATGGATGAGAATGAAGAGGTTGAAGGTTTTGAATCCGAAGAATTGTTTCACACTGCTTCTTGGACAAAAAAGCTTTATATTGCATCTTCAGGTATCATCGTAAACTTTTTATTAGCTTGGTTGATACTGTTTTCTATTTTTACATTTTATGGAGTTGAGCAGCCAACTCTTGAAATTGACACTATAGGAGTATCATCTGTTAATCCAGAAAATGAAGCTCCTTCCTCTATTGCAGGTTTAAAGCCAGGAGATACAATTGTTTCTTTTAATGGCAATGAGGTTAATTCTTGGAGTGAACTTGTAAGTTATATTGAGGTTAATCCAAATAATTTTGTATCAATTGGTTATTTGAGAAATAATCAAAGCTACATCACAACTACAACACTTGAGTCAAGGATAATTTCAAACTCAGAAACTGGTTATTTAGGAGTTTCACCTAGTATCCAAAATCAGAAACTCGGCATAATTCAATCAATATCAGCTACAACATTAGTAGAAATAGATATGACAAAAGCAGCTATAGAGGGAATTTTTACCCTATTTAGTCCTCAAAATTTACAGACTTTACTTGGAACTTATTCAGGAGAAGTCATTCCAGATGAAGTAAGACCTCTAAGTCCAATTGGATTAGCACAAGCAGGCAACCAAATAGCAGAGGGGGGATATGTTAATCTATTTACTCTTCTTGCATTTGTAAATATTTTTCTTGCCGTATTTAATTCAATTCCATTAGTTCCATTAGATGGCGGTAGGGTAGTGCTTGCTCTTTATGAAGGAATTACTGGTAAAAAAATTCCTGATAGAAAATTGTATCCTGTAGCTGCTTTAGTTATTTTTATCTTTGTGTTCTTAGGTGTTACCGCATTTTATCTAGACATTACCCAACCAATTAAATTATGATTGGCAGAAGAAAGACCACTCAAATTAAAGTAGGAAAAGTTGGTGTTGGGTCGGATTATCCAATTTCAGTACAATCTATGACTACTACCAAAACCAGAGATACGGATGAAACCTTAGGGCAAGTATATGAGTTAGCAAATAATGGTGCAGACTTAGTAAGAGTTACTTGTAATGAAATTGAAGCTGCAGAATCACTCGTTAAAATATGTGCAAGAAGTCCAGTTCCAATAATTGCTGATATTCATTTTCAATACAAACTAGCACTTGCTGCTATTGAAGCTGGTGTAGATGGTCTTCGGTTAAATCCAGGAAATATAAGAAACGAACAACAGATTAAAGAAGTTGCTAAAGAATGTTTAAAAGCAGAAATCCCAATTCGTATAGGAGTAAATGCTGGATCACTAGATAAGGATATCTTAGAAAAATATGGTGACTCAGTGCCAGAAGCACTTGTTGAGTCAGCAATGTTAGAAGCTAGATATCTTGAAGATGTTGGATTTCATAATATAAAAATTTCAGTGAAACATTCAAACGTTCCTTTAATGATCGAATCATATAGATTACTTGCTGAGTCTGTTGAATATCCTCTTCACCTTGGAGTAACAGAAGCAGGGCCGCTTCCAGGAGGCCTTATTAAATCTATTGCAGGTATATCAACTCTTTTGTCAGAAGGAATTGGAGATACTATAAGATTATCTTTAACAACTGATCCTGTCGAGGAAGCAAAATATGGTCGTCAGTTACTTGAATACTTAAGTTTACGTGAAAGAAAATCATTAGATTTAATAGCATGTCCAAGTTGTGGTAGAGCAGAAGTAGATGTAATAAAAGTTGCTAGTGATGCTCAAGATGTGCTGGAAAAAGAAGGATTACCTATTCAAGTTGCTGTTATGGGATGTGTCGTTAACGGACCAGGTGAGGCAAGATCTGCAGATTTAGGTATAGCTGCTGGAAAAAAAAGAGGTCACTTGTTTATAAAAGGTCAAGTTGTAAAAGTAGTTGATGAAAAAGATATGGTTGATGCTTTGCTTAAAGAAGGTAGATTAATAGCTGAAGAAGGCATAGAAGCCAGACTTGCTGCTGCGGATACTAATGCAGCAAAAATTGCTGAAGAGGATGTGCAAGCATTATTAAACATTCAAGGTGATATCAATAACTTTGAAGAAAGAACTAAATCTGTCATAGAGATTACTACAAATAAAGATATTGAAAATTAAAACCTTTAATATATAAACATGGTTGAAAAGCTTACGCCAATGTCAGAAGATTTTAATGAATGGTATACAGATATTATTCAACAAGCTCAATTAGCTGACTATTCTCCGGTTAAGGGAACTATGGTAATTAGGCCATACGGATACTCTATTTGGGAAAGCGTCCAGTCATATCTTGATAAGAAGTTTAAAAAGACTGGACACCAAAATGCTTATTTTCCTTTATTCATCCCTAATTCTTTTATACAAAAAGAAGCTGAACATGTTGAAGGATTTTCTCCTGAATTAGCAATGGTGACACATGCTGGAGGTAAAGAGCTTGAAGAACCATTGGTTGTTAGGCCAACATCAGAAACAATTATTAACCATATGTTTGCTAAATGGATTAAAAGCTATAGAGATTTACCAATGTTGATAAACCAATGGGCGAATGTTGTCCGTTGGGAAATGAGAACAAGATTATTTTTAAGAACATCCGAATTTCTCTGGCAAGAAGGACATACAGCACATGCTACTGAAGAAGAAGCAACTGAAGAAGCATTAAAAATGTTAAATATTTATGCAGAATTTGCTGAAAACGCAGCTGCAGTATCGGTGGTAAAAGGAATTAAATCAGCAAATGAGAGATTTGCTGGTGCTACACGTACTTATTCAATTGAAGCAATGATGAAAGACATGAAAGCATTACAAGCTGGAACATCACATGAGTTAGGTCAAAATTTTTCTAAAGCGTTTGAGATACAATTTTCTGATGAAGAAAATAATTTAAAACATCCTTATCAAACTAGTTGGGGAGTAAGCACCAGATTAATCGGAATGATAATTATGGCACATGGAGATGATAAGGGTTTAAATTTGCCACCTAAGCTTGCTCCTTACCAAGTAGTAATTATTCCTATCACACCAAATGAAGATTCAAGATCAATGATTTTAGAATCAGCACAAAAAATTATTAATGAGATAGATGGAGATTTTAGGGTACATATAGACGATAGAGATAATATATCTCCTGGTTTTAAATTTAATGAATGGGAATTAAAAGGTGTTCCTTTAAGATTGGAAATAGGTCCACGTGATATTGAAAATAACTCAGTTGTATTTTCTAGGAGGGATGGAGTTGAAGGAAAGTTTAATGTTCCTATTTCAGAGATAAAAAATAAAATATCAGAGAATTTGGATGACATTCATAACAAACTTCTTGAATCATCCAAGATATTTCGTGAAGAAAATACCAAACATGTTGAAAATTATGAAGCACTTATAGCTGCATTAAACTCTGAACCAGGATTTGTAACATGTTATTGGGACGAAAATAGCTCAGATGAAGATAGAGTTAAACAGGAAACAAAGGCGACACTAAGATGTTATGTTTTAGACAATGATAAAACAGGTTCAGCTGTAAATAATGAAAATGCACAAGGTAAATTAGCTATTTTTTCAAAAGCTTATTAAAAATATCTTTTAATATATTTGAATATTTGATATAATTAATATTGACAATTTAGCTACGTAAAGTGGGAGTCAAGCCCGCTTTTTTTTATGAGGAGGTTTATATGGTTTCTGAAGATGAAATCTACCATCAAATTGACTCATATTTAAAAGTTGAAAATATGGAACTTTATGATCTAAATATATTAAATTTTCCAAATATATCAAAAATTGAAGTATTCATTTATTCAGTTGAAGATATTAATCTTGACACGACTGCCAGATTGAATAAGCAGCTTACGAGAGTTATTGAGGAATTTGGTTATGAAAAAGGTTCCTTCGAAATGATTGTCTCAAGCCCTGGTATTGAAAGAAAATTAAAATCTTTACGACATTTTGAATTATCAATTGGGGAATTAGTAAAAATTAAACTTATAAATCCAATAGATGATGTCTATACATTTGAAGGAACTCTTGCTTCAGTAGACGATAAAACTATAAATTTAAAAATAGAAGATGATGAGATTGAAATAAAAATTTCAGATATAAAAAATGCAAAAATTGAATTTAAACAATTTAAAGAAAAAGTAAAAGGATAAAAATGAAACTAGGAAATGAAAGTAAACAAGCGATTGAATCTTTAGCTCTTGATAAAGGTGTGACGGTAGAAAGCATGTATGAAGCTTTGGTATCTGCTTTTCGTTCTGCATATATGAGAATACCTGGTGCTGCAGAAGAAGCTAGAGTAACTCTAAATCCTGAAAGTGGTGAGGTTTTGATTTACGCTCAAGAGCTTGATGTTGAAGGTAATGTTATTGAAGAATGGAAGGTAGAGCTAGATGAGGATGAATTTGGAAGAATTGCTGCTCAATCATTTAAACAAATGATGACTACCAAAATTCGCGATGCAAAAAGAGCGACTGTTTTAGATGCATACATTGGAAGAGAAGGAGAACTAATTACAGGAATAGTTACACAGTTTGATCCTAGATTTAATCAAACAATATTAGATCTTCAAGATGCGGAAGCTGTGATACCATCAGGTGAAAGAGTACCATTTGAAAGGCTCGAAAGAGGCAATAGAGTAAAAGCATTAATTACTGAAGTACGTGAAGATGCTAAAGGGGCCCCAATAATTGTTAGCAGAAGTAAAGCAGAATTTGTTGAAAGAATGCTTGAATTAGAAGTACCTGAATTAACCGATGGCACAGTTGAGTTAAGAGCAATAGCCAGAGAAGCTGGTAGCAGAACAAAAATTGCTGTATTTTCTAATGATCCAAATGTTGATCCTAAAGGTGCTTGTGTTGGCTCAAGAGGAAATAGAGTTAGGCAAATTGTAAATGAGCTTAGAGGTGAAAAATTAGATGTAGTTGAATGGAGGGAAGACAAAGTTCGATTTATCAAGGAAGCACTAGGACCAGCAGATATAGATGAAGTTGAGATTGATGAACATACAAAATCCGCAAAAGTTGTTGTAAAAGACAACCAACTTTCTCTTGCAATTGGAAAAGAGGGGCAAAATGCCCGTCTTGCGGCTAAATTAACTGGTTACAAGATAGATATAGTAGGACTTGGAGACTCACCTCAGATTGAGGAGTCTGAAACTGAAGAGAATTCATCAAACGAGGAAGAATAAATGGCAAAAAAGCGAATTCATCAAATCGCTAAAGAGCTGGACCTAGCATCAGCAGACATACTTCACCAGGCTAAAGAACTTGGTATTGAAGTTAAAACTGCATCGTCTGGATTAACTGAAGAGGAAGAAGAATTAGTTAAATTAGCATTAGCTCCAGTTCAGGATGAAAAAAATGTAGTTCAAGAAGTTGAAGAAATTAAGAATGAGATTGAAGAAGAAATAGTTGAACTTCCAGAAGAAGAAACAGCAGCAGATGGTGATGATGTACAAATAGTCGAAGTTTCTAGAAATTCATCACCTCAAAAATTAAGTTCGCTCATAGAGACTGATGCTACGCAAATAGTAGGTGATTTAATGGGTTTAGGAATTATGAAAGCTATAGATTCACCTTTAGAAGATAACGAGATAGAAAAACTGTTTGAGAAATATAATTTAATTCCAGATTTAATTGATGAAGTAACAATATCTAGAGAGGATATTATTGAATTTAAGGAATTCGAGGATGAACAGGATAGTTTAAATCTACGAGCTCCAATTATTACAGTTATGGGGCATGTTGATCACGGAAAAACAAGTCTTCTTGACTACATTAGAAATGAAAAAGTTGCAGATGGAGAGGCTGGAGGTATTACTCAACATGTAGGTGCTTACAAAGTTGATTCTGGTGAAACAGGTATAACTTTTATCGATACACCTGGACATGAAGCTTTTACACAAATGAGAGCAAGGGGAGCAAACGTAACCGATATTGTTGTTCTTGTAGTAGCTGCTGATGATGGTGTTATGCCTCAAACTATAGAAGCTATAAATCATTCAAAAGCTGCTGAAGTTCCTATTGTTGTTGCAATTAATAAATGCGATCTTCCTGAAGCGAACCCTTCAATGATTAAAGCTGAACTAACAAAATATGATGTTATATCCGAAGATCTTGGAGGCGATACTCCTGTAGTTGAAGTTTCAGCGACAAAAGGTGAAGGAGTAGATGATTTACTGGAAACTCTTTCTTTAGTTGCTGAAATTGAAGAACTTAAAGCAAATTTTAATACAGAGGCGTCCGGATACATAGTTGAATCGAGAATGGAAGTTGGAAAAGGCAATGTTGCAACTGTTATTGTAACTAGAGGAACTTTAAAGCAAGGTGATTTCTTATATGCTGGTCAGGCTTTTTGTAGGATAAAGTCTATGTTTGATCATAATAACAAAGTACAAAAAACAGTTGAACCTGGATCACCAATTGACATTATTGGTTGGGATGAATCTCCAACAGCTGGAGATCAATTTGTTGCAGTAAAAAATCAAAAAGAAGCAAAGTCTAAAGCTGAAGAAAATAAAAGTAAATTAAAAGATCATGACAATTCATCATTTTCTGTTGAGTCAAGGGTGAGTGACATGATGAAGCTTCTACAAGAAGGCGAATTAAATACAGTTAATTTAATATTAAAAGCTGATACAAATGGTTCAGTCGAAGCAATTAAGGATGGAGTAAACAAGCTTGCAACAGATGATGTAAATATTCAAGTTGTTCACGGTGCAGTTGGAGGAATAGTATTGTCAGATGTTGATCTTGCTAGTGCAACTGATTCGATGATAATTGGTTTCAATGTTAGGCCAGACAGTCAATCTAGAAACATGGCACAAAGTAAAGGAATAGATGTAAGAACATATAGTATTATTTATGAACTTCTTGATGATATTTCAGAAGCTGTACTTGGTCAAATGACAATTAAAACTGAAGAAGCAGTCATTGGCATGGTAGATGTAAAAACTACTTTTAGAGCTCCAAAGGTTGGCGTAGTTGCAGGATCTATTGTTTCTGAAGGAAAAGTAGAATTAGATGCCAAAGCTAGATTACTACGAGACGGAATTGTTATCTATGAAGGCACAATAGTATCTCTGAGAAGATTCAAAGACAATGTAGAAGTTGTAAATGAAGGTCTTGAATGTGGAATCGGATTGTCAGATTATAAAGATATTAAAGAGGGTGATACTATAGAAATACTTGCTGAAGTCGAAGTATAAGAAATCAAAATGAGTAATCAAAAACGTGGTGGAAGAATAAATAGAATTAATCCACTTATTCAAAAAATTGTTTCTGAAGCATTATTGAGAAATTCAGATCCATCTTTAAATAAAGCAACTGTCACTCATGTGTCTACATCACCAGATTTAAAGAAATCTATGATATTTGTATCAACCTTGGAAGGAAATGAAGGTTCTTTAAAAACATCTCTAGAAAAAAATAGAACCAAAATACAAAAAGTAGTCAGCAAAGAAATGACTACTAAGAATGTACCCAAGATAATTTTTGAAGTAGATAATACATTCAGTAATGTTATAAGAATAAACGAACTTTTAGATAGGACTCAAAATGAGTGAATTATTTAATAATATTGGTAATTCATCAAATTTAATTACAGGTCATATAAATCCAGATGGTGATGCTTTAGGCTCAGCTTTGGCGTTTAAATTAATTTTGGATAGTAAAGGTATCAGTTCTGATGTCTGTTTTGATATTAAAGGTAACATTCCATCTAATTTAAACCATTTACCAATTAATTTAATTTCTAATAACGCAATGAATAAATATGAAAATGTTTATGTATTTGATTGTGGAAATTCTGAACGTCTAGGAAGCTTAGAGGAAATAGCATTGAAATCAGACCAAGTTATTGTAATTGATCATCACATCGAACCTTCATTTGGAGATATTCAAGTTATAGATTCAACTGCTGCAAGCACTACTCAAGTTCTCTATAGGGAAATTATCTCTGCGGATATTGAAATAGATAAAAATATAGCAAATTGCCTTATGACAGGCCTAATTACTGATACTGGAAGATTTCAATATTCAAATACAGATTATGAAGTATTTCAAATAGCTTCAAAATTAATGCTGAGTGGTGCTGAACTAACATCTATAAGCGATAATATTTACGGTTCAATTCCTATGAATGCTATCAAGCTTCAAAGTGAGGTATTGAACAGAATTAAACTATTTGATGATGAGGAGTTGGTTGTTTCCTATGTTTTGCACGAAGATTATAAAAAATTTAATATTGAATCTTCGGAGATTGACTTTTTAATCGACTCTATCCGATTAGTTAAAGAATCAAATGTAGCATTGCTTTTAAAAGAGCAAGATGATAAATCTTTTAAAGGTAGTTTAAGATCTAGAACTAAATTAGATGTCCAAAAAATTGCATCATTATTTGGCGGAGGAGGACATAAAGCTGCATCTGGTTTTTCTACCGCACTAAGTATGGATGAAATTACAACAAAAGTTAAGAATGCGATCAGATCACAAGCCTAATTTTTACCTATTAGATAAACCTAAAACTTGGACTTCTCAAGATCTGTGTACTAAATTAAAAAAAAATTTTAATTTTAATAAAGTTGGACATTCTGGAACTTTAGACCCCAACGCAGATGGATTGATGCTTTTGGCAACAGATGGGTATACAAAATTATTTGATTATATTAATAAAACAGAAAAAACATACAATGTAACCGCTATTTTAGGATTTTCTTCACCAACACTAGATGTTGATTCTGAACTTTCCTTTCATGATAAAGTTGACGCAGTTAGTCTTAAAAATGATATTGAGGATTTTCTCAGAAATATATTGGGCGAATCATTTCAAACCCCACCAATTTATTCAGCAGTAAAAGTAAAGGGAAAGAGATTATATAAATATGCTAGACAGAACCAAGATGTTGATATACCAGTTAGGAAAATTGTAGTAGAAAATACAAAGTTATTATCAGTTATGAAAAACAAAGTAAAATTTGAAATAACTGTAAGCAAGGGAACGTATATTAGGAGCATAGTTGAACAATTAGGTAAATTTTTAAATACTGAAGCAGTTGTTGAAATGCTTACAAGAACATCTATCGGAAATTTAGATATAAACCATAATAAATTAAATAAAAATGTGGAGAAAATTAATTATAAATCTAATCTCCATTCTTTGAATTGGAAAGAGGTAATTGATCTACCTGTCTTAGATTTAAATCAAGACATGTTAGAAACAATTCAACATGGACAACTAATTTTAAGCAGTATGTTTTCGAAAAAAAATAAATATATAGTATCTATTAATAATGATATTGTTGCAGTTTATGAACCATTTAATGAAAAATATTTCAAACCAGATAAGGTACTTATATGAAAATATATAAAAACTTTACTTCTGACGATAATATTTTTAACGATGTATCTACAACTTGTATAGGTGGTTTTGATGGTGTACATCAAGGACATCAACAGCTAATAAAATCAGCTTATAACTTTAATAAAGATTATCAGATCGTAACTTTTGATACATTACCAAAAAAATATTTTAACAAAGATCACAAACTCCTCACTACCAATGAAACAAAAATGAAGTTAATTCAAAATTTTAATCCTAGTAATTTAGTATTTATTAATTTTGGCCATGTTGTTAACTATTCTCCCAATGAATTTTGCAATATGTTAAAAATTAATCTTAAAACAAAAAATATTTTTGTAGGAAGTGATTTCAAATTTGGTTTAAATAGGGAAGGTGATGTTGATTATTTAATTAATTTTTTTGGTGATGATTCGATCCATATTATTGACGACTATAAACATAAAGAAAATAAAGTCTCTTCAACGTTAATTAAATCTTATCTTTCTGAAGCAAAAATAGAACTAGCTAATGAATCTTTAGGTTATAAATATTCTATCTCTGGAAATGTGATTAAAGGTGAGCAAAAAGGAACTTTGATTGGATTTCCAACGGCAAACTTAGAAATAGATAATAGTATTCAGATTCCAAAAAATGGTGTTTACGAAGTTGGTGTGAAAATAAATGATGAAAATTATGAAGGAATAATGAATATTGGATATAAACCTACTGTATCTGAAGACAAAAAACATAGTTTAGAGGTTCATATTTTCAAATTTAATAACGATATTTACAATTACGATTTAACTGTAAGTTTTAAATCTTTTATTAGAGATGAAAAAAAATTCAACAATATTGATGAATTAGTACAACAGATTAACACCGATATTGAAAAAATTAATAAAAATTAAATAGTGTCACATTAGATATAGTCAGTATTATCATTATCTCGAATGAAAACAAACCAAGATATTATAAAAGAATACGGTAAATCTGACATTGATACCGGTTCTGCAGAAGTACAGGTTGCTTTATTGAGTAACAGAATTGATCATTTAACAGATCATTTGAAAACACATAAAAAAGACCACCATACAAGAAGAGGATTATTAATGCTTGTTGGTAAGCGAAAAAGACTACTTCAGTACCTTCAGAATCAAGACGTTCAAAGATACCGTGATATTATAGATAAACTTGGTCTAAGAAGATAAATATTTGACCTAGTGTTGTTAATTGAGAGCTTTTGTTGAAAGCTGACAATTAATAACCTTGGTCACGAAAGAGGTTATATGTCGATTGATAATGTAAAAGTAAGTATTGGGAATTCTGAAATAGCTTTCGAAACGGGTAAATTAGCAATTCAAGCGCCTGGTTCTGTAGTTGTTACATCTGGAGATACTAATGTTTTAGTAACAACTGTATCTAATAAGTCAGTAAGAGATGGTATAGATTTTTTCCCTTTAACTGTTGATGTTGAGGAAAGAATGTACTCAGCTGGAAAAATTCCTGGTGGATTTTTTAGAAGAGAAGGTAGGCAAACTGAAAAAGCAATATTAGCTTGTCGTCTAATAGATAGACCACTCAGACCTTCATTTAAAGATGGATTTAGATGTGAAACTCAGATAATTGCAACTGTTTTAAGTGTTGATAATGAAAATGAATATGATATTTTAGCATTAAATGCAGCTTCATTGGGATTACAACTAGCTGGAGTGCCACTTGAGTCTGCTGTTGGTGCAGTAAGAATGTCTTTAATTAATGATAATTGGGTAGTTCAAGCAACAAATTCTGAATTAGAAGAATCTGTGTTTGATATGGTTGTAGCAGGTAGTTTAAATAGCAGTGGTGAAGTAGATATTGTTATGGTTGAAGCTGGCGCAACAGATAATGCATTTAATAAAATAGATGAAGGCAGTGTTGCTCCATCAGAAAATATTGTTGCTGATGGTATTGATTCATCTAAAGAATATATTGCAAAATTAATTGAAGCACAAAAAGAGTTAGTAGCTAAAAGAGATGTACCACAAGTTGATTGGCCTATAGTTGAAGATTATTCGGAAGAATTGAAAAATGACATTAGTAATGACTTTGGTTCACAAATTGAAGAAGCCACAGCGTTGACTGACAGAGCTGAAAGAAGTGAAAAACAGAGTGAGCTAGAAGAACAGGCTATTGAAAAATTTCTTGATAAAGAAGAAGATAACACAAAAGCTATTAAATTAGCATTTAAGTCAATAGTTAAAAGTACTGTTCGAGACAGAGTATTGTCAGGTGGTCCAAGATTAGATGGTAGAACACCTACAGATATTAGAAATATATCTGCAGAGATTAATTTACTTCCGACAGTCCACGGATCATCCTTGTTTCTAAGAGGAGAAACACAAGTACTAAACGTTACAACTTTAGGTATGTCGAGACTTGAGCAGATGCTAGATACAATTGATACAGTTACTTCAAAAAGATATATGCATCATTATAATTTTCCACCATATTCTACTGGTGAAGCTTATCCGATGAGGGGTCCTAAGAGGAGAGAAATTGGTCATGGCGCACTAGCTGAAAAAGCTTTACTGCCTCTAATTCCACCTAAAGTTGATTTTCCATATACTATCAGAGTTGTAAGTGAGGCTATTTCATCCAATGGTTCTACTTCACAAGCATCAGTATGTGCTTCAAGTTTATCCTTAATGGCAGCGGGTGTTCCTATTAGAGAACATGTAGCAGGCATTGCTATGGGCTTAATATCTAAAGATGATACTTACGTCACATTAACAGATATTTTAGGAGCTGAAGATGCTCTTGGAGATATGGATTTTAAAGTTGCAGGTACTAGAAATGTAATTACAGCTTTGCAACTAGATATGAAAATAGAGGGTCTACCTGCTGATGTATTGAGAAATGCTTTAAATCAAGCTATGGATGCAAGGCATCACATACTTGACATTATGGAAGATACAATTTCTGAACCTGCAGAAGATCTTTCTGGGAATGCTCCTAGGCTTGAAACTATTGAGCTACCAAAAGATAAAATTGGTGAAGTAATCGGTCCAAAGGGTAAAAATATTAAGAAAATAGAAGAAGAAACAGGATGTTCTGTTGAAATTGATGATGATGGTATTTTAACCTTGGGCTCTACAGAGGAAGAAGCAATAGCTGCTGGTAAAGAAATGGTAATGTTGATTATTGATCCACCAGAAGCTGAAGTTGGAGCACAATATGATGGTGAAGTAGTAAGCGTTGCTACATATGGAGCTTTTATTAATATCTTGCCAGGTAGAGATGGATTACTTCATGTATCAAAATTTCATTCAAGTAAAAGAGTAAACAGTACTGAAGCTGTTGTATCAATAGGGGATAAGATTAAAGTTAATGTAGATTCAATTGAAAAAGGTAAAGTTAGCCTTTCACCAGTTGAAGACTTAGAAATCCCTGAAGAGGCTGAGGGTGGAGGGTCAAAAAACTCTCGGGATAAAAATTCTTCTAGATCAAAGAATGGTATTAGAAATGGAAGAGATAAAAAGCCAGGTAATAACGAAAAATCCTCCAATAGAAAAAGAGTCTCTTTTGAAGATGAATTTGAAAAAGGTCTCTAGACTACTTTCTGTTTTGAGTTAATTTTGTAGGATTTGTCGCTTCGGTAGTTACGTAAGCATCTGGATTAATTTCTGATACAATTTTTAAAACTTCTTTAACTCTTTTTCTAGGTGTTACGCACCACGCAATAGTCACTTCGCCATGCATTCCTTCACCGTTAATTATTGTTACACCAAAACCTTTGTCTCTCAATTCTCTTGCAACCTCCATACTGTCGCTATCTTTTGGCGCAAATATCCTTACTACAATATCACCAATTGCAATTGTGTTCTCTATGTATGACCCCATAATTGTTCCAGAAGCAAAACCAAGTGCATAGCCAAAAATTAAAAGAGGATCATTCAAATCTTGAATAACCCTTGATATTGCTACAACCCAAATAGCAGACTCAATGAAGCCCAACACTGCACCAAACACAGGTTTACCTTTGTTTACATAAAGTACTCTTAGAGTTCCTAATGTTTGATCAAGTAATCTTAAGAAAAATATTGAAAGTGCTGCTAATAAGATGTTCATAATCGTATTGTACGATTTTTATTTTTTTATAGTATCAGTTAATTCTTTATAAACTTTAGACATTTTGTCATATGTTTCATCAACTAATTGATCAATAGTTTCTTTTGTATATTTTGAAATATCAATTGGTTCCAATGTGTTTATAATTGCTTTTCCGCTTTTCATAAATTTTTCACCTCTTGGCCATATGTCACCTGTACCAGCAATGACTACAGGAAGAATAGGGATATTGTTATCTAGGGCTATATGGAAAGCACCACTTTTAAAAGGAAGAAAAGTCTCTTTTTTTGCTCTTGTCCCTTGAGGATATACCATAAGTGACCAACCGTTATTAAAAAGTGTTTTAGCTTGTTTGTTTATACTTTTTCGATCATTTTTATCAGACCTGTCAACTTTAATGAAATTAAAAGATTTAGCAGCAGTCCTAAAAAAAGGAAGTTTGTAAACTTCTTTTTTTGCCATAAACACCCATTTAATTTTTAAATATCTAAATTGCATCATTGGATCTAAATTGGATAAATGGTTTGAAATTACAACATAAGGTTGATTTTTTTTATAATCATAGTTTTTTATTAAGGTAACTTTTGATCTAGCTGCCCACATCCATGGAATTGTCCAGCTCTGTGCAATATAATATTTCAATTTAGTAAATCTGTTAAAAAGTCCTACAAACCATATTGAATATGCAACAGGTATTGTGTAGATCCCCATTAATAATAGATTGAACCAGGTAAATAATTTGTTCTTCAACATGGTGTAAGTGTAATGTAGAATCATTTACATAATAACTTATGTTAGAAAAAATAGAATTAAGAACGAAACTAAAATCTATATCAATGGTCGATGCAGTTCATGACGCCAGTGTTATAAACAGATTAAACGAAATAATAAAAGATAAAATTGTCTGTACTTATGTACCAATTAAAAATGAAATTAATATAAACACCTACTTATATGAACAAGCTTTACTAACTACAACGTGCGTTACTGATGAAAATATTAAAGTATGTGTTTATGAAGAACCATTAGGAAAAAATAAATACAATGTTTATCAACCTATAAATATAAAATTTATAGAAAAAGTTGACATATTTCTAGTACCTGGTGTTGGATTTGACAATAAAGGTACTAGGCTTGGCAAAGGTAGTGGTATATACGATAATTTACTTTCTAAATTTCCAAATTCTATATATTTTGGAATAACAGATAGACATCATTTAGTTGAACATATTCCTTATGAATCACATGATATATCTATGCATGGTTTGATTACACATGATGAAATTATTGAAATAAATTTATAGTATGCTTTTAATATGGAAATTAGTGTAAATGTAGGTTATTTTGGACCACATATATCAAATGAAAAAAATTTAATAAAAGAATTAGATGAATTAGGTATCTCCTGCATTTGGACTGCTGAAGCTTATGGTTATGATGCTGTCACACCGCTTGCATATTTTGCTGCACTTACAAAAGACATCAATTTAGGATCTGGAATAATGCAGATTCCTGGTAGAACTCCAGCTATGACGGCTATGACTGCAGCAACAATTGATAAACTTTCAGGTGGAAGATTCAGGCTTGGTGTAGGAGTATCAGGGCCGCAAGTTGTTGAAGGCTGGCATGGAGTAGCATATGGTAAGCCTTTAAAAAAGACAAGAGAATATATCGAAATACTTAGAGATATTTTAAACAGAGATGGCAAAACTTCATTTGAAGGCGAATATTATAATTTACCTTATAACGGTGATGATGCATCTGGTTTAGGGAAACCATTAAAGTTAATTGAAGAACCTCTAAGAAAAGATATCCCAATATATTTAGCAGCAATAGGACCAAAAAATATAGAACTTACTGCTGAAATCGCCGATGGTTGGCTTCCATTCATGTATTCGCCTACACTTGGAGATAATTTCTTTAATCAGTTTTTAGATAAAGGTTTTGAAAAATCTGGCAATCCTAATAAAAAAGATACATTCAATATTTCGGCGCCTGTATTTGCAAAACTCTGTGATGAATCCGAAAGGGAGGCTTATCTTGCGCCTGCAAGAAATAACTATACGCTTTATGTAGGAGGAATGGGAGCAAAAGATAAAAACTTTTATTTTAATTTAATGTGTGAGTATGGTTATGAAGAAGTTGCAATACAAATTCAAGAACTATATTTAAAAGGAGACAAAACTCAAGCAGAATCTATTTTTCCTTCAGAGTTATTGGATGATCTCACATTGGTTGGCTCTAAAGAGAGAATTCAGGAAAAACTCGAAGATTGGAAACAATGTAATGTTACTGAAATTTCAATAGCTATACCTTTAGACATAGATACGATTAAATTCATAAAAAGCTGCGTATAAATGAGTGAATTATCCCCTGAAAGTATCAACGTTTCTACTTGGAAGATACCAAGTCCACTTGGAATAATTGGAAGTCACGCTGATGGAGAATTTAATGGAATGACAGCTAGTTGGATTACTCAGGTAAGCATGGATCCCGCATTAATTGGAGTTGGAATTGATAATAAAAGTGTAACTTTTAAACTTATGGATCAGAGTAATTTTTTTACATTAAACATGTTTTCCCCCGAATATACAAAAGTATTTGTTAAATTTTCGAAACCAGCAGAATACTCTGAAGGATTTTTAAATAAAGAACCGATTACATTGACTAATAATACTGTTCCAATTTTTGACAATGCAAGTGTATGGTTCGAATTAGAAACTGTACAAAAAATAAATCTTGGAACACATACTTTTTTTATTGGTGAAATTATTGATTGTAAAACACACAATCCTGATGAAAGAGTTGCTTATATGGGAGATACTCGAATGAAATATGGGGGAGTTCCTAGGGGTGGCCATTAATTTACAATAAATTAATATTTCAAATTTCTTGTTTATATCTTTTAAATTTATAATTAAATATCTTTGAAAGGAATTTATGAAATTAAAAAAAGGTGACAAGATTGAAGATTTAACCCTTCCATCAATTGATGGCACAACGTTTAATCTTGATTCAATAAAGGGAAAAAAAGCAATGATATCTTTTTATAGATATTCTTCTTGTCCATTTTGTCACTTAAGGATGAACGAAATTATCAACAAAACAAATGAATTTGGTAATAATTTTGTACCTATTGCTATATTTGATTGTGATTTTGATGACTTAGTTAAAAATTCAAAAAAACATGATGGCAATATGACTATTTTATGTGATGATGATCGTGTTTATTTTGACAAATTTGAAGTACAAAATAATTTTTTTAGATTTTTGTTAGGTATAACAATTAGAGTTGATCGCTTTTTACGTGCTATTGCAAAAGGCTATAATCCAGCATCTAATATGAGTGGTGCTTTTCTAGGATTGCCAGCTGATATTCTTATTGATGAAAATGGCTTAGTTGAAAAAGCTTTGTATGGAGCTCATACTGCTAATCATATACCAATGAAAGAGGTCATTGAGTTTTCAAATAGTTAGTATATTAATTATTGAGAAAAGAAAATTTAGAATTTAAGTTCACAGAACTAATTGATGTTTATAACAAGGATAAGAAGAACGACACTTCCATTGTTCTTGATATACGATCAGTTAATAAAGAACCCTATTCTTTATCTCCTGCATTTGATTCGGATATTGAGCGTTACTGTTGGGTACCAGAGAAAAATAATACTCAACTTAATTTAGACTTTTTTGTTAAAGACGGCACCAAAATATATGTTGATAATGAATTATTAGATGAAAAGAGCTATAAGGTTTTTTCAAAAGACTGTCCAAAGGAATATATTTTTAGATTTGAAAACAATGATAATATTGCAACTTATACTTTAGCTACTTTACCCATAAACTTCCCCCCTTTGAATATCAATGTAGCAAACTCATCGTTAGTATCAGAAGGTAACATCTTTACAAGTGTTTTTATTGTTCCTAAAGTTGTGCATTGGCCTTTAATTATCAAAGATGTAATTAGATATTTTCCTGAACTAAAAAAATATTACATTAAGTATCTTTATCAGAACATAATGACAAGAATAAAAATACCAAAAGTTGTTAAGTATCAAACTGAAAGGAAATTAACTAAATCTAGAAAATATCTTCCATACATAATGATGCTCGATAAGTTTGGTGTTCCAATATGGTACAAAATGGCTGGTATTGGATTTTCTGCATTTCGTCCATATAAAAACGGATACTATTACGGAGCCGTTAGTAACTATCCTCAATTTGCTATAGGCTTAGGTAAAACTGTTTTACTAGATAAAAGTTTTAATATTACAGGTTTTCAAAAAATTAATGAAGAAGATATCTTTACGGAACTTCACGAATTTCAATATTTAGATGACGACACAATAATTCAAATCGGTTCTAAATCACATAAGTATGATAATCAAAAAATTGATAGTGGAATTATTTCAATTTTAAATCAAAAAAACGGAACAAATTTTATATGGGACTCTATTGACCATGTTTCTCCCGATTCATCGATCGTTCCCATGAAAGAGTGGGGGATGAAATCAAACGATTATTTTCATATGAACGCTGTAAGAATTTTAAGTGATGGTAATTATCTTGCATCTGCAAGGCACACACAAACAATAATGAAAATTGATAAATTGTCTGGAGAAATAATTTGGCACATGGGCAAGGGAAGTTTAAATAATTTTAAGTTTATTAATGATCCATATAATGGATTTTCTCATCAACATGCACCTGAAGAACTTGATAATAAAAATATTCTTATTTGGGATAATGGTATTGGTTCAATCGATAATGGCTCAAGAGTTTGTGAATATAAGATTGATGAAAATAAGCTCACTGCAACACTGGTTTGGTCAAAAGAATTTAAAGATTTACAAGCTAATGTTGCAGGAAACTGTTACCCGATAGATGACAATAATTTTATTGCAGCATTTGGTTCTCAAGGGTACATACAAGAATTTAATAAAGATGGTTCTAATTTGTTATCAATAGACCCAGGTGGATTAATTTATCAAGTTATGAAATTATAAGTGGATTAATATTCTCTACTTTTGTAAATCGCATAAATACCTATAACGATTGAACTTATGAGGAAATAATTTAATGCAACTAAAGTTATTATATTTATTTCAAGTAATGAAGCAACTGCAGCAGCTACTGGTAAATTTTGCAATGTACCTTCAGCTATAATTCCTTTTCTATCTTCGTCGTTAATCTTTGCAATTTTTGATATAAAATTTATACCTAAAAAGATAAATAATAAATTAAAAATTACAAAGATTGATGATGTCTGAAAAATATCAAAAATAATATCTCTTAATTCAATAGGAACTCCAATTGCAATAACCAAAGTTACAATTGTAAATAATTTTTTGATTGCTGGTTGAGTATCGAGGGCTTGTTGTGGAAAATAATAATTTAACACCATACCAATAATGACCGGTATTAAAACAAGATAAAGTAATTGTATTAATAACTCCGTTGCATCTATTTGGATTCGTACTCCAAGTTGTTTATTAAAAATTGATGCAATATTAAGCCAAAACGGTATTGTTCCAAAAGCAATTAATTGAGTAACAATTGTTAGTGAGGTTGTAAGGGCTACATTTCCTTTCATTAGCGATGAATACATTGATGAAATATGTCCTCCGGGCGCACACATTATTACGATAATTCCAATTGCAATTGACTGGTTATCTATAAAAAAACTTGTTGCAATTCCAACTACTGGTAACAAGGTAACTTGAATTAAGAACCCAATAAAAGAACTTTTTGAATTTGTTAATAAATTTTGAAAACTTTCTATATCAAGTGCTGAACCAATACCTATCATTAAAAGTGGTATCAAATAAGGAATGAGATCAAGAAAAAATGAATTTATTTCCATTTTCTATATTTTATTAAAATAATTAAAAATATATACATGTTTCTGAAAAATTGAAATATTAATACAAGTTTATAATCGTAAAAGTAGAATTGTTTTAAGTTCTATGAAAAAAATTGCATTTAAAATCGCAACATACATATCAATATTTTTTGTACTTCCTATTTTAAAATTATTTGGAAAAAAATTTTACGAAACGAAGGTTGTTCCTAAACTTTTAACAGTCCTATGTAATACAAAACCTAATCACTATCAAAGACAAAAAATAGTTCCTTTAGCAACGGGCGATGTTGTTGAAATAGGTGTAGGCCCAGGATTGAATTTACAATATTACAACACTACCAATGTAAATAAAGTTATTGGCATAGATCCGTCTGATGAACTTAATAAAATTGCAAAAAAGAATGCCAATAAAGTAAATTTAGATATTGAATTTAACCTATCTTCTGCAGAAAGCATCGATTTACCAACATCATCTGTTGATTCAGTGGTGTGTACCTTTTCTTTGTGTTCAATACCTGATCCAAAAAAAGCATTAAATGAGATTTATAGAGTTTTAAAGCCTGGAGGTAAGTACTTTTTCTGCGAACATGGAATTTCGCCTGATTTTTCTACTAAAGTTTTTCAAAATGTCACAAATATATTTTATCCAAAATTATCAGGTGGTTGTCACGCAAACAGGGATATACCTAAATTGATAACTGACTCCGGTTTAAAAATAGATGAAAAAGATACAATGTACCTTCCTGGATCTGTAAAATTTCTTGGGTTTAATTATTGGGGTGTAGCTATTCGTTAGAGATCTTTTATTGATAAAATAGCATCTACACATGCTTCTGGCTGATCTTCTTGTAAAAAGTGTCCTGCGTTTTCAATTGTGACATGTGGCATATCTTTACATCCTGGCACTAGTTTAAAAAAAGAATTCTCAACGCCTGCAAAAATTGGATCTTTATCACTAAATGCACATAAAAATGGTTTTTCCCATTTTCTAAGAACATTCCATGCCTCTTTATTAGGCTCTGCACTGGGGGTCCTTAATGTTGCCGGAACTAAATTTGGAAATTGTCTTACACCCTGTTTATGGTCCTCATCTGGAAATGGAGCATTGTATGCAGTAAGGGCATCATCATCGATTCCTTTTGTGGTACCATTTCTTACTTGACCTCCTACGTGCAAATCTGGTTTGATTTGAAGGAATTCTCTAAAAACACCAAAAGCATCACTTAATTGTGCTTTTCCAGTCGGAAGTCCGGTATTCGCAGTTACTATTTTTTCAAATCTATCTTCATATTTTGCAGCTAATCGAAGACCTATCAATCCACCCCAGTCTTGGCAAAAAAGCGTAATATTTTTAATATCAATTCCTTCAATAAATTTTGACATCCAATCAACATAGCCTTCGTAGGTGTAGTTGTACCTTATTGAAAATTTATCTGATTTACCAAATCCTGGAAGATCAGGAACAACAACTCTATAACCATTTTCTTTTAGAGGATTGATCATGTTTCTGTATAGATATCCCCAGGTAGGGTTTCCATGCATTAATAATACGACTTCTTCAGCATCTTTATTTTCATCCACATAGTGAATATTGATTTCACCAAATTCAGATGAAACGGAAAAAAAATTCTCTTTAAAATCCCATCCAACTATATTTTCAAATAAACTTAGGTCAGTTTTTAAAATCGTCATTGTAACTATGATAGTTTTAATCAATTAATTTATCATCTCAATCTTATTTATGGCTACCAACCATCCTCAGTTTTAATTAATATATATGTAATGAACAAGTTACTTAAAAAAATATCTCCATTTGCAATTGGATTAATTTTAGGAATATTAAGTTTTTTACCCTTCACAAGACAAACAACAATTGCCTCGTTTCTCACTGGCTTTGGAAGTAACACTGTTAATCAGTGGAACTATTTCTTAGACTACGGCTCAGAATCGCAAAATATGTGGCAAAGGGCATATGTGTCACTACTTGGATTACTTCCTAGCGCAAGTCCTGAAGTTATTTATCTGTCAGCTTCAGTAGATGATAATGGGGATGGCTTAGTTGGTAATTGTGAATATACGTTAAATGGCATTGTGCCAAATGCAAGATATTGGAGTTATGCAATTTACGGTAATGACAATTATTATCTACAAGACCCAAATAATTTAAAGGAAAATCCATCATATGATGATTTGTTCGCTCAGGTTACAAATGGATATGAAATTACTACAAATATTGGTCAACAATATGAAATTAAAATAGGAAGAAATTTAGTAAGTCAAGAAGGTTCTCTAAGCCATTTTGGAAATGATTTTAATTTAATTTTAAGAATTTATGGACCTGATTTAATTTATTACGATAATCCAAGCTTGATACCAGTTGCAAATATTGTAAAGGGAAGTTGTAGATGAAAAATTCACTTATTAAAATTTCAATAATTGCAATTGCAACACATTTATTACTAATTTTCTTTGGACCTTACATTGTTATGAACCAGTTAGATAGAAATATCGCAGATGCCATAGCCAATCCCTTTGAAGGTTGTGAGGATACGTATGATGGTATTGTCGGAAATCTAGATCAAGTTTGCATATCTAAACGGTCTGCTGCCCGAATGCCTAACTATGATTTTATTTATACCATGTGTAGATATGATTTATCGAACGGGGATTTATACGTTTCGATGCCAGTACCTGAAGATGAAAGATATTGGGTTGTTCACGTTCATAACAATAATACAAATGTGGCATTTAAAATTAATAATTTAGCTATTGCTTCAGATACATATGAATTGTTAATAACTAAAGATGAAAATACTACAAGTTCTATCAACACGATTAAGACAACCGAAAAAGGCACTGTTTTTTGGAGGTTGCTAGTAAATACTGCTGAAGAAATAAGCACACTGGACAAACAAAGAAGGAGTACGGTTTGTGAATATAGATAACACTTATGATCCTACAAATATTTCAAAAAAATATTTGTCGGGGGAAAAGTTCACAAATCAAGTCAGTATTGAGCAGGGCTTTAGTGTTGAATTATATGAAGTTTCCGAGAAATTGGCTTTCATTAAAAACTTTGGTAATGTAGCAGCCTTTAAGGAAGGATCTAAAGGTTTATTAATTGACACTGGAATGGGGGTTTCCTCAAATCAAGTTATAAACAAACTTAAGGAATGGGGTGTAGATGAAATTGAATATATCATTTACACACATGGACATGTAGACCATGTAGGTGGAGCAGATTTAATTGTAAATGCATTTAAGAATGATTTTCTTAAGATAGTCAGTCATGAAAAAGTAGTTGAAAGGTTTAATAGATATAAGAAAACTATCGGATACAACGGAATAATCAATCAAAGGCAGTTTGGACTTCCTGCGCCAGTTTTTCCAAGTGAGTTCAAATATCCTGATATTACTTACAGTGATACTTACGAAATTAATTTTCATGATAGTGTAATAAAACTTATCCATGGAAAAGGGGAAACAGATGATGCCACCTACCTTTATTCAGAAAAAGAAGATGCAATTTTTACTGGTGATTTTTTTATATGGTCATTACCTAATGCTGGTAATCCATCAAAGGCCCAGAGATATGTTGGATCATGGGGTGAAGTTTTAAGAGATATGAGTCAATACAATGTTGAATATTTATTCCCTGGCCATGGACCACTAATTCAAGGAAAAAAGACTATTAGAGAGATACTTGTAAACACAAGCAACTGCTTGTTATGGATTGAAGAAAATGTTTTAAAGTTAATGAATGAGGGTAATTCTCTAAGAGATATTCAAAAAAAAATTTCTCTACCTGTTGAGTTCAATCAACCTTATCTAGTTTCTTCCTACGATGATTTCACTTTTTTAATTAACTCTGTCTGGAGACAATATGGAGGTTGGTACTCAGGTATTCCTTCAGAACTGAAACCCCCAAGTTTATTTGAAATAGGTAATGCTTACATAGACATGGCTGGGGGGAAAGAAAATTTACTGTTATTTTTAGAGTCACTGTTGGCTGAAAAAAAATATAAAGAAGCCAGTGTTATTATTGATGCAATTTCCGCTGTTGAACCAGATTTCTATCGTGATTTAAAAAATTTAATTTATTCTTTTTTAGCAGATCAGGAGCCTTCACTAATGGCAAAGGGTATTTACAATTTTAATATTGATACATAACTAAAGACCATGTATTACGTTTGTAACAACACCCCAAACTTGTGCTTCGGTATTTTCATTTAATACAATTGGATCAAAGCTATCATTTTCAGGCTGTAATATAATTTTAGAATTTTTCTTAGTGTATCTTTTTACCGTCAGTTCACCATCTATTACTGCTATAACCACTTTTCCATCTTCTGCTTTTAAACTTCTATCTACAACTAAGATATCATCTGGAAATATTCCTGCTCCTTTCATAGATTCTCCAGATGCTCTTACTAAAAATGTTGAAGCAGGATGTTTTATTAAGTATTGATTGAGATCTATCTTATCTTCCAAATAGTCGTCTGCAGGTGAAGGGAATCCAGCAGCAACTTTATTGCTATACAAGGGAATTTCATAAAGCCCCGTACTGACTACTTCAGATATGTATTTAACTTTACTTAAAGGAATCCTCAATGCTTTTGTTTTCTCTCCATACTGGCCTTGACCTCTGGGTCTACCAGCTCCTTCTCTTGCTCCACCTCGTGGCATAAAATGTCTTTCTTTTTTCTTAGAATAGTGTACAGTATTCAAAGGAGTAAGTAAGTGAATAATAAAATTTTTGCCCTAGTGGACTGTAACAATTTTTATGCATCCTGTGAGAGGGTATTCAATCCAAAGCTAGAAGGGGAACCTATTGTTGTCCTCTCCAACAATGATGGATGTGTAGTTGCTAGATCAAATGAGGCGAAAGCTTTAGGCATACCAATGGGAGCTCCGTACTTTAAATACAAACAACTCATCAATAGAAATAGAGTTCACGTATTTTCATCAAATTATACTTTTTATGGTGATATGTCAGCCAGAGTAATGACTTCACTAAAGTCTCTTGTGAGTGATATAGAGATTTACTCTATCGATGAGGCATTCCTTGATATAAGCAGCTTTTACTACTGTGACTTAGAAGAGACTGCTCTAGAGATACGAAGACTAATCAAGCAGTGGACAGGCATTCCTGTCTCTATAGGCATAGGCCCAACAAAGACGTTAGCGAAAGTAGCAAACAGACAGGCCAAGAAATACACAGTATCTAATGTTTTTGACATAAGAGACAAGACTGTAAGAGAAGATATTTTGAAAGACCTACCACTTGAAGAGATATGGGGCATTTCAACAAGATGGGGTAGAAGACTTCGCAGAATTGGAACAGACACGGCTTATGATTTGACACAGGCAAATGCTCGCCATGTTAGAAAAACTATCAGCATTGTAGGGGAGAGGATACATCATGAGCTAAATGGTATTTCCTGCATTGGCATAGAAGAGGTGAAGAATAAAAAAAATATCATATCTTCCAAGTCATTTGGCAGAAAAGTAATGATGGTAGGAGAGTTAGAGGAAGCTGTTTCGAACTATGTTGCTAGAGCATGTGAGAAGCTTAGAGCACAGGGTTCGAGAGCACAGGGCTTGTATGTATTTTTGAGAACAAGTCCATTTGTTGATCCAGAGAAAAGATATAGCAATGGTATGAGTACTTTTTTCACAATACCAACAAGCAATACTTCAAAGATTGTCAAAGAAGCAAAATATTTAACACGAAAACTCTTTGTGTACGGATATGAGTATCAGAAAATTGGTGTAATGTTACTAGATATTACTGGTTCAGAGAATGAGCAGTATAGTTTTTACGAATATGAGAACTATGACCAATCCGACCGTGTTATGGAGGTACTGGATGGTGTTAATAGTAAATATGGATCCAGTACATTGACGGTGGGAGCACAGGGTATAACAAAAGACTGGAGAATGAAGTCAGAAAGAAAGTCTGCTGCCTACACAACAAATATGCTTCAAATACCAGTTGTGAAGTAAGAAAAGTACGAAGTAATCTGTTTAAATTAAAGATATGGCTTTAGAGAATCCATATGCAAATTCACTAGATGGTCTTGAGATAGAGGACCCTGTACAAAGCTTTTTTGATTATTGCAAAAAACGTGAAGCAGTACGTGTAAAAAGAGAGTCAGGAGAATCTTTTCCCTGGAGTGATGATCCAATTTTACAAAAAGGACGCTTTTTAAATGTTTTTAGAGAGGATGACAAAGTAAGTAAATCAATTATTAAATTTGCTGAACCAGCAAAAGATGATTTACCTTTGTTAGTCCAAGCTTTATTTTTTAGTAGGTGGTGCAATAGAGATTTAACTATAGATCAGTTAACACTTGGTGATTTAAGTAATCCAGAGGCTTTAAAAGAAAAACTTATTGGTTTAGAACAATGGGAGAATTACACAGCATACCCGGTAGAAGATTCTCACTGGGATGATAAGCAATATAATCGTATAGATGCCGCTACATACAAATTTTATGAAAAAAAAGATGAGTTAGCCCAAATCGTTTTAAATTCTAATAGGAATGTTATTTCTGCTACAAACAATGTAAATAAGCAATTTATGATGAGTAATGACTTCCCAATATTTATGGCTTTAATCGACATTGCTTGGTTTAGAGAAGATGTCATACCAATCACTACGGATGTTCCAACTGGTATTGGTGCAGAGCCATATTTAGACAGGCTCCAAAAGTTTCTAAACTTAAATAGTCACCAAGATGTAGGCCTTAGAATGATAAAACTTCAGGAAGAGTATTGGCCTGAAGCAAAAAGAGAGTTTTACCCCATTGATATAGAGTATCAATCTTGTGAGTGCAGGAAATACTTTAGCTATGTGAATGGAACAAAAAAATTTGAAGGAAAGAATCTTTTTTCTGTTTAATTAGAATAACTTCCACCTTAATCTTAGAATACAACTTGTTAAAAAAAATTATATGAGGATGGCCTATTGAAAGTTTTTGAGTTATCGAAAAAGCTAGGAAAATCCTCAAAAGAGATCTTACAAGCTGCTGATTATTTAGAAATATTGATAAAAAGTCATTTATCAAGATTGAGCGAAGATGAAGTTAAGCAAATTATTAAATATTTTAGAAAAAGAAGATTCCTTTTATTTTATAAAAAATACTTCTCACTGTTTCTTTTAATTTTTTTGTTAACAATACTATTTTCCATCATTAACCCTCAATCTGTTTTATCTGGAGAAGTAGACGCATCTGTAAATGAATTAGGAGAATTAACTTTAGATTGGGAATTTGATGATTCCGTTGAAAGTGCAATTTTGCTTATTGAGACAGATTCAGAACTATTTTTAATAGAGGTGTTTGAGAGTGGTGGAAACACAATAGAGTGTTGTTATGATGAAAATTTAGCCGTTACATTATTTTTAACTGATAAAGAGGGTAATGAAGAAGAGCTCGAGACTAAAAATATAGAAGTTTCAAATAATATTTCAACTACTTCTACTTCTTCAACAACAACTACAACTCTTGCACCTACAACAACTACAACTCTTGCAGAATGTAATGATGAAGATTTTAAACCTTACACTCTTTATGATTCTGATGGCAATGCTAACACAGTATTGACCTGTAGGAATCAACAAGATGCACTTGACTTAGGTTATATATATACTACTAATCCAAATCCACCGACAACAACTACTCAGTCGTCTACTACTTCTACTTCAACTACATCAACTACTACAACTACTCAGCCGACTACTACTTCTACTTCAACTACGTCAACTACTACCACTCAGCCGACAACAACAACTACGTCAACTACAACCACTCAGCCGACAACAACAACTACTTCATTTAATTTCTTACCAGCATCTGAGGAGATCTATCGAACAGTTATAAAGTGTAAATCAGGAATTAAAAGTGGTAAGCCAACTTACTATTTTTTGCTTAACTCAGTTATAAAAAGTGATAGTAGAGATATAGAGTATAAGCTCGCATACACTTTTAATGATAAAAAGAAAGAGACAAAGTGGAAAAAATTTCCAAAAAAACAAAATAAAAATTTAACACTTAAGGCTAAAAGATGGATTCCAAAGGACAAACATCAAATTAATACTTTTGAATATTTTTATATATATAAATTACCAAACGGAGATATTAAAAAAACATCCCCCTATACAGTCGATGAAAAACTACCGTGTGGTAAAAATGGGGTAGTAACCACTACAACTTCTATTGTTGTTAGCGATAGAAAATTAAGATTTACGGATGTAATTGATGGATGGCGTCCAAACTTGAGAATATTAACACCAACTACAATACTGTCTCCAACTACGACTCTTGCACCTACAACAACTACGACTCTTGCACCTACAACAACTACGACTCTTGCACCTACAACAACTACGACTCTTGCAGAATGTAATGATGAAGATTTCAAACCTTACACACTTTATGATTCTGAGGGCAATGCCAACACAGTTATGAGTTGTCAAAACGAACAAGATGCTTTGAATTTAAATTATTCATACACTAATAATCCAAAACCACCCCCACCTACAACAACAACTTCAACTACTACAACAACTCTTCCTTCTAGTGTTAGCATCACAACAAGTGAAACATATTTACAGTCATCTTGCGTTTACTCTTCAAGTGCTGGAACACGGTCCTACACAAATACTTTTACAAATAATGAAAGTCAAGCAATTTATCTTTTGTATAACAACACAGTTGGACTTGCGCCTGTGACCATTGGGGCGGGGCAAACGAGTTCTTATAGTCAGGTTAGTGCAACTCATGGTGCAAATTCAAGACAGTATAAGGCAGCATTTACACAAGCTGGATTAGATGATACCGAATTTATTACAAGAAATTTCAACCTAGATTGCCAAGCTGATATTGACATCACCCATAATTTGGCGTCATGTGCTGGCAGTAAGGGTTCTAGAACAAGAGTTTCCTCCTTAAGCTTTACTAATAATGAAAGTGAAACAGCATATGTATCCACTAGATACTCTACAAATGGAGGATCTTCATGGTCAAGTGCAAGTGAGGTTACTGTTTCAGCTGGAGCAACAGTAAACGGTCCAAACTATACAGTACCTAATGGTGGATCAATTATATGGCAGTCTCATAGAGGCTTTAATATTGCGGGAACAGATGATTTTTCAGATTCGGATTATTACATCCAGAACACCTCTAATACAATAGACTGTCCTGACGGCTACTACGTAAATGTCGATGGTTCGAATACATATTCATTAACATTGTCTTGCAAAAAATGGAATAACAATTCAAAATCTTCATTCCAGGGAACCCCTTGGTGGAATAACGGTAAAGCTACTGCTAGAAGCTATATGTTTGCACTTATTGCTTTGACTGGTGAGTATGACGATGGCGATACAGATGTAGAAGTAACAGATTACTTTGATTACCCAGATTCTGGTAACTGTTTTGGGATTAACAATGAAGCATTTTTTGTTTACAAAAGACAAAATGTAAATTATGTAGGACAGAGTTTTTTTGCACCTGAATGGAATGATTCAGTTATAACAACTTCTTGGAGCAGCAATGACTTTGAAAATGTTGTATTTGCTGAATTAGTACCTTAAGATTTATCTAGATTTCTCCAGATATTTCTTGTTGATAAATACCATACAAATCCGAATATGAAACCTAATACGGGAAATAGTTTAAATACAAAAAGCACACCATATACCGTTGCAAGGTATCCAATCATAAGTGTTGAAATAGTGTTCATTAGAAAATACAGAGAATAGTCAATACCGGCTATTCTGCCTCTTAGCCTATCCGGTGTAAGTACTTGTAGTCCATATGTTGAAAAAGCCCACTGAGATCCGCCACCAGAATGACCCAAAATTAACAAAAATACTGTTAAATATAGCGACATTGAAAACGGTATAAAGAAATAAAACAAACCCCACGCCATTATCGTTATTCCGATCGTATTAAGAAGTTTTCCATCACTATTACCAAAAAAATATCTAATTGCTATTGGACCAATTAGCGCCCCTATACCTCTTGCAGCAAACATAAGTCCTGTACCAAAGTCTCCAGTTTTATAAATATCATATGACAGAACGGTAAACAAAGATAATAAACCACTGGCAGAGATGCTGAATGTTGCTTTTGTAATAATTAAAGAAAAGATTTCTTTTTTAGAAGCTGCATATTTCAGACCTTCTTTATAACTAATATCTTCTTCCTTTTTATTCTCAGATTTTTCACTTAAATTTTTATTTATGGAAAATACAATTAAAGCTGAAAGAACAAAACTTAAACTGTCTATTGCAAATAACATATTCCTACTGATTACTGTGGTTAAATATCCACCAAGACCTGCACCAAGACCAGCCATTACACCCCAACTCGAGAAAAAGATAACATTCGCTTCAGCTAAGTTTTCTTTTTTTACTACATTAGGCAAAGCAGCATCAGAGGTTGGCATGTACGGTGATCCAGCAACAGAAAGTAATCCAAATGAGAATAAGATAAATACAACATTCTCTGTAGTTACTGCGTAAAGAATTAACAGAACAGTCAATCCAGATAAAAACTCTGAAATTGCGATTATTTTTTTTCTATCAAATCTATCAGCTAAATAACCACCAAAGCTTCCAAGCATAAATAATGGGGCACTTTGAACTACCAAGACAAGAGATGTAATAAAGGGATTCTCTGTAAGTTCATAAATAATACCTAAAAGTGGTACGGTGAGTAACCAATCACCACCTAATGTGATTAAACGAGCTGCAAAAAGTTTACGAAAGTTATTATTTTCAGTCAGCAATACTTTATATTTTTGAAAATTTTCCATAGGCCATTCAACTGTAACTGAAATGAGAAATAACTACTATACTTTAACAATAATGAAAACAGCACTTGTAACAGGAGGAACTAGGGGGATAGGCCTCTCTACTGCACAAAAATTTATTGAGCAAGGTTGGAATGTATATATTACATCAAGAAAGCAAGAAAACCTAGACATAGTACTTTCAGAAAATCCACAATTAAAAGGGTTTGTAGCACGAGCAGATGACCTTGCAGCAGCAACAGAAACATGCAAAAGTGTAATTGAAGAAACAGGTTCACTTGATGTTTTAGTTAACAACGCTGGCACTAATCCATCAGGCGGAAGCTTGCTTGATGTAGAATTATCAGCTGTACAAAAGACATGGGATGTAAATTTAATGGGTCCTTTAATGTGGACAAGAGAAGCTGTTAAAGCAGGCTTAAAAGAATCAGTTCTAAATGTTTGCTCTATAGGAGGTATAAGACCGTCACAATATATGGGAGCTTACAATATTTCAAAAGCAGGGTTAATTTATATGACAAAGCAACTAGCTATGGAGTTAGCACCAGATGTTAGAGTTAACGGAATAGCTCCAGCAATAGTTAAAACAAAGCTCTCCGAAATGCTTTGGATTAGTGATGAAAAAGGCAGTGCAGACCTTCATGCACTTAAAAAACTTGGAGAACCTGAAGATGTTGCTAGTTTAATATATTTTCTTTCAAGTGATGATGCTTCATGGATCACTGGGGAAGTAGTGACTATTGATGGCGGATTTTTACTTTAATTAACCTATAAAATATTTAGCTAATTCGTTATATAAAGGTATTCCAAAAATTATATTGAATGGAAAAGTAACACCTAGGCTTAGACCTAAGTAGATTGCAGGATTAGCATCCGGTATTGCGTCTTTTACAACTGCAGGCACTGCTATGTAGCTTGCACTAGCTGTGAGCACCATCAGTAATGTAGAGTTACCAACGGATAGGTCAAAATTAATTGATGCAATCAAAGCAATTAATGATCCTATCAGTGGTGTTAATAAAGCAAATGCTATTAAATTGACTCCCTTACCTTTAAGTTCTCCAGTTCTTTTAGCAACTCTAGTTCCCATGACAAACAAAAATACATACAAAATATAATCAAAAACAGTAACTATAAAGATATCTATATTTGAAATAACTGTTTTGTTTACAAAATATCCTACAAACAACGATGAGATTAAAATAATATTGGGGATTTCTAAAAAAGCAGTTTTGATAGTTTGAAAATTAGTACCTTTGTTAATTTTGTTATGAGTAACTAAATAAAGTGCCATAAAAATTGCTGGAAATTCCATTACGACTAAAACTGCAGACATGTAATTATCAAAGTCTTGATTAGTAGTTGATAAATATGCAATAGCTGTAACAAATGTAACAGCACTTACAGATCCATATGTACCAGAAAGTGCAGCAGCGTCATCAGTGTTGAGTATATTTTTAAGATAAATGTAAGCAATAGCTGGAATTAAAAGAGCAAATAAAATTCCAAGAGACAAAGCACTGATAACATCATTTATAAAACCATTTTCTTGAAGACTTAAACCACCTTTAAGTCCAAGTGCAAGTAATAAATAGTAACCTAAATATTTAGAAATTGAGTTTGGAAGAGTTATTTTAAAGGTAATACCAATAATTATTCCAGAAAGGAATAATATTAGTGCTGGATTAAGTACGGCTTCCATTCAAATAAAAATGATAGTTAGATAATAGATTTGTATTGTCGTATTGAAAATTATTTTATTTTTCTTACTAACTCTTCAACTCTATTGATGTCGACTCTCTTAGCAACATCATTGTCAAATTTGAAACTTGTTCCAACAATTAATATGTCCGCTAAATCTTCATAAGCATCTACATTTGTGGATGTAACTCCCGAGCCAATTGCAAGTTTTCCACTTGGTACAATATTTCTAACTTTTTGTAAGTCTTCGATGTTTATCTCATGTCCAGTACCGTCACCAGTAACTATTACAACATCTGCACCAGCTCTTTGTATGAGTTCTTCAGCGTGATTTTCTATCTTAGAACCTGGAGCAGGAACTGCATGTTTTACAAAGACATCAGCATATATTTCAATATGGTTATTTAAGCTTGATTTAAATTGGTTAACTTCATGTGCATCTCCCTCAATAACACCTTGATCAGTGAACATTGTGTTATTTAAAACATTGATTCTTACGAATTGTGATTTTGTAGCTTCTGCAATTGCAAGTGCTGCAATACCATCATTTCTCAAAACATTAATTCCAACTTTGACATCTCTTTCAATTGATAAATTTTCAACAACTGTTGTGAAACTCGCTAGAGTTCTTTTAGAAATATCATCTTTTACAAATGGTGTGTCACCAAAATTCTCAATGATAATTCCATCAACACCACCATAAATTAAACTATTAACATCTTCCTGAGCTGAGTCGATAATTTCATCTAGAGATATTCTGTTAGAAGGGGAGCCGGGAAGGCTTTTTAAATGTACAACTCCGTAAACTTGCATTATATTTTAACGTGATTTAATTTAACAAATTTTTTAGCAAAGTCACCTTCAGTTGATAGTGTCAATTTTTGACCTTTAGGAATCCTACCTGTTACCACTCTGCACCAATCACTTGCGTTGCCCTTTATACTGTTTTCACTTTGTTCATTACCAAATTGCCAAGCTTTATATTCTGGTCCAATAAGTTCGATTCTTAAATCCTGATATTTTAGTTTATTCACCTTACTTGTTCGTTCAGCATTTAACCACCCAAATAAAGCAACATGCTCGACCCTCACTGTGTCTTCATATTCCTTCTTCATAGCATCATAAACATCTAAACTATGAGCCCAGGTTTCGGCAAGTTTGGTTACTGCAAATGTTCGACAATCAATTTCATTTTTCCACCATGTAATTTTTTTTCCAGGTGAGGATTTAGCCAATGTCTCAATAACTGAAGCCCTAGACATTCTCCACCACTCGATTACGTCTTGAGGCCTCATGTCATTTCCTCTTTTTATTGCTTCTTTTTCAAATTTTTCAAGTCCTTTTGGTCCTCTGTATTTGTTAAAATCAGTTCCTTTTTTCTTTAACGCATTGTGTGCCAAATCTTCTAGTGCAGCTAAATAGCTTACATGGGCAGTGATATCCCAATTTTTGTAAGTTGTTTTTGTTTTCCAATTCCTTACAGGAATACTTTGAAGGTATTGGTCTAATAACTGCTGTTCTGCAACGAGATTACTTAATATTTCTTGCACAATTATAAGTTTACTTGAGTCAGGTAATTAACTCCACTAGCATTTTCATCAAAAAAAAACTTTTTTTAAACTAATTTTGGTTTTATGATGCTTTTATGAAGAAAATCTTTAAGTTTGCTTTAATTGTCTTAGGACTTAGATATGTAGTTAGTCTTATGGATGAGAATGTCGATATAAAAATTCAAATTAAAAAGCTTAGAAACGAACTTGCTAATTTAGAAACAGAAGATTTAGAAAATAAATTAAAAGATTTTTTTAAAAAGTATGATCCAAAATTTAAAGATCAAGAAGAAAATCAGGAAGATTTTTAAACTCTTCTATAAAGCCAATGTGGAGATTATTTGGAAAGTCAGCCCATCTCTGGCCTGATTGGTTATACAAGTTAATTTCAAGAATTCATTCCAAATTAATTAAATTTAATCACACCTATATTGGTGAAAAAGTTATTGGAGATCATATACTAATGCTTGAAACAATTGGTAATAAATCTAATCAAGTTAGAAAAACTCCTTTAACCTATGCAAACTACGAAGATCACTATATAGTTGCAGCTTCATTTAGTGGTAGTGATAAAACGCCTGATTGGTTTCATAATCTATCTACTTATAATCCCTACATAACAGTTGACAGTATACGTTTTGAAGCAACATATGAATTAATTGATTCTCAAGAAAAAGATTTTTTTTGGAGCTTGCTAGATGAAGTTTATCCTACTTTTCAAATGTATAGGCAGAGAACATCTAGAGATATACCGTTAATTAAATTCTCTAAAGCTTAGGTTTAACTGAGGGACCTTTCCTCACGATAGTGTTCCATAAAGTTTTGTAATGATCTAGATCTTCTTTATTAACATGTGGTAAAACAAAATTGTCCCAAGTATCTTTTAGTGGATCTTTTGATTCGGAATATACATCTAAACCTATTGGTATTCTTTCAACTATAGTTCTTAAGCTCATTGGAGTTTCAATATTTATACTTATATCTTCAGACATAAATGAATTATTAACTTCAGTTGCTAGTTTTATGATTAAATCTGTATATTCGTTTTGTAAATTAGGATATCTTTTTTCAAAAATAGCATTTAATTGATCCTTATTTGGAAAAGGTTTATCCCATATTACCCACCTGTCTGCAAAGGCTTTATTAAGAGATTGTGTTCCAGCATAGTCTCTTAAACTTGTTGGGTTCATAGTTCCAAATATATAAGTGTCTTCTCTGAGAGTTAATACCTCACCGTTTGGTAGCTCAAGTTTTTTATGCCTATCGAGTAAGGAATGTAAAGCAAAAAGTACTTCCGGACCAGCTGCGTTAAGTTCTGAAAGATTAACGATAGCAGGTCCTCTTAAAGCTCTAGTCAATTCACCATCTTGCCATCTACTTTCAGTTCCACCTTTTCCATCTCCGTAAAGCTGTACTGAGCCCAAAAGTGTTACATCACGTACTTCTCCTGATAATGGAATTCTGTAGTATGGAAATTTTAATTTAGCAGCAAATTGTTCTATATCGTGATCCTTACCTGTTCCCATATGACCCATTAGTGCAATATGGATTGGTATTTCGTTATTGAAGGATTTAGTTTTAGAGTTCATAACTTTAGCTAGCCTAAACTGCATTCCTAAATCTACATAAAATTCATCTATTTCTGGAATACGATTATTACGAGATTCATAATCCTTAATTTTCTTATCAAGGTCACACTGTGGTATTTCAATAGTTTGCTTTTCATTATCAGGGTTAATAAATTTTTGTGCAACCATTATGCAACTCCAGATGTTAATTTAATGTTTTTTATAAGTATATCCTTTGTGATGTTTACTATGGAATGAATTAACTGTTCTGGTTTTTCTATTTGTACGTTATTTATATATTCTCTCCACGAACCTCTATTTCCAATTCCTATTCCTATAACATCAACACCACTTTTGGTTGCAAAGTTAATACTATTTTTTAATTCACTCAATGCACCTCTTGTCATTCCATCAGATAACACAACTAACATTTTTGTGTTTGATGGATGATTAAGCAATCTTTTTGTTGCGTGCATGATATTTATTTCATCTATGTTTGTTCCTTTTTCAAACATACTTATTGGAGGAATTGATTCTTTAGAAATTCCAATGTCTATAGATTCCCTTAAATTTCGAGAAAATTCTATAAGCCCGATAAATTGTTGGTAGTTCTCGCGCCATGAGTCTTTAAATTCCTTAATAAAATAATGATTAGCTGTATTGTAAAGATCTTGTGCTGAGGATCCATAAGTTCTGTTTAACATTGACGAAACAGCAAATTTTCTAGTGTTATATGTTTCATCATTTTCTGCGTATTCCGACGCAAACCCTCGATTAAAAATTGAAACTTCAAAGTCTATGTCCAGTTCAAAACATATTTGGGATAGATAACTTGCTCCAATTAAAGCTGAAGCTAGTGACCATGGATGTAGTTCATCTTTGTTCTTTTCAATCATTGAACCGCTTCCATCAATAAGTAATGATATTGCATATGATTTGTTTGAAAGCCGTTGCTTTTGTTCGTACATCCTTTCGTATCTTCCAGAAGCGAGCATGATAGGAACATGGGGTGATAAGTCACCTTGATCAAACCCACTTATTCTCTGCCTTTTTTGATTATGTATAAAATAAGGCTTAACTTTATTTGTTACTTTATAAATTGGTAGGTTCCATTGCTGTAAAAGTGATTCATAAGTCTGAAGACCATTGTTATAAAGGTTTTTAAAGTTATCTGGAATTTTATTTTCAACTACTTTTGCTGTATTTCCAGATGGAAAATATATAGTTGAGGAAGCACCTACTTTAGAAATGTGGTCGTCCATTAAATTTAATTTATCTTCATTATTTTTAGAGTTTGTTTGTCCTAGAAACTTTTGCAGGGTATTTCCTGTTGTTACATTATTAGAGGAAGGGATGAGCACTTTGCTTAAGTCATTAATAACATTATCTTCTAGAGATTCTTCAATTTCTTTCTGTTCACCAAGATTATATTTTTCTAAATCAGGAAGAATATTATATCTTTTACATATGTCAATCATTTGAACAGTTGCTTCTATAACTTCAGAGACATTTACAACTTCATAATTAAGTGTTTTTAGTATGTGCAAAGATTCGTTTAAAGAACTTATTACAGATTTTTTATAATTCTCAAACTCTGGGTCAATATATGTTGTGATTGAATGAAATAACAAAGCTAAGTATTGACTAAAGTTTGTAAGTTTTTTTATTTCTGTAAAAGATTCTGCATATATATCTTTAAGAATTGAATTTAGTCCTTCATATTGTTTTACAAAAATTTTTTCTTCAATTGAGTGTATTAAAATATCGAATACATATTTTCCAAAAGGACCTGTAAGGATTTCAAGAACATCTTCTATGTCTTCAACATCATCAAGCTCATCTGGAAATATATTTCTTAATGATTCTGAATCTAGCGTGTAATTTTTTGTTGCATGAATTGCTTCATGCACAACAGTTCCAATCATCACTTCATCTCTATCCAATTTTGTTTTAGAAATTGTATTAACCAAAATAGATGGATTAATTACAATATCATTTTTACTATTGGATTTTGATCTTCCATAACGAAGCGACAGATTGTCATTTTTCATTTGTGTTTGCAATAGGCGAGTAATAGCAGGTCTGATTTTTTCAAAATCTTCTACAATTTGTGTTTCAATATTTTTTTTCTTTGAATTCATTTATATAACATTATCATTAACAACTAATGTTATAAGTATAAGGAATTATGCAATATGAATGAAATTGCGAGCAAAACAGTTTTAATTTCAGGTGGAGCTGGTGCTATGGGTCAGCTTATATCTGAATACATAAATACAAGAGAAGACTTTAAAATTTCAGGAATTTATGATCCAAATTATGAAGGCGATGATTATAAGATTTACAATGAGCTTACAGATATAAAAGAGGACCTAGTAATTGAATTTTCCCCGTCATCTGTAGTTAATGAGAATGTTGAAAAATTATTAAAATCTGACGCAGATATTATCATAGGGTCATCGGGCCTGAGTGTAGAATTGTTATCAAATCTAAAAAATTCAGCAAAAAATAGAAAAATTATAGTTATTCCTAATTTGTCAGTTGGTGCTGCTTATCAAAAATTGTTTTCTTATGCTCTCTCTGAAAAATTTAATTCTCTTAATATTGTTGAAAAACATCATAGTAAAAAACAAGATGCTCCATCTGGAACAGCAATAGATCTAGCTAAGAGCCTTCCTCCAGAATTATCCTCAATTGAACAAGATGGTAATTTTTTTGATATAAATAAGATAAATAATAAAAATATATATTCTCTGAGAGGAAACGAGTATTTAGCAGAGCAAATTGTTAATTTTTTTGATGACTATGAGTCTTTTCATCTTGAGCACAAAGTGAATGATAGAAGAGCATACATTTATGGTATGAAGATAGTGCTTGACCAATTCAATGAATTAGAAGGTTTTAATTTAGGATTAGAAAATATAATAGCTGACAAGATTAAAATCTAACTATGAACGATTTTGGTAAGTTATTAACAGCAGTAATTACTCCTTTTGATAGCAATGGTGTTCTAAGTACAGATACTTTATGGAGATTATGTAAGAAGTTAGTCCATGAAAAATCTGAAGGACTAGTTTTGTCTGGCACAACTGGTGAATCTCCTAACTTAACAAAAGACGATCGAAAAATTATCTACTCAACTGCTAAAGACTCGGTAGGGGATAAGGCAAAAATTATTGCTGGTACCGGTACATATTCAACAAAAGAATCCGTAGAGTATACAAAAATGGCAAATGACTTAGGTGTTGATGGAATAATGATTGTTACGCCTTATTATTCAAAACCATCTCAGTTAGGAATATTAAAACATTTCGAAAGTATTTCTGAAAATACTGAACTACCAATAATGGCTTATAATATTCCAGGAAGAACAGCAACATTAATTGAGCATGATACTCTCGAAAAGCTTGTTGATGATATAGGAATTCATTCTATAAAAGATGCAGTAGGTGATTTAGAATTTTCGAAAATTGAATTAGAAAGACTAAAAGATAAAGTTGATATTTATTCAGGCAATGATGCTGAGACTATTGAGTTTATGAAAATGGGTGGAAAAGGAGTAGTTTCGGTTGCTTCGCATATTGTAGGTAAAGAAATTCATGAATTAATTGAGTTTGTTAATGCTGATGAACTTGAAGCTGCGGAACAAATACAAAATAAACTTCTTCCTATTTTTGATATGTTATTTGAAGAACCTAGTCCGGGTCCTGTTAAGTTTCTTCTTACAGAAACGTGGGAAGATGTAGGATCTCCCTTAATGCCTATTACTGATATAACGCCTGATTTAGCCAATAAAATACTGGAAAATTATAAAAAAATTAAAAAAGATTAATCTTTTTCTTCTTGTATTTATGATATAATGTATCCGTGGCTGTAAAGACATCCACTCGCAAAAGGGTGAATGGGCGTAAGCGGGTGTCTAAACAAAACAAGTTAATAAACGTAGACAGGGCAGTAAAAACACTTAAATCTACAACAACATCAACTTTATCTAAATTCGCACAATCTTATCAAGCTGTTGCTGTTTTCATGTTTTCTTTTGCTGTACTTACTTCTCTATCTATTTTTTCTCAAGGTGGTCCAGTTGGAGAAGTAATTTTTAATGTAATTCAATGGAGTTTTGGATACGGAGTATTTGCTTTACCAGTATTTTTCTTCTATGGAGCAGCAATATTAATTAGAGATCGTGACACCGTTAAAGCTCAAAGAGTTCTCATCGGAACCTTTTGGGTCCAAATATTTTCATCTGCAATTTTTCACTCTTTAATTCATTCACAACCTTTATCATTAAGCTCAGGTACAGAGTTGTTACTAAATTCTGGTGGGCACATCTCAGCTTTTATTGTTTACCCCTTAACAAATAGTGTCGGCCTTCAAATGACTCATACTCTACTTTTACTTGGATTAATAATGTCTGTTTTGTATATGACTGATATTGAACTCAAAGATTTAATTGGTGGTATTCAAGCAATTATAAAATACACATATAAGTTCATATATGCTTTTGTACTAGCTAGAAGAGAGTCCAATAAAATCTTTATTGAAGATATTTACAAAGAAAATGATAATGAAGAAATTGATGAGAAGTCAGCAAAATTATCTACTAAGAAAATTAAACAGAAAGCATCCAATGTTTCTGATATAGCTGATTTTAAGGAGAAAAAGACTACTCCTAAACCTAAAAATGTTAAAAATAAAGTAAATAATAAATCGGAATACAAGCTTCCACCAGTTAAGTTGTTAAAAAGTGGTTCTTCTGTATCTACTTCCAAGAAGCTGTTACAAGAAACAGCAAGTGACTTAACACAATTACTAAAAGAGCATGGAGTAGAGGCAGAATTAACAAATGTAGTACCTGGGCCTACTGTTACAAGATATGAAATTGAATTAGCTCCAGGTGTAAAAGTTTCAAAAGTAACATCACTATCTCATGACATCGCATATGCCCTTGCAACTCCAGATGTTAGATTATTAGCACCAATTCCTGGCAGAAGTGCCATAGGTATTGAAATTCCAAATAGACAAAGAAAACTTGTATCTCTTGGTGATGTTCTTTCATCCAAAGAGGCATCAGCTGAAAGCCATCCATTAAATGTAGGATTAGGGTTAGATATATCTGGTAAGCCAAGATTCTTAAATTTATCTGAACTTCCACATGTTTTAATTGCTGGTCAAACAGGTGCTGGTAAATCTTCATCTATAAATTCAATTGTTACCTCTCTTTTAGTTAGGACTAATCCAGATGAAGTAAAAATGGTGATGGTCGATCCTAAGAGAGTTGAATTAGGTCAGTACAATAATGTTCCTCACTTATTAACAAAAGTAATAACTAATCCTAAAAAAGCTGTAGATGCATTGGGATGGGCTGTATCTGAAATGGATAGAAGATATGATTTACTAGCTGATAGTCAAGTAAGAGATATAAATGGATATCACGAAAAATATGATGCTGGATTATTAGATGAAGAAAAATTTGATCGATTTCCTTATATAGTAGTTTTTATCGATGAATTAAATGATTTAATGATGGTTGCTGGTAGAGAGGTAGAATCTGCAATTGTGAGATTAGCTCAAATGGCAAGGGCTATTGGAATTCATTTAGTTGTCGCAACACAAAGACCATCAGTTGATGTGATTACAGGTGTTATGAAAGCTAATATTCCATCTAGGCTTGCATTCTCTGTAGCATCTACAACTGACTCAAGAGTTATCCTTGATCAATCAGGAGCAGAAAAATTAATTGGACTTGGCGATATGCTAGTTGTTACTGCTTCTAATCCTCGACTGGAAAGAATACAAGGTGCTTGGGTCACAGAGGGTGAAATTAAAGATGTAGTCTCGTGGGTCAAAGACCAGAAAGAAGCTGTTTATAACCCAGCTGTTACTGAAGAGCAAAAATCTACATCTGTAACATCACCTGATGATTTTGGTGAAGACGAAGAATTAATTGCTACAGCAAAAGAATTAGTCATACGTTCACAATTAGGTTCTACTTCTATGCTACAGAGAAAGCTTAGAGTAGGTTTTGCTAGAGCTGGAAGATTAATGGATATCTTGGAATCTCAAGGTATCGTTGGTCCATCAGAAGGCTCTAAAGCCAGAGAAGTATTTATAACTGTTGAAGAGTTTGAATCGAACTCTCTTTCTTCAATAAATGATTCTACAACTGAAGTATCTCATGAAGTTGAATCTGATAATTCTGAAGAAAACCAAAAGAATGATGAATCAGAAGATAATTGGTTCGAAGAATAATTAACTCTTAGCTACTTTACCTTTAATTATCCTATTTCTAATTGAAGCTGATATTGCGTCTGCAACAAGGACCAAAACAATTGTACATATTAAAACTGTGCCGGCTCTTGGAAAATCTCTGAACCTTAATTGATTTATTAATTCCTGACCAACTCCACCAGCACCAATTACTCCTAAAACAGCTGACGCTCTTAAGTTAATTTCAAAACGATATAACCAGTATGAAGTTATTGTCGGCATTACTTGCGGTATAACACCAAAAATTAATTCGTTAATTTTAGACCCTCCAGATGATTTTATAGCTTCAAGAGGTCCCTCATCTATTCCTTCTATAACTTCAGATGATAATTTACCCAATGTCCCTATAGAGTGTATTCCTAAAGCAAGTGTTCCTGTAAAAGCACCTAATCCAGTTATAGGTAGAAACACAAATGCCAAGATTAATTCCGGAAACGCTCTTATTGCATTCAATATTTGTTTTGTAATTCTGCTTACTGCTCCAGCTGCAACATTATGGGCAGCTAAGAATGAAATAGGAAAACTAAAGATAGCACCAATTACTGTTCCAGCCCATGCAATAAAAAGTGATTCAAAGACTTTAGGTATGATCCTATCAAAAGCTTCTTGACTTGTATCTAAAGGAAACATAGCACCCACTAAAATACCGATTTGTCTAGGAGCATCAATAATTCTTGCAATTGTTATTTCTAGTCCAGCAGCTGACCATAACGAGGCAAATATTATTGCTGATGTCAGAGTATATTTTAATATTTTGTGACTTAATGGCTGCTTTGGAATATTCATAATATTCTTTTTCTAATCCAAACACTGAACTGTTCAATCAAAATAACTACAACAAGGATAATTACAATAATTGGTGAAATTCTATCAAACCTTAAGAAAATTCTCTGGGTCTCAATAATCCTACCTACACCACCAGCTCCTACTAGTCCTAGAATTACACTTGCTCTAATACATAATTCAAAAATATATAAAAAATAAGCTGTAAAGTTTGGAAGAACCTGGGGTAACGCTGATGTAAAAACAGTTTGATTATGTGAAGATCCAGTAGCCTTTGCTGCTTCCATTGGTCCTGGGTCAATACTATCTATAGTCTCAGATAATAATTTACCCATAATTGCTAATGAAAACATAATTAAAGCTAATACGCCTGCAAAAGGTCCTATACCTACAGCAACTGTAAAAAGCATCGCCCAGAATAAATCAGGAATTGTTCGAACTAAATTTAAAAAAGACTTGTACAAAAAATATGAATATTTGTTTAAATTTGTAGCTCTTGAGGCATAAAAAGATAGCGGTAGTGCAAACGCACAACCAACAATACTTGCAAGTATTGCTATTTGTACAGTTTCTACAAGAGCATCTGCTGTATTTTCCCAAGCCCAGCTCCACTTAGGGTTAAATAATGGATCTGTAACGATTGCTCTGTTTGCTAAATTTTCTGTAAAATCTTGTAAGTTAAAACCAACTCTTTGAAATGAAAATAATGTAAAAAGTATCGCAAAAGGTATTCCAATTGTAACTAAATATGATGGAGGAGGTTTCTTTGGAATATTAGTCATTACCAATTAAATCAGAAGACTTGATAGAACGACCATAAATATTTTCAAAATCTTCATCAGATACACCATCAACGTTTCCATCAAAGACTAATTTTCCATCCCTTAGACCGATTAGCCTATCACCAAACTCCTTAGCTAAATCAAGAAAATGTAAATTAACGATTGTTGTTATACCTAATTCTGTATTTATCTTTTTTAAATAATTCATCACAACTCTTGATGTAATTGGATCTAATGAGGCTACTGGTTCATCTGCGAGCATTACTTTAGGTTTTTGGGACAATGCTCTTGCAATACCCACTCTTTGTTGTTGGCCTCCTGAAAGATTAGACGCTCTTACATAAGCTTTTTCAAGAATTTCTACTTGTTCTAACGCTTCGAACGCAAGTTGCTTTTGATCTTTAGGCCATAAACCAAATATAGATCTAAATGTTGAGATAGTACTTAATCTACCTGTTAGTACGTTTTTTAATACAGTAGATCTATTAACTAAATTAAAAGTTTGAAATATCATACCTATTTGAGATCGTATATTTTTTAATTCTCTTTTTTTAGCATTTGTTACATCTTTTTCTTCTAAATAGACAGTTCCATTTGTAGGTTTAACAAGATTATTTATAGTTCTGAGAAGGGTTGATTTACCAGCTCCAGAGAGCCCAACAATAATTATAAAATCACCCTCTTTTATTTCTAAATCTAGATCTTTGAGAGCTTCAACACCACCAGGATAGGTGACACTTACATTTTCAAATTTAATCATTGTAGACAAATTTTAACCGGGCTGCAGAAACAACCCGGTTAAAAATAATGTTTTATTCGTCGTAAAGTCCGAATTCTTCTGCAGCTTGTTTTACTACATCAAATTCTGAATTGTCTGCCGGAACAACGTCAGTCCAACCGTATATTTCATCCATTACAGCAGCTCCTTCATCAGTAGCCATATAATCTGATAAAATTTGATATATTTTATTCTTCATATCCTCTGGTAGGTCACTTCTTACAGCAACAACGTCATTTGGAATTTCATCTGATATTCCGATAGCAATAACTTTTTCACCAACATCTGGGTTAGTTTTTCTTAAAGTTCTTCTTGCATCATCATAAGTTACTCCAAATTTTGCATCACCGTTATATAGTCCGGAGATTACTCCATCATGTGAACCAGCAAATACTTGAGTTATGTCTTTTTGGTAATCAATACCCATATTTTTTAACTGTAATGAAGGATATAGGTATCCAGATGTTGAACCTTCTTCAACAAATAATACTTTTTCACCCTTTAACACATTTAAGTCTGCCTCACATGCATAACCTGGGCTGACTGTTACATCAACACCATCAATATTTCTGACTTCGGGAATTTTACCGTCGTCACCAAAAGTCCAACCAACTTGTAATGCTTTAACATCTGGTGATTCAGTTTCAGAACCCAAAATGAGTTGTGGTACTCCATCAATGTTTTCAAAAGCACCAATTACTGGTGGCGCATTACATACACTTGGATCTGTTGTCCAGAAGTTAGCATGGTAAGAACCAGAACCATATCTTACAACCTTTGCTATTGCTTCTATTCGTGTTGGGAATACATTTAATGCATTTACATAACCTAATGTATTAAATGCTCCAATGTCAGCTTGACCAGAACCCATTGCAACTAATAGACCTGAAAAGTCACTAGTTACGAATCCTTCAACTTCAATACCTAACCCATTAGTCAAAACTTCCATTAATGGTTTGATATTATCTTGAAGGTCAGCTTGTTCTGCACTTGGAATGAAACCAAAAGTTATTTTATCTAATGTCTCACCAACAGTAACTGCTGGTGAATCTAATGTCTCGGCCTCCTCAACAACTGCAGGTTCTTCTACAGTTTCCTCATCAGCACTACCACCACAGGCAGCAAGAACCAATGATAAAACAAGTAGAATAAGAAATGATTTTTTAGTCATTTTTCCTCCGCTAGCTTATAAGCTCATCATACATAATTTTTATATAACGTTCTCTTTTTAAAATTAAAAGTTTGTTAAATCTATCTCACCGTAAGTTCGAGAAATTATATTTCCATTTGTATCAAGCACCACAGTTATGGGTTGACCAACAATTTTAAAATAGTCTCTAAGTTCAGGTGTGGAAAATCCAATTCTAAGTTGTCCATTTAAATTTTCATTAACCCAGCTCATTGTTGTTTCATACTCACTATGCGCTAAAGCTAAAACATCATATTCATCTGATAACTTAGCTAATTCATTTTCTACGACAGGCAACTCCCGTCTACAGATACCTCAGTAATCGGCCCAAAATAGAATGATAGTTTTCTTATCTGTGATATTTTCTACAACGACAGCCTCAGTTGAATCTATGTATTTAAAAGAAGTTTCAGTAATAGCATCTGTTGACTCTGCAACAACGTTTAATGATTCACTTCCTAGTTCATTACTTGCTCCATATGAGCATGAAATTAACAAAATAATGAATATTGGTAAATATCGTTTCATGATTTAATCATAATATTATTGATGAATAACCTTGCTATCCTAAATATGTGAATATTGCACTTTTGAGCGTTGGTACAGAAATATTATTGGGTGATACAGTTAACACTAATCTAGCATCACTAGGTCAGATCCTGTATAGTAATGGCTTCATGCTCTCATCAGAAAAAACTGTTTCTGATGATAAGGAAATGATTCAAGATGCTATCAATGAAATGCTTCAAAATAATGATGTCATTATAACTTGTGGTGGAATTGGACCGACAGAGGATGACTTTACTAAAGAAGTTATTTCTGAAATGCTTAATTTAACGCTTATCGTTGACGAGGATCATCTTACATGGATGAAATCACGATGGGAGAGTAGAGGTATGAATATGCCCTCTACAAATATTAAACAAGCTGAAATTCCCGAAGGCGCAACTAAATTGAATAACACAACTGGAACATCACCTGGAATTTACATTGAACACAAAAATAAACATATTTTTATACTCCCTGGACCACCGAGAGAGTTTATACCTTTAGTAACAGATGAGTTAATACCATTTCTAAACAACAAATTTACAAAGGTAGAAAAAGATTATGAATTTATTTTATTTTTTAATGAAGCAGAATCAGCTTTAGCAGAAAAGATTGATAAATTTAAGCCTGAAGGATTAGATATTGCTTACTTAGCAAGCAAAGGAATTATAAAATTACGTATTGATAAGAATTCAGTTACTGATAGTTTATTAAAAGATTTTAAATATCAAATTGAAAATACATTAAAAGACAACATATTAAGTTATGAAAATATCCCAGCATCAAAAGTGTTGTTAAATAAATTACGAGAAAATAATTACACAATATCCTTAGTAGAAAGTGTTACAGGTGGTGCATTTTCTAAAGAACTAGTAAACCATGCTGGAGCAAGTGAAACTTTAGTTGCATCTAATGTGTTGTATTCTATGGATGCAAAAAAAGAATTATTAAATGCAGAACCCATTGAAGACTGGACAATTCTTACAGAAAATTTAGCAATAGAATCAATGAAAAAATATAATTCATCAATTGGATTAGCAGTTTTGGGTGAAGCTGGTCCGATACCATCAAGTAACTATAAAATTGGTGAAATATTTATCTCTATTTGTATTGGTAGCGAAATATCTAATTTCACACATAAATTAAGAGGAAATAGGGAAGATATAATAAATAGAGCAGTAAATAACTGTATTTGGGATTTATTAAATTTAATTAAGTAGTTGCTATCGAACAGATGTTCGATTAAAATTTGTCATATACAGATGTTTTAATAGTTATTAATTAATGTAATTAAATAGGAGATAACAATGGATAAAGACAGGGCAAAAAAACTAGAAACAGTTTTTTCGCAAATAGAAAAACAATTTGGTGAGGGTTCTTTGATGAAACTTGGTTCAGACCAAGTTAGGCAAATCCCTTCTATATCTACAGGAGCGCTATCGATAGACCTTGCATTAGGTATAGGTGGCGTACCTAAAGGTAGAGTTATAGAGATCTATGGTCCAGAAAGTTCTGGAAAAACAACACTCTCATTGCATATTGCTGCTGAAGCTCAAAAAGCTGGAGGAGTAGCCGCCTTTATTGATGCTGAGCATGCTTTAGATCCAATCTATGCAAGTGCTCTTGGAGTGGACATAGATGAGCTACTTGTTTCACAACCTGATACAGGCGAGCAAGCATTAGAGATAGCAAATATGTTAATTGATTCAGAAGGTGTAGATGTAGTTGTTATTGATTCTGTAGCTGCTTTAGTTCCGCAGGCAGAAATTGATGGAGAAATGGGCCAATCACATGTTGGTTTACAAGCTAGATTAATGTCACAAGCATTAAGAAAACTTACATCTTCTATAAATAAAACACAAACTACTGTAATTTTTATTAATCAAATTAGAGAAAAGATTGGAGTTATGTGGGGATCTCCAGAAACTACAAGTGGGGGTAGAGCACTTAAGTTTTATGCTTCCGTGAGAATTGATATACGAAGAATTGAAACACTAAAAGTTGGTGCTGAAATGATTGGAAATCGAGTGAGAGCAAAAATTGTTAAAAATAAAGTAGCACCACCTTTCAAAGAAGCTCAGTTTGATATTATGTTCGGTCAAGGTATCTCTAGAGAAGGAAGTTTAGTTGACGTTGGGGTTGAACATGGAATAGTTAGAAAAGCTGGAGCATGGTTCACATATGATGAGATTCAACTAGGACAAGGAAAAGAAAACTCTAAACGATTTTTAAGAGAAAATGTTGATATAGCTCTTCAATTAGAAACTGATGTTTATAAAGCAGTAGGTTTAATTGAATCTGATGAATCTGATGAAGAAGTTATAGAAGATGAAACAGAAGATACAACTGCTGAAAAATAATACAAGTATTATTTAAATAACAATTTTATAATTCAATTGTGGAACAAACAGTTGAAATTAAGTCAAAGATAAATATTACCCCATCTCGGGTTGGTAAAAAATATTATGTTAAAACTTTTGGCTGTCAAATGAATGTCCATGATTCTGAAAAGATTGCTGGAATGTTCGAACTTGATGGCATGATAAAAGCTAATTCTGAGGAAAACGCAGATGTTTTATTTATTAATACATGCACTATACGTGAAAATGCTGATGACAAACTATATGGAACATTAGGTCAATTAAAACAGTGGAAGAGTAAACAAAATCATCGAAAATTATTAGTAGGCGGATGTGCTGCACAAAAAGATAAGGCATTAGTTCGAGATAGGGCCCCTTGGGTTGATGTAGTTTTAGGTACACACAATCTTACAAATATTATTAATTTATTAAATCAATCAGAAGACTGGGGTCCGGTAACTGAAATTGTTGATGAAATTGAACAAATGCCAACTGACGCTCCATCGATCAGAGAATCAGAATATTCAGCATGGATAACAATTCAAATCGGATGTAATAATTCCTGCACTTTTTGCATCGTCCCATCTGTAAGAGGTCCTGAAATAAGCAGACGACCTGGTGATATTATTAACGAAGCACAACAGTTAGTTGATACTGGAGTTAAAGAGATAACTTTATTAGGACAAAATGTTAACTCATATGGCCGTGATTTAAAAATTGATAACAAAAGCACACCGTACTTTGCAAATCTTTTAACACAGTTAAATAAAATAGATGGATTAGAAAGAATACGTTTTACTTCACCACACCCAAAAGACTTTAAAGAAGAAACAATATATGCTGTTAGAGACTTAGAAAAAGTTTGTAATCAAATTCATGTACCTTTACAAAGTGGAAGCAGTAAACTTCTTGCAAAAATGCATAGAGGTTATAACAAAGAACGATTTATTCAAAAAATTGATATGATAAAATCAATTATTCCAGACATATCTCTTACAACTGATATTATTGTAGGTTTTCCTGGTGAAACTGATGAAGATTTTGCAGACACCATGGATATAGTCAATTATGCTGAATTTGATTCTATTTATATGTTTCAATTTTCACCAAGGCCAGGGACAGCTGCTTATGATATGGAAGATGATTTTATTAATCAGGAAATTATTACAAACCGTTTTCAACATTTGAAAGATGTACAAACAGATATTAGTTCAAGAAGATTAAAAAGATTTATTGGCACATCACAATCAGTTCTCATTGAAAACATATCTAAAAAGAACGAACAAATCTTTACTGGAAAAATTAATAGTGGTCAAATTACTCACATTGAGAAAACTGGAGTTTCTGTTGGAGATCTAGTAAATATTAATATTGTTGATTCAACTCCATTTTATTTGAAAGCAGAAAAAATCTAATTTGTTGTATTTTCTTACTGGTATTACCGCTTCTGGAAAATCTAATTTAGCTCATAAAATTGCTCTCGAAAATAACATGTCTATTCTTTCTGTTGATTCAATGGCCGTATACAGAGGTCTTGATATTTTAACTGCTAAACCAACAGATGTTATGCAAGCACAGGTTAAATATTATGGTATTGATATAGCTGAATGTGACCAAAATTTCTCAATTATCGATTATTTAAATTATTTAATCGATCAAGAAATACCAGAGAAATCTTTTAATGAAGATATCTTAGCTGTTGGCGGTTCAGGGTTATATGTAAAAGCTATTACTGATCGTTATGAATTTATGCCCACTGATCCAGCAATAAGGTCAGAATTAGAACAGCTAAATTATAATCAATTAATTATGTTTCATGAATTAAATGAAATACCAATTCCTGAAATAGAATTGAATAAAAGACGGTTAATGAGAAACATTGAAAGTTATATATTAGAAGAATCAAAATATGTTTTCCCAGATGTGTGTTTACCTGATAATTATGTTGGTATTTTTTGGAATCATCCAGATTACAAAATCAATATAGAAAATAGAACAAAATATATGGTTAATAATGGCTTAGTAGATGAAATTAATAAAATTAAAAATCCTTCAAAAACTATTCTTCAAGCTATAGGTATGAATCTATCTGAAAATCTTGAGGAGAATATTAATATAAAAACTAAAAGACTCGCAAAAAAACAAATTACATGGTTTAAAAAAGAAGATAAGTTAAAAATGATTGAATCTGATAACGAAGAAGAAGTATACAATTCCTTTATGGAGATTATTAATGTCTAACTTTGCTTACATGTCTGGAACCGGTAATAACTTTCTCGTTGGTAAATATGATGGTCCAGTTTCTGAAATTCAAATTATTGCTCTAGTTAGTGATTCTGAGCATGATGTTGATGGTGTTATATTTGTAGAACCAATTAATGAAGATTATGTAAAAATGCATTATTTTAACAATGATGGATCCAGTGCAGAACTTTGTGTTAATGGTGTGCGGTGCGTAGCTAAATATTCACTAGATAATTCATATGTAAGTACAAATATTTTTACTGTTAATGCTCCAGTTGGTGATATAAATGTTTTTGTTGATAAAGACGATGTTGAGATAGAGGCACCTATACCAACGTACGATAACAATGAAATTAATTTTCAAGAATTTATTGGAATTAAATCTACAGTTGGTAATCCTCATTTAATGATTGAAGTTAACGATGTTGATAATACAGATCTTGAAAGTTTGAATAACGAAGTTAAAGCCTCTGGTAATTTTCCTGATGGTGTGAATATTGAAATATATCAATTTATAAATAGTAGTTATATAAAGGCTAGAGTTTATGAAAGAGGTGTAGGGGAGACAGATGCATGTGGGTCCGGAGCATTGTGTTTGTTCAATTATTTAAATAAAACAGAAAAATTAGAAAATAACTCTTTTGTTATGTATCCAGGAGGAGATTTAAATTTAAGATTTGAAAATGATAAATTATTTCTTTCTGGAGAAGTTATATATCTCTAAATAAACTTACTACTTTACCTACAGGTTGAGTGTTTTCATTTATTTCATAATTTTGATAGTTTTTATTGGCAGGTATTAGGTATTTTTTACCAGAGATAGTATCTAAATATTTTACTGTTGCTTCAGTATCATTTATCATGAATGCACCGATATCACCATTTTTAGGTTCAATATTTTTATCTACAACGACTATATCTCCGTCATGAATACCAGCTTCTATCATTGAATCTCCATTAACCTTTAAAGCAAATAAATCTTTATTATATTTTTCTTCAACGATAGGTATTTCACCTACTTTGTTTTCCTCAGCTAACAGCGGTGTTCCAGCTGATATCTCACCTATTACTGGAATAGTTTTAAAGTTTATTATTTTCTTATTATTTGAGATTGATCTTGATAAATTAGCCTTTTTTGAAAGAAGACCTTTTTTAACTAAATTATCAAGGTGATATTGAACTGAACTTGTTGATTTGAGATTTACTGCACTAGCAATTTCTCTAACAGATGGTGCTTGACCTTCTAAAGCTAATTTCTTATTTATATAATTTAAAATTTCTGACTGCTTGTTCATATATTATAAATTATAGCATAGATTAGAACATTTGTTCGAGAAAAATTTGTCATACATCATTTCTATATTGTTTTTATGAAGTTAAGAATTAAATTTATAGTTGTTTTGTATATTTTTAGTACATTAATAATAATTAGTTCAAAATCACCTTTAAAGAATTCTCAGACTATAGATAATACAGCAACAATTGAGTACAAAATTGAATATGGAGACACCCTTTGGTCAATTGCATCAAAATTTAATCATAAAAATCATGAAAAATTTATATATATAGTAAAAAATTTAAATAATTTAGAAGATGCAACACTTTTCGTTGATCAAATACTAGTTTTACCTACAAATATTTGATACAAGATTTAGAGATAACTATAATGATACTATATATGGTATGTCCTTACTGCAGTAAAGAAGAAACAAACGTTATTGACTCTAGAAAAAATAGTGAAGGTAGCTCTATTCGAAGAAGAAGAGAGTGTCCAAAATGTGATCTTCGATTTACAACTTATGAAAAAGCAGATATTGGTCTTATGGTTCAAAAAAGAAGCGGTATTATGGAAGATTTTGATTATGAAAAACTATACAAAGGCATTGAAAATGCTTTTGGCGGTCTAGATATCAATGATAAAAAACTAAAAACGCTCGTAGACAACATACATAATGAAATTAAAGACCATGGCAATAAAGTTAAGACTGAAATAATTGGCGAAACGGTACTTTCTAATTTAAAAGAGACAAATAAAGTAGCATATTTAAGATTTGCATCAGTTTACAAAGAGTTTTCAGATGCTTCTGACTTTGAAAAAGAAGTAGCAGAGCTTTAAATTAAGGCAGATTTTTAAAATTATTGTAATTACTATTTGATTTATCTTTAAATGTAATTAGTGCACTCTCAAAAAGTTGTATTTCGGTTTCTTTATTTAAAAGTATTGCCTGAGCAATAGATTGTGCAACACCGTATTCGTTGTTTCTTAATGCTCCCAAATATCTCCCGTGTAGGTTTTCTGCAGTATCTACAGCATCATTTACTAGAGCTTTATGTTTACTAAATTCGTTTATTTCAGGTAAGTTTGAAATATTTACTTTACTTTGAGCAATTATGTTTGACAAATCATTAGTAATTGCTTCAATATCCACATTGTTTTCATCTGTAGGTAAATCATTATAAATAAGAACTTCAGATATCAATATTCTATAAGAAAGCACTAAATCAAGCTCATTTACTAAGTTAAAGATGTTGCTTAAATTGTCATCAATACTATTGACATCTTCAATATCATTTCTATTTATTAGGTTATTTCGATACTGAATTAATGAAGACTCGATCT